>NZ_JADPEX010000049.1:0-13413 GCF_015668065.1 Ruminococcus sp. 1001713B170207_170306_F1 | reverse complement strand
TCGCCTTGGTAGGCCGCTGCCCTGCCAACTAGCTAATCCAACGCGGGTCCATCTTATACCACCGGAGTTTTTCACACCGAACCATGCGGTTCTGTGCGCTTATGCGGTATTAGCAGCCATTTCTGGCTGTTATCCCCCGGTATAAGGCAGGTTACCCACGCGTTACTCACCCGTCCGCCACTAGAAATAAATTAAATCGACCGAAGTTTCAATAAAGTATTTCCCGTTCGACTTGCATGTGTTAAGCACGCCGCCAGCGTTCATCCTGAGCCAGGATCAAACTCTCTGATAAAGTGTTTGATGTACTCAAGACAACCAACTAGCTTAGTTATCTCTCGTCATTACTGTTATAAAAAGTTCATTCATTCGAATGATGATTCGTTAAGAATTTTCGAGAATCGTATGTGTTTCACTGTTTAGTTGTCAAGGTTGTTTATCTGTCGTTGTCTGTCCGACAGCTTGTTTATATTACCACAAGCATTTTCGTTTGTCAACAACTTTTTTTAATTTCTTTTAAAAAACTTTTGAAGTTTTTCAAAATGAAATCCCGCTTCCTCAGAAGCGAGATTCAGTATATCATCAGAGTTGCCATTCGTCAACCCCTTTTTTCAATTTTTTTGATTTTTTTACATTATTTGACATTTGTGCTCAATTTCCGTAGAAAACACTCATAAACACTTTCACAAATATATTCTGATTATACAGGAAATTCAGTACTGTATCCTGCTCAACAAAAGCCATTCCCTGTTTTCCAATCGTGGTATCACAGAGCAGCGTCAGGATCAGAAACCCGATCCAGATAAAGATTATGCACTTCGCACCACCCACTACACCTCCGGCAATTTTATTCACGCCCTTTATCACAGGAAGATTTGTCAGAACATTCAGTATATAACTCAACAGTCTGATCACGATTGCAGAAATTATAAAGGATAAAAGAAATGATATTCCATTTACGATCATGACAGCCAGCGAATCTGCTATATATTCCGCAAACGTACTGACTGCAAGATAGCGGTATGTCTCTGCAGTATTATTTTCCATAAGAGAAGTTTTCAATATGTCCGGAAGTTCCATTTTTTCCATTATCTGCGTCTGTTCTTCTTTATCCAGAGCTTTCTGGCTGCCTGTCTGTTCCATGACCAGTTCCTGGCAGTTACTCTGAACAATATTATAAACAGGTGTATACTCTCTCACAAATGTATTTACATATGGATTAATCACCCATACAAGGAGAAAGGATATGATCATAAAAAAAGCAGATACGATTTCTTTTACAAAGCCTCTGCGAAATCCGGAAGCGCATGCAAAAATAATCAGTGCAAGCACCACAATGCCAAGCCAAGTCCAGCTTATGTCCATTTCATTCTCCTTAACTGAGTTTTATCACATTTACACCAGTATCCATAACAAGCAAATACTTATTCCACCCCAATTTGAAAAAGTCTTTCACTGTTCCATCCACACTTCCAAAATATTTCTCGGAACCGTTGCTATTCAACACGCAAAGCTGGGAACTGTTGTACATAACAATATAATCATCACTCATTCTGATAGTGGTATATGGAATATTAAAATCCTTGCTAAATTTCAGCTTGCCAGCAGAAGAATATACCTGCATGGTATACTGTTTGTCTTTGCTGTCATTTTTAAATACCAGGCCAATGTTGTCTTCATCATAAAAAGTACTGATAATCTCCTGCTCAACCTGGACTGTTTTCAGTTCTTTGGGAATCTGACGCCCGGAATATATGGTAAATCCATCATCCCGAAGTGCAACTGCATTGCTGCCAAGATACTGAATCTGCGGAACTACTACTCCATCATACGTGTACCCGCTTACAATACGGTCATCTTCATTCTGTCCAACTTCTCCGAAATTATAAAAAGCTATGTAACTGGTGGTCTCGCTGCTGTCCACAAACTGATATGCCACCATCATCACAACGCCATTATCTGCCAGTGCCACATCCATAGGATATCCAGGATCCTGAATATTAGTCTGATTTTCTGCCACAAGACTTCCATCTAAATTGTAAAAATTGATCCAGGTGTGGTCGCCGCCATCCAGAATTGCCGCTGCCATTCCGGTTTTGGAAACTTTCGCCTTTACAATACTGTAAGAAGTAGATACAGTCCCGGTAATTCCATTTTTGTCAAGAAAAACCATGGATGTACCATCTTTATCAGCAATCACGGCACAGTCACCGCAAACATCTGCCACGGGATTCTGCATGTCATATGTCTGGGACCATACAGTTTCCAGCTTGTTGTTTACCAGAGATACCTCGTCAGAACTATAGCGCAGAATCTTACCTGACAGATAGGTGTACTGGGTGGAAACAGTATCCTCCTGCTCACTGGTCACCTGTACTTTATAGTTTCGGTAAATTCTTTTTTCCAGAAAAAGAAAGCCTGCCAAGACCACAAATACAGCAATCAGTATCACGGCAACCGGTTTCAGCACAGCTTTCTTTCTTCGCAAAGCAGCTTTGATTTTTCTTCTCGCAGCTTCATTCCCACCGGCTCCGGCCTGGGCTTTTTCCAGATGGCGTTTCTCGGCCAGAAGTCGTTTCCGCCGCAGTTTCTTTTTGATATTTTTGAATGTGTTTGCCATAATTTAACCTTGCCTTGTATTTTCTATTTTTTCGATTATACCACATCCGGTCAAGGTAATACAATCATTTGCCCCGGATAAATCACCTGGTTTTCTTCCAGATTATTCAGGCGGCAGATTTCCGGGATGGCATCCATATTTCCATAATGGGAAATACTGATCTGGTATAAAGTATCGCCTGGTTTGATCACATAAGTTTCGTATATACCGTCAGATGAGGTCTGTGCACTGGAATCCGTCTGTTCTTCTACGTTGGTGCTCTGTTTCTTTATTTTCCGTTCATCAGCTTCCTGGGAAAAAGTTTCCGTCTGATCCACCGTTTCTGCCGGCTCCTCAGCTTTTATCTGTTCTGCTGCTTCCGCCTCATTTGCAAAATCAGATTCGCTGTCCTGCCAGCTATTCCCGGTTTCATCACTTATTTCTGTATCGGCGGCTTCCTGCGTTATTTGGGGAGTCACCGAAGCATTTCTTTCCAACTGCTCTTCCGGACTTTTCTCCTGTTTGGAAACATCCTGTATCTGATTCGTGTCATTTTCTGCCTGCTTTTCTTCTGATGCATCTTCCTCTGTTTTTCCTGACATAACAGTCACTGCATAATCATCTTCAGGCTGCACCGGCAAGCCACCGTAATTTCTGTAAAAGCCCGCACCTACAGCTAATACAGCAAGTACCAGACAGGCCGTTGCTGCATATGAAAAAACAGAGGTACGCTCCATTTCCTCCTGGGGCTTTTCCTCTGTCTTTTCTGCTTTCTTTGTTTTCTTGTTCCGGATGATTTTCCGAAAAGATACAACCGCCTCGTCAGACACATTTTCTGTAAATTCCGGCGCAAAATCTTTATTTTTTTCAATCATGTACTCCTGCATCAGCGGATTTTTCTCATAATAAATGTAATATCCCCGCTGCCGGACCATAAGGCCATTTTCAAAGAAGAAGAAAGCTTCTTCTTTTTCTGCAGGTTCCATAAGCATAAGCACTTTTTCACCGCCAAAATACCGAAGATGGATTCGGGTCAGCAATTCGTCTGTTTCCATATACATCTGAGGGCGCGAAAAAAACCAGCCTGTTATTTCCTGTCCCGGAAAATATTTTGCCTGGTCTTCCTGTATTTTTGCCCATATTTTTTCAGAGAAATCAATATGATCTGATGCAGCTTCCATATCTTCCACCATCAAAGCTCCCCGGATGAAAAGATAGGTTATACCATTGTTCCATTTTGTTTCGCCTGTAAAAACAGCTACACAGCCTTGTTCTTTTCCGGAACCGACCGCATTCCTGGCAAGCCTTGTCAGAAATGTGTATACGTAATCTTCAATATAAATACGCATATTTCCGGTTGTCAATCCTACCTGACGTATATTTCTCGGCAGATTAAAAAGATTTTCCCCATTTTTCGCCTCCTGTTTCTCTTCTTTGTAGATAACTTCTATCATAGTCACATCACCCCTTCGGGTATGAGAATATCACATGAGAAATGCAGATTTTAGCGGAATATAAGACCTGTTTCACAGAATTTTGCGACAGTTTTTGCAAAGGAAATATTTGTCGGGATGAAGGGTACAGCGAACTGCTGCAATTGAATTCCGGCAGAATGTCACGTAAAGTGCAGCATATAGATTTCGATATGTTTTTTTGTACTCAGCCAGGTGCATATTTTTTCCAGATATAGGATAAGATGGATTATATCAGACAGCTGCAGCTGCAAATTATCGTTCATAAGTAATCGGGCAAGTTTGCTTATTTATGAAATTTTTAAAGCAGGAGAACTTTTATGCCTTTTTATGTAAATACCCAAAAACCAGATTCTTCCAGAGAAATTGCACGGCTTCTGGGAAAATGTATTAAGCGTCATAAACGGGACTGGACTGAAATTGTGTTTTTGTGCATTGGAAGTGACCGGGTAACCGGAGACTGTCTGGGACCTTATGTGGGCTATCGTTTAAGTCAGCATCAGCTTCCAGGAATTTTTGTCTACGGTACATTAAGTCAGCCTGTTCATGCCGTCAATCTGTCCGATATAACGGACTTTATTTCAAAGAACCATCCGTTTGCCCTTGTAATTGCTATAGACGCGTCTCTAGGCGATGAAAGACATTTGGGCTATGTGACAATCGGAAACGGCTCTCTTTACCCAGGTGCGGCTGTTCAGAAAGATCTGCCGCCTGTGGGGGATATTTATATTACTGGAATTGTAAATATTGCAGGAATTCTGGAATATCTGACTTTACAGACAACAAGACTGTCCACTGTGATCACGCTGGCTGACACCATTGCACAGGGGATTCTCGGAAATTTTATATAACAATACGGCAAACAGAAGCTTTCACTTCCATTTGCCGTATGCTTATTTAGCATATCACTTTTTTGAATTTCCAAAAGGTTTTCTGTAAAAACAGACATAACGCCTGCCGGCGCCAGCACCATATAGGAAAGGTACAGCCAATTAGATAAATGCTTTGATCTGTTTATAGATACCGGCTGCATCAAGACCGTATTTCTCAAGAAGAGCAACAGCCGGGCCGGACTCTCCATAAACATCATTGATACCAATACGTTTAACCGGTACAGGAGCTTTCTCAGCAAGGCACTCGCATACAGCACCACCAAGGCCGCCGATGATGGAATGCTCTTCAACAGTAACAACTTTGCCTGTTTCTTTGGCAGCTGCTACAACAAGTTCCTCATCGAGAGGTTTGATGGTGTGGATGTTAATAACCTTTGCTTCGATTCCTTCTTCAGCCAGTTTCGCAGCTGCTTCCAGAGACGGAGCTACGCAAAGTCCGTTTGCAATAATGGTAAGGTCTTTTCCCTCACGGAGAACAATACCTTTGCCAAGTTCAAATTTATAATCCGGGTTATCATTGATAACCGGAACAGCAAGACGGCCAAATCTCATGTAAACAGGGCCCACATGCTCATAAGCTGCCTCTACCATTGCTTTTGCTTCAATATCATCAGACGGGCATGCAACAATCATTCCAGGAATTGTACGCATAAGTGCAAAATCCTCGCAGCACTGGTGTGTAGCACCATCCTCACCAACGGAAATTCCGCCGTGGGTAGCACCAATCTTAACATTCAGCTTCGGATATCCAACAGAGTTGCGAACCTGCTCAAAGGCACGTCCTGCTGCAAACATAGCGAAAGTACTTGCGAAAGGCACTTTTCCAGTTGTTGCGATTCCGGCAGCAATTCCCATCATGTTGCACTCTGCGATACCGCAGTCGATGTGGCGCTCCGGAAATGCTTTCTTAAAGATTCCGGTCTGTGTAGCTGCAGCAAGGTCAGCATCCAGAACAACCAGATCATCATGTTTTTTTCCAAGTTCTACAAGAGCGTTACCATAACTTGCTCTGGTGGCAATCTTCTTTACTTCTGACATAATGCTTCACCTACCTTTTCCAAATCTGCCATAGCCTGTGCGTACTCTTCATCGTTCGGAGCTTTTCCATGCCAGCCAACCTGGTTCTCCATGAAAGATACCCCTTTGCCTTTTACTGTTTTCATAACGATCGCAGTCGGCATTCCTTTCACAGTCTTTGCCTCGTCAAAAGCAACGCGCAGCTGCGCCATGTCATTTCCATCAGCTACATTTATTACATGGAAATTGAATGCTTCGAATTTCTTATCGATCGGGTATGGGGAGCATACGTCCTCAACTTTACCATCGATCTGAAGACCATTGTTATCAACGATCACTACAAGATTGTCCAGTTTCCTTGCTCCTGCAAACATTGCAGCTTCCCATACCTGACCCTCCTGGATCTCGCCGTCTCCAAGAAGTGTGTATACACGATAGCTGTCATTTGATAATTTTGCAGAAAGTGCCATTCCAACCGCTGCAGAGATTCCCTGTCCAAGGGAACCGCTGGACATATCGACGCCAGGAATATGCTTCATATCCGGATGTCCCTGAAGGTAAGATCCGAGATGACGAAGTGTCACCAGATCCTCTTTCGGGAAATAACCTCTCTCAGCCAGTACAGAATACAGACCTGGTGCAGTATGACCTTTGGAAAGGACAAAACGGTCGCGATCTGCTTTCTTCGGATCCTTAGGATCAATATTCATTTCCTCAAAATAAAGATAAGTAAATAAATCTGCTGCTGATAAAGATCCGCCTGGATGACCAGCTTTAGCAGCATGCAGTGCTGTTACGATGTCTTTGCGGACTTCGTTGGCAACTTTCTGAAGCTCTAAATTCTCCATTTTCAATTCTCCTTATTATTTCCCTTGATATCATGATGTGCGAATCACAACCGGATTGAATTCTTACGTAAAATAATTTCTCGGTTAATTATTCTCCAAATACAGCCTTGTAATCATTCTGGAATTTAACAATACCAGCGTCTGTCAGCGGATGATGAGTCATCTGCTCAAGTACTTTAAATGGTACAGTAGCGATATCAGCACCTGCAAGTGCACACTGTGTTACATGCATTGGATGACGAACACTTGCTGCGATGATCTCGGTATCGATGCCTGCAACTGCAAACATATCAGCGATCTGGCGAATCAGCTCAACACCGTCTGTAGAGATGTCATCCAGTCTTCCAAGGAATGGAGATACATATGTAGCACCAGCTCTTGCTGCAAGAAGTGCCTGGTTAGCGCTGAAGATCAAAGTTACATTTGTCTTGATACCTTCTTTTGAAAGAACTTTAACTGCTTTCAGACCTTCGCATGTCATAGGAATTTTTACAACCATGTTTGGATGGATCTTAGCAATCTCACGTCCCTCACGGATCATTCCCTCTGCATCTGTTGTAGTAGCTTTAACCTCGCCGCTGATCGGTCCATCGACGATCTCTGTGATTTCTTTGATTACTTCGTTGAAATCTCTTCCCTCTTTCGCGATCAGGGATGGATTTGTAGTTACGCCACAGATAATTCCCATATCGTTAGCTGCCTTAATATCCTCTACTTTTGCTGTGTCAATAAAAAATTTCATGATTTCTTCCTCCTAAATGAATTAGACTAGAGCGTTGCAGCGCTTCCTTTATCTTGCACTGTTCATATGCTTTCATTATAGCAGACTTCATTTACAGGTCAAGGCAGAGAGCAAATTATTAATAAAATTTCAATTAATAATTTCATCTATTATTAATCATTCTATAGTTTGTTAGTATGGTATCAATCAATTTTCTACTGTATCAATCAGTTTTTCCAGCAATTTTACCAGATGTTTTTTTTAAATTATTACTAATAATTTCCAGTAAATTATTTATTTAAACTTATTTTCTTCGGATTTTTCGTTTATGGGATCCGGTTTATCCATACGTGCATAACCGGTGGTTTTTCGCACAATAATCTTGGGATTATACTCAATATTATATACACTTGTGGGACGGATGCCTTCCCCGAAACGGATGCCTGTATCGATTTTCCGGATGATAATGTCACAGGCATCCCTGCCCTTCAGATCAACGAAGTGATCAATGGTAGTCAGTGACACTCTGCGAATTCCGGAATAAAAAATATTGTCGCAGCCGATCACAGATACATCCTTCGGCACTCTCAGACGGGCATCCTGAAGAGCATCCACAGCACCAATGGCCATCATGTCATTCTGTCCGGCAATGGCAGTAAATCTGCTGCCATCCTCCAGAAGAGACCTGGTCAGGGCATAGCCCATAGAATACTCGGAATCCGTCTTAGGATTGCGACGGTCAACGGATTCGTCAGCAGCCCGGATGATCACATGTCCGGAAAGCCCAGCCTTCTCAAACTCACGGACAAAACCATCCACTCGTTTGGAACGCTGCCACTGTCTTCTGGTAAGCGGCGGCGTAATAAAGGCCACATCCTGATGTCCCAGATCCAGCAGATGCCTCGCCATAAGTCGTCCCACTTCTGTGTTGTCCTGATTAATAGCATCTACTGTACTGATTTTTTCTTTGTTGCTAATGATGACCAGCGGAATGCTTCTTGCCATCTCTTCTACCTGGCTGATATAGTCCGGGTGGGGATTGCAGGCATAAATGATCCCCTGGGGTGCCATGGCGCGTATCATGCGCAGATACTTCTCTTCCAGCCTGGCATCACGCTGGGTATTGCAGATGAAAACTCCGTAGCCACGCTCGTTGGCTACCGCCTCGATTCCCTGAAGGAGCATCACATAGTAAGGGCTGGTAATAGTTGGGCAAAAGACAACAATCATTTTTTCCTTTTTGTTCTCTTTTTTATTTTTGTGGCCCGGAAGCTGATAGCCCAGTTCTCTGGCCGCGCTTTCCACTTTTTCCACTGTTTCTCGGGAAAAAGAAACATTGTACTTATGGTTCAGAACCATGGAAACCGTTGCCTGGGAAACTCCTGCTTTCTCTGCCACATCTGATGAAGTCACTTTTTTGCGTGCCACAAAAATCACCTCCTGCCATCTTACAGTTCTACCCTGCCCTCCAGTGCCCGAAGCAGGGTAACCTCATCAATGTATTCCAGGTCACCGCCTACTGGCACACCACTGGCAATACGGCTGACCTTGATCCCGGTGGGCTTGATCAGCTTACTGATATACATTGCTGTAGTCTCTCCCTCCAGACTGGAGTTGGTGGCAATGATCACTTCTTTTACATCTCCCTGAAGTCGCATGATCAGCTCTTTCAGCTTGATATCATCCGGACCAATTCCCAGCATAGGGGATATTGCGCCGTGAAGTACATGATAAACTCCGTCAAATTTACCGGTTTTTTCATAAGCAGCAAGATCCCTTGTGTTCTCCACTACCATAATCGTACTGTGATCTCTTTTGGGATTGCTGCAGATTGGGCACATTTCTTTATCCGTAAGGGTGTAGCAGCACTTACAGTACTGTACGTTCATCCGGGCATCGGTGATGGCATTGGTAAGCTGCTGTACCTGTTCCTTTGGCATATTCATAATATGAAAAGCCAGGCGCTGGGCAGATTTTGCCCCGATTCCCGGAAGATGGGAAAACTGCTCGATCAGTTTATTGATATGACTGCTGTAGTATTCCATCAGAATGGAAGACCCCCACCAAGTCCTCCCAGACCTCCTGTAAGTTTGGACATTACAGCCTGGTTCTCCTGCTCAACCTTGCGAAGTGCTTCGTTGGTTGCTGCAACAATAAGATCTTCAAGCATCTCGATGTCATCCGGATCTACAACTTCCTCCGCAAGCTTCACCTTGGTCACTTCTCTCTTACCTGAGATAGTTACTTCTACAGCTCCGCCACCGGCTGCTGCAGTAAACTCTTTCTCCTCGAGAGCTTTCTGGTTCTCTTCCATCTGGCGCTGCATTTTTTGCGCCTGCTTCATAAGGTTATTCATGTTTCCCGGCATACCCATGCCTGGAAATCCTCCACGCTTTGCCATTACAAAGTCCTCCTTTAACTGTTCTGATCTCATGCTGGATTCCGCATTTCTGATTTTTCAAACAGGCTCTATAACATTTGCGGCAGCAAAAATCATTTTTCATAACAATATTCACATTTTCTGCAAATATTATTAATTTACTTCTCGTTCGTCGCTTTCACGGCAACTCTTATGTTACTGCACAAAAATTAAACAGCAACACTCTTAATCTTCTGCATCGTCAGGATCTTCCTCCACAACAACATCCATATGGATATTCTCCCGGAGAGCCTGATCTACAGTAACCTTGGCAAGATTGGTATGGTTGTGCTCTTTTGCCACCACCATCTTAAGTTCTACACTCTTGCCAGTCTGGGCCAGGATGATATTCTTCAGTTCTTCCTCTGCTTCCGGATTATCTACATAGGTTTTTCCAAGGAAATCCTGGAATTCGATGTAGAGAACCGGTTCACCGGTCTGGCCATTGTATTTGGGAATAGACTTCTGGAGCATCTGTTTGAAAATGCCGCTGGTCTGACCTACGATCACCTTCCAGCTGGCTACAATCTTCTGCAGATCCTCGGGTGCCGCTTTCTCAGGTGCTGCTGCCATGGCTTCTGCACTGCCATCCGATCCGGCTCCTGTACTTCCGGCGCTGCCAGTGGCTCCCGGCTGGACAAATACCTGCTGAACAGGCCGCTCGTCCATGCGCTGTTCCAGAACACGAAGACGATCCAGAACAGAATCCAGATTGGTCTCCATCGCCGGACGGCACAGTTTGATCAGAGCAATCTCCACCAGAACACGCTTCTGGGTGGAATAGCGGATCTGACTGGACAGGTCAGAAAAAATACGGATGTAGCGCATCAGCGTTTCTACATCCACCATCTCACTTTCTTCCCTTAGAAGTTTCAGATTCTCAGATGATACATCAATGGCTTCCTCCGGATTCTCGGAGGTTTTTACCAGAAGGAGATTACGCATGTACCAGGTAAAATCTCCCACAAACTGTCCAAGCTCTCTTCCGCCTATGATCAAATCCTCAAGAGTGCGTATCGCACCTGTCACATCTCCCTGGAGCACTTTTCGCAAAAGCTTGCTGAACACTTCCGTATCCACAGCTCCCAGAACCTCCAGGACTTTGTCATAAGTCAGTGTCTGCCCCAGATAAAAGGCAATGCACTGATCCAGAAGGCTTAGTGCATCTCGCATGGAACCGTCTCCGGCTTTTGCCACATAACGGACGGCTTTTTCTTCTGCCTCTACGCCTTCGATTTTCAGAAGTTCATCCAGCCTTGCCGCAATGGTATCAATAGTGATGCGGTGAAAATCGTATCGCTGACATCTGGACAAAATAGTGATCGGTATCTTGTGGGCCTCTGTGGTGGCAAGAATGAAGATAACATAAGACGGAGGTTCCTCCAGTGTTTTCAGAAGAGCATTAAACGCTCCTGTCGAAAGCATGTGAACCTCGTCGATAATGTATACCTTATAGTTTCCTTCAGTAGGACGATAGGCCACCTCCTCACGGATCTCACGGATATTGTCAACGCCGTTATTGGACGCTGCATCGATCTCGATCACGTTCATGGAGGTGCCAGCCTGTATCGCCTTACACATGTCACATTCACCACAGGGACTTCCATTTACCGGATGCTGGCAATTTACTGCTTTTGCCAGTATTTTTGCAACGGTAGTCTTACCGGTTCCTCGGGTGCCGCAAAACAGATACGCGTGACCAATACGGTTATGCTTGATCTGATTGGTCAGGGTAGTTACAATGTGATCCTGTCCCTTGACATCGTCAAAATTATCCGGTCTGAACTTCCGGTATAGAGCAGTATAGCTCATTTATGGAAACTCCTTTCTAACAGCAGGGAATCAATCGCCGAAGCTGATTCCGATCTGCTTTGCAGCCTTAACGGTCTGGTCTTTCGGAGAAACCATTTTCAGCTTGCCGGCACATTCTTCAAGAGGTACTCTCTTGATTTTGCCATTTACAATACCGATCATGATGCCATATTCTCCGTCCAGAATAGCCTCTGCTGCTCCTGCTCCGATTCTTGTGGAAAGCACACGATCATATGCACATGGTGCCCCACCTCGCTGTGTATGTCCCGGAACTGTAATGCGTACCTCAGAACCAAGCTTCTGGGTAATCTTGTCTGCAATTTCATAGGATACGGAAGGATACTTCTTCGCGCGGTCTTCCAGCTTTTTCTTGTAATCTTTCTTGGAAAGAAGGGCATCCTCTTTGGAAATGGCGCCTTCTGCCACTGCAAGAATGGTGAAACGCTTGCCAGCTTTAGATCTCTTCTGGATAGCTGCAACTACTTTCTCAATGTCGTATGGGATTTCCGGAATCAGGATAATATCTGCTCCGCCGGCAATTCCTGCGTGCAGAGTAAGGCTTCCTACCTTGTGTCCCATAACTTCTACGATAAATACACGGCCATGGGATGCTGCTGTTGTATGAATGCAGTCGATAGCGTTTGTTGCAATATTTACTGCACTCTGGAACCCGAATGTCATATCTGTACCCCAGATATCATTGTCGATGGTCTTAGGCAGATGGATGATATTCAAACCTTCTTCTCTTAAGAGGTTGGCTGTTTTCTGGGTTCCGTTTCCTCCGAGGATTACAAGACAGTCAAGACAAAGCTTGTAATAAGTCTGCTTCATAGCCTCTACCTTGTCCAGTCCATTGGCATCCGGTACGCGCATAAGCTTAAACGGCTGTCTGGATGTTCCAAGAATAGTTCCGCCCTGTGTAAGGATTCCGGAAAAATCCTTGGATGTAAGCATACGGTATTTGCCGTAGATCAGTCCCTTATATCCATCATCAAATCCGTAAACTTCCAGGTCATCAATGCTGTTTGTAAGCCCTTTTACAACTCCCCGCATGGTGGCATTTAATGCCTGACAGTCACCGCCGCTTGTTAATAAGCCGATTCTTTTAATCATAGTACCCTCCATTTCTGTGTCTCTAGAGCGTGTTTCAAAAATCATTCCAGCAAGCTACGCGCTCCAGTAAAAACTACATTTTGAAATTTGATCCGCGAGCTCTGTTCGTTACTGATCACAAAGTGAGCAGTGACCGCTGTTCTGTTACGTCTGGGCAGCGTAAAAATCGCGGGGCAAGTTTGTTTATATTATATAATATTTCCCGTTCTGACACAACAAGTAATTTGCAACCAGATATTTCTGGAGCCGGCTTGTTACTGTTCACTCCGTGACCAGTAACGCGCTTCGCGATGCACAGAAATCATGCATTCGCATGATTTCGCGCCGCAATTCTCGGGTTTTCTGTGAACTTTGTTCACAAAAAACACCTCGCGGAATGTTACCAGTGAACAGTAACGCCGGCTTGACAATACATTAAATTTTTTTGCTGTTTTGCAGCAGTGGCTGTCAAGCGTTTTTGAAAATGTCCTAAAATAATTGAAGTATTAGCCCCGGCTTTTTGCTGGGGCTTGTTATATTGAT
>NZ_JADPEX010000048.1:0-15537 GCF_015668065.1 Ruminococcus sp. 1001713B170207_170306_F1 | reverse complement strand
GTTACTGTTTCTTTCTTCCCTTTCCAGTAACCAGCGATTTTGCAATGTATATTCGCAAGCCGCGCATTTCAGGAGCGGTTTTAGTGGAGGCGAGATCCATGACTTACGGAGACTTAGGCGCGAAGGCTTTCCTGAGCGTCTTAGTCGTAGTTAGTCATTAGCTTGCTGGAACGTTGCGACGCGCGGCGGTGAATATACATTGTGAAATCGCGTCCGGAATAACGACCAACACATTAAATAGCAATGAAAGTTCATATTGCGCAAAAAATGCCAGGTTAATTTTCCTGGCATTTTTATTCAATATTCAATCTCTACATCTTTTTTGCTAATCAGCCCATTATCCAGGGGATACCAAGTCTCCAGGTACTGCGTTTCCTCATCCTCTGACGAATTCAAATTCAGGATTGTCCTGGTTGTCACCATTTTGCCTGAAGTATCTTCCTTTCTGATTTCCGCCAGAATATAGGCAGTGTCTGCTTCTACCCTCAAGCTATCCGGCACCTCAGATGGCTTATAGGCAGTCTGTTTCAATATCTGATTCGCCTCATTCATCTGATAAATGATGGTCCGCACTGGCTTGTACATAGTGGCAAACTGAACCGTCACTTTACAGCCTTCTGTCTTAGTCTTTCCATTTTCCACTGTAGTAGTTTCACCGGAAAGGGTAGCTGCCATAGTGTTTCCTTCTGAGCCTCCCACACCGTTGGAATAGCCGTTTCCAGCCATGGCATAAATTTCCCCGTTTTCTTTCTGGAAAACCGGATTTACATACTGGGTGTGTTCTGACTTGCCAGAGACCTGGTAAACAGTGGCGCTGATTTCCTGTGTTTCTCCATCATCGGTAACGTTGTAGTTCAAATACGGATCTCCTACTCCGTCGGAGCAAAGATTTCCTACAGATGTATTTCCATCCTCATCTTCGGTCACTGGCATTAAAATGTATTCTCCTTTTATGTCTCCAAAGGAAATTTTCCACTCAGAAGAAGACTGGGCACCTTCTTTATCCACAGTTGCCACAAGTTTCCCCTCATAACGGCTGTCATTTCCTATGGTGATACTGCTGTTGTTCATAAGGGAGGCGGCATGGTCGTTCAGATAGCCTTCCATATCATATAGGTCCAGATATTCGGAGGTGATAAAGGCGCCGATCAGGCGGTCACCGTTTCCATCTGTGCCGGCTTCTGGGACTGCAAGAGTACAGCCGCTGGCTGTAAAGGCCATGAAAATAACCGATAATTTGAACAAACTTTTTAACAGATGATTGTTCTCCCGTCCCTTCAAAAATCTTTCTGCAAGATGTGCATCACAATTTGTGGAAAATTTTCTCCAGATGAGAGCACCGCAATGGACCACCTTAACCGATTTTTGGTGATATTTTGATTTCCTAATCTTCATTTTCGTCCTCCTCCAGATTTCCATCAAATTTTAAGATATCGCCAACATCGCATTGCAGGAAATAACAGATCCGGTTAATGGTGTGGAACCGCACGCCCTTGGCCTTTCCGCTTCTGAGGACGGACAGGTTGGCTTCTGTGATGTTTACCAGGCTGCACAATTCCTTGGACGTCATTCCCCGCTCTTTCAATACGTCTTCAAGGCATACTTTTATTGCCATAAATCATTTCCTTTCATTATTGCAAATTGCTCCATATTAAATAGTCAACGATATTAAATTAAGAGTCGTTACCTGAATACCCTTGCTTCTTCCTATATAACGAATCAAGACACTTGCAGTCCGGCTATCATTTATATATCTCCATACGCTTAAATAAACAGGTCATTATCCTCTTTCAGTCTCTGCATTTCCCTTATATACTTTGCAAACAACAGCACTGCCAGCACAAAGGCCAGGGAAAATACCGGGACCGCCACCACATACTCAAGCTGATAAAGGCTACTCTGGAAAAACAATTGTAGTAGGTTAAATACCGCACCCAGCCCAATAGTGGATGCTAAGGTCCACACGCAAAAGTGGGAAAGTTTTTCCGCCAGTTTTACACTCTCTTCCTGATACAGGTTTTCCTTCATTGCAGCCAGAAGCCTTCTCGCCAGGAAAACAACTATAATATCCAGTACATAAGGCAGAATACGGACTGCAAAGTGGAGGAACAGAAAAACATAGGTGGGGGTAAGGTTGGAAAAAGTAAAAAATCCATCGCTTAGCTCTATGCCTGTATTTCCCTTCTGTACCGTTTCCAGATTCTGAAGCAGCCCTCCCAGCTCCTGTCCAAAGATGCCGTACACCAATACCACGCTCACAGTGCCAAGAAGGAACCAAAGTCCCTTTTGCAGTTTCTCCGTTCCTGCATTCTTATAATAAAGCAAAATGCGGATAAGCAGGTAACCCAGAAGGACGGAATAGAAGGTACTTCCCAGGGACCATTTCCCGGTGCCTGGTACTCCGATGGACAAAAGTCCAGGATTGATCATGTAGTATAGGGTTACGAAAAGAAGAGCGCTGATAACCAGAAGCATGAAATCCAGGGGTTCTGATTTCTTGCGCCAGTGCAGGAATCCCCAAATTCCAGCAGGGATAATTCCCAACAGCATGTATAAGATGATTGCGACCACATTTCCTACAGCCCCAGACAGCGACAGAACCCGCAGGCCAGCTCCGATCTGCTCAAAAGGGAATGCGATCAAGGTGGAAAACAGGCCGGATAAGCTGCGCTGTAAAATACAGAACAGGACGCAGGCGGCCGCTTCCACAGATAAGAGGGTAAATAAATGTCTTTCTTTCATGGGGAACCTCCTTTTGCCGATATCGAGAAAATCCGCTATCGTGCTGGATTAAACTATTTAATCCTTTACTATAGATTTCTCTAACTGGTTTATAAGAATTATTGGAAAACGATAATTTATAATTTAATTATAGCTTAAAATTATCGTTTGTCAATAATTTTAATAATAAAAAAATTGCCAGGCAGAATTTTCACGCTCTGCTCTATCCAATGGACAGAAGAAACGTTTTTATTTTCTTACCTGGCATTTTTCACACAAACCTATTCTGTACACACTCTAGAGCGTGTTTGAAAAAGGCTTTCTGCAAGATGTGCGTCACAATTTGTGGGAGATTTCGCCCGGGTGAGGGCGTCGTAGCGGGCTACGGCAACCGAATTCGGGTGAAATATACCGCAAAGTGGGGCGTGCAGTTCCTCTTCTCTTTTTCAGTAACTTACTGTATCACATCTCCAAGCACGATCCGAATCAATGTCTTGTCCAGCATCAATGTCCTGTTCCAGGGATTGATGATCACGCCGCTGATTTCTTCCTCGGACAGCGCTGCCTCAAGTAATTTTCCAATGTCTGTCATAAAGGTTGACATAACACTTTTGCCGCCTTTCAATTCTTCGTCGAAGCTGGTAAAAACCGCCCACCAGTTCTTTCCGTCGGAGGTTTTTACTGCCTGTAATTTCATCTGACCAGCTGCCCCGTTTGGCTCTACGGCGATGATTACCTGACCGTTTTCACGCATGCGTCTTCGTACCACGGTCAGTGCATGAGCCAGCAATTCTTGCGTTGGCTGCTGCTGAAGTGCCGCGATTGCATCCTCGATTTTCTCATTTCCAAGTAAACCTTCATCTGTTTTATCCATATCATTACTCTCCATTGAGCTAATTTCTGTATTAGAGCGTGTTTGAAAAAGGCTTTCTGTAATCTGCCGCTCTTTGATTATACCCTTTTATAAATGATTGGTTCATCATATCCAAAAGTTCTCTTCCCGTTAACTTCCATACTTTCAGATACTTCCAGACAACGATCGGAAAACTTTTCCCAAAGTTTAAATATCATTACCGGCGAGAACTGGCTTATACTGCCACCTTCCCAGATTCCGTCCTTTTCATGGTAAAGTGCAGGAGTGAATTTTTCGGATTTTTTCAGTTCCGCGTAATCAACCTTCTTCATGGATGCGTATGAAAATATCTTCTTATCTTCTCCTTCTGGAATTTCATAAGAGGAAAGTAAAATTCCCTGTTCTGTTTCTGTAATAAGAAAAAGATGTGGTGATGCATGACGTTTTCCATTCGTTTCATAGTAGCTTTCTTCAACAACAAATCTGCCATTGAAATCCTCCGGAAGATTTTTTATTTTGTCATTGCAGATTGTATTTACATGCTCGGCATATGGATATGTTTTCCCTTCCGCCTGCATCTTATCAAACTGCTCCTTGTTATCAAAATGTCCTGTCATCATTCCTGTAAATTCATCAAGTTTCATCTTGATATTTACCTCCATAATCGATTTTTATAATGTTAGGGGCAAAAGTTCCCAACTATAATATCCACGGAGCATTCCATACAATACATTCCCGCAATCCATATCATATGGTAACCGCCTGAATTTCCTGAAATAGCATTACTGCTTCAGCTTAACCTGCTTTGGTCTTGGATATATCTTTGGCAAGGATAATAATAAGCCACAAAAATAGCCACCCCGGTCTGGTAAACTAGGCGGCAATTTTTGTCACATCATATATCGGACTAACCGTCTATCGGTAGCACTCTTTTTCTATAATCATATTATCACGCAGCTGTGTAAATGTCAAAAAGTTCTTTTTCTATTAGAAATAGCCACCAACGCGAACTGGAATTTCTGGATGAGTATAATATGCGGAAAATAAACTTAATTCCATCTTAAATATAGTGCTAAGTTTCACTGCCATTCTTTAACACCATTTTCACCACACCAAGCAATGCTGCAAACAAAACACCTGCAACCGGCCATACAATCCATGTAATATCCCAGCTCATCGTCCAGAAGCTCCATGCAAGGTAAATCGCTGTAGTCAAGCACCAATATACACCAGAAAACGTGTCCGTCTTTTTCTTAAACAATTTTTCTTCTTTTGTATATTCGCCTTCCTGAAGAAGGGTATCGTAACTGCTTTTTACCATCCCAACACGAACCAACAGATTCACTCCTATTGCAAGTATGAATAGCAGTAATCCAACGGAAAGACCACAGTAATAGTCAGACGCTTCCATGGATCCGGCAATAATTGTCGGAATCACTGCCAGTATACAAAGCATTACCCCAACAGCTGTTCCTCTGATAAAAATTGGTTCATAGGAATCTTTTTTTTCTCGTACCATTCCAGATACACCATACTCTGTTTCAAAGCATTCTTTTTCAAAATGTTCCATATGAGATTCACGCATTCCATATGTAATAAACAAAAAGACGGCTGCCGCAACCATTCCAAGCAAAAAAACACATCCAAATGCTGTTGCCAGAGATTCTGAAACATGAAATACGCCATCTTCTGCCATTGTCACAAGAACAATCAATAATATTGGACTTGAGATACACATACTTGTTGCGTTTGCCACTACTTTGGATCCATTTCTTTTCATGTCAAGAAATTCATTTGCATTCTCCATAGTTACTTTTTTCAACGGTTCTGCATAGCTTTCAGTACTTTCGTGATAGGTGATATTTTCTGCTTTCATTTCATCTTTTAATAGGTAATCTGTACTAACACCAAAAAGCTCCGACATCTGTAAAATTCTTTGCAAATCTGGAACAGCTCCTGCACTTTCCCACTTAGATACTGCCTGTCTGGATACACCCAACTGATTAGCTAGTTCTTCCTGTGACCATCCATTCTTTTTTCTTTCCTCTGTAATCTTATCAGCTAAAATCATTTTTTCCTCCTTTTGCAGATTTTATGAGCTAAATATAGCAGTTTTGCTGTTTGCATTCCACCATTTCAGGCTGTAAATCTGTCAACCAGCAGTTGCAAATCACAAAAGGACTCGATGAATCCCGATTTTCCAGCAATACAAGCATGAAATTATTTATCATCTGTATTGTTTTCCTTTTTCTTATGCGTCGAACCTAGGCAAAGAAATGAGGAACCAAGACATAACCATACTATAGCCATAGAATTTTCATTTCCACTCGTAAAGCCAATAGCTGACGCTATGAAAAACAGAACTGATGCAATATAAAATAAGATTGGTTTGTTTATTCCTTTTTTCATAAATAAGAAACTCCTCCAAATACCGATTTCTTTTCCGCCAATCGGAAGTTAGCTATTTTTTCATTCCTTGCTTTGTAAAATGTTTATGCAGCAAAAATTCTGTCGGAATAATTGTAAGCACCATAATTCCTAATTGTAAAAACACCAAATAAACAGAAATCATTTCAAAGTTTGTATCATCTTTCGTTAAAATCAAAATAAAAATCGATAGTATCACCAGGATGATTCCTAAAACAAAGTTTATCCAGCCCCAACACCTGTGTGCATATCTCCATGTTTCATCATTCATCCTTGACATAGTAGTTCGATATCCCGAACTCCCCTGCCGATCTTTAGGAGGCTTACCTTTCCACATATATCCCAATATAATCATAGATAACGGTACTAAAAGTGAACACACGGATAAAAATATAAACATTACAGAGACCTCCTCTCAACTTCTGATTAACTTGCTCCCAAAACTGAAGCTGTCATCAAATAAACCCTATCCATATTCCAACCGCTATAAGTATCATACCTAATATTCTTCCGATAAATCTCGCCTTTTTATTTCCAAATAAAGCAGTTGTTTCTGGAGTAGTAAATGGAAGCAAAACAACAGTGACCCCCATTACTATAATTCCACTTCCAATCATGCAGTTGCGGCTTGACACAACACCATAAAACATAGCTAAAAACCCTAAAATAATGCCCGAAATAAAATACTTAATTTTATGTCTATCTTTTTCAATTATCTTTCTATAGCTGTTTTCGCACTCACTGCTACAAAATTCCAAATTACTATCTAATTCTTTGCCACAATATCTACATTTTTTCATAGCAACTTCCTCGATAATTTGCAAAATTTTATCCAAAAGCTCTCGATTTGTCTTTACTTTATTCTACCATAATTTATTTTAAAATACTATTTCAATATACACAAAACAGAAAAAGCGATCTTTTTTTCAATTTTAAATCTATCCGTATTTCATCTTACTGATAAATGTTTCGCTATTTCTAATCTGATAAATTTACGAACAATTCTTTTCTTAGAATACAGAAAAACCCCGGAAACCTTACGGTTCCGGGGTATCTTACGTTTGGACACACGGTATCTTACGATACCAAATTTATATAATTATCTGTAGTCAGTGATTACTCGATAACTGTAGCAACACGTCCTGATCCAACAGTACGTCCACCTTCACGTTTGTGAGGTTCTTAAAATCTCATTATTTTCTGTGATTTTCGTGTCTTTATTGTCCTGTGTTATAGGATTTCTACGCTATATTTCTGTTCTCTTCATTTTTTAGTATCAAAACGGTATCACAGCCAGATTTTCATGAGCTGTCAACTTTCCGGTTGCAGATTCCCACCTTGACTGTTATAATCGAAACATGGGTGCTATCATAACGGTAGGCGGTTAGTCCTTCAGCAGAGGGACTGTGACCCTCTGATTACATAGAAACTCGAAAGAGAATCCACTGGAAAGGAGGGCTAAGCCAATGAGTATTGTGGACTTTATTGCAGTCGTGAGCTTCGGCATCACCTGCTTTTGTGCCGGATACACATTCGGCAAAGATAATAACAAGACACAAAAATAACCGCCCCAGCCTCGCAAACTGAACGGTTATTTTTAATCAATTAAGTATGTGGACTAACCGTCTATCGGTAGCACTCTTTTTCTATAATCATATTAGCACGCATGTGTGAAAATGTCAAAAAATTTCTTCATTCTTGGTTATTAATCTCCTTGATCAACTGTACTGCCTTCTCTGCATCATCGGTTTTCACGAATATATCCACACCATATATTCCAAATCCTGGTGCCCCATGCATTGCAACATTCGCACCTGCTTCCTGCGAAAAAGCTGCTATTCCATTTTGCTTTAACATTTCTACAAGTTGTTCTGTCTCTACTATATTCTGTGCATTATAAATTTTTGTCCATTCTGCCTTAGATATGGAAGTTTCCTTTTTCTCCTGAATATTTGACGAATTCTGGTTTCTTTTTCGATTAATAAATGCCAAGAGCCTAAGAACAATAAATGCCACAATAGTAATACCAATCAGAAATCCCAATGCTAATTGTGTTACCTGTGTTTCTGTAGCTCCCATTCTAAATAAACATATGCCATAGATGACTGTAAAAATTCCTGTACATATCACACTGGTGAGAAAATCTCGCCATATAGTAGCACTTTTTGGCAAACATTTATCCCATATTCCATTATACACCATAATAGAGGCGTACAGGATTCCTCCTACCAAAGCAGTTGCTGTCTCTCCTAAAACCAAGCGAATATCCACAGTTAATAACATCTGAATAATAATCGCTAACACGCTAATCACAAACATTGATGCAAATGCAAGATTTCCAGCCTTTAATGCTTTTTGTTTCACCCATCCTTCATACACCACAACTTTGTCCAGTGTTTCTTTCATCTCTTTATTCATAGTCTGGCTCCTTTCTCCATCCAGGAGCTCTCTCATCTCAACATCGTAATATTCAGCAAGTTGAACAAGTATACTGAGATCTGGCATATTTATTCCGGTTTCCCTTAGTTAAAAATATTACTCTTGTTGATTACTCAACTCTTCCAATAAATCGGTAATATATCTCAATTTCCTGTATTCTTTCGTTATCCTCATTCGTTGTTGCTTCATGTATGAGGATTTTTTCTATCATGGCATTTAATAATGGTGCTGTCAGTTCCTTTGGTACGGAATATTCCTTGATTAACTCAATCCACTTTTCAGCACCTATCATATCCTGTTCCATTTTACTTAGTTCTTCTCTTAGGCTTGTTATCTGCTGTTCCAGTTCTATCTGTTCTTTTTGGTACTTGCTGGACAACATCACAAAATTTCGCTCTGTTATCTTCTCACAGGCTCTATCTTCATACATTTTCGCAAATAAACGGTCAATCTCATTTTGTCTGTTCTCGGCTTTCTTCAATGTACTTGCCTTTTTCTTCTTTTCCCGTATTCTCTCTGCATTGCCAGCTTTCTGTATCTTGTTCAATACCTTTTCTTCGTCCTGCTGTACTGCCTTAGCCCAATACTGCAAGCGTTCCAATACGGCTTGATACAGCACATCATAACGAATGTAGTGCATAGAACAATTACCTTTGCCAAACTGCCCGTAGTAACTGCAAGCATAATAACTGTAAGGCGTTTTATTTGTCTTATTCGTTCCAAATCTCATAGACCAACCACAATCCGCACACTTGACAAGCCCTGCAAAAATCGGCGTTGCCTTTTCCTTTGTCTGTCTGCGTCTTGATTTTATCTGCTCCTGCACACGATAGAACACTTCCTTGTCAATAATCGGCTCGTGAGTGTTTTCTACTCGAAACCATTCACTTTCGGGCTTACGCACTTTCTTTTTGCTCTTGAACGATACCGTAGACTGCATATTGTGAACACTGTTTCCGATATAAACCTCACTTTTCAATATCGCCTTGACATGAGCAATCGTCCACTCATAACGCTTACTTTCGGGTTTTCCCTCAAAGATATGTGCAAAAGTACCGTATCTTGTAAAATTTAGCCATGACGCTGTCGGAACTTTTTCTGCTCTTAACTGCTTTGTGATTTTTGCACTTCCGTAACCTTGATAGGCTAGGGAAAAGATTTTTTCAATAATCCATTTTGTTTCATCATCAACCAACAGTTTTCCTTTGATGTCAGGGTGTTTCTTATATCCTAACGGAGCATAAGCACCGTAATGAGCCCCCTCCGCAAACTTTGTCTTAAATGCTGATTTGACTTTACGGCTTGTATCTCTTGCCACCCATTCATTGATGATGTTCTTAAATGGTGCAATCTCACTTTCGCCTTTTTCGCTGTCTACACCGTCATCAATCGCTATGTAGCGGACATTATGACTAGGGAAATACAATTCTGTATATTGTCCTGTCATAATATAATTTCTGCCAAGACGGGAAAGGTCTTTCGTTACAACACAGTTGATTTTTCCTGCCTCTATATCCTCAATCATTCTTTGAAAACTCGGTCTGTCAAAATTTGTTCCCGACCAGCCGTCATCAATATATTCATCAATGACATTCAAATGATGTTCTTTTGCATATAAACGCAACATACTTCTCTGTGTGGTAATGCTGGAACTTTCGCCCTGTAATTCATCATCTCGGCTTAACCTAAGATAAAGTGCAGTATTGTAAATCTGTTGTTTCATTGTCAGTTATCCTCCTTTATAACTAACCCGTGTTTACAATACCTGCTTGCAAGTAAAGTATAACACGGGTACTTTTTGTCATTCAATCTATTTCTTACAACTGCACCGATTTTATGCGATTGTCTGCTTTGCTTTTTCCAGCATGACATCAGTTAGAAGTTCTTCCATTGTTTTGCCCTTTTCGGAAAAATGCTCTTTTACTACAATCTTTGTCTTTCCTCTGTTGCCAATGCCACACTTGCCATTTTTCTTTTGAATTGTTTTTACAGCATTATCAATAACACATACCCCCTTTCTGTAAAATCTTTCTAAGCAATTCAACGGCTTTTGTCATAGCCCACAGGAGTTCCACCTCTGCATAGTTCTTATGTAGCCGTACCCATTGCGTGCGACGCTCTTAATGCTCAAGCTGTGGCTGTACGGGAGTATCATTATCTGACAGTACAGGTCATGGCGATAAAAGAGGACAAATCTTTTACAAGAACACAAATAGGTTTTCGCTCGCTCTTGCAGGGGAAAGGTCGTGGCGTATTTGTTTCAACGGCTAGCTGTCTGTCAAACGTATTGAATAGCTTTATTCAGTTGTCAAAGAACGATTGAAAGAAAAAAATCGTCTTTCCTATATATCGCGTTGGAAAAGAGGAGAAACGTAACCAAAATCCAAAACTTTTTCCATTATTAGTACAAATGGAACGGTTCATTTTGGCAATCAACGGTTGATTTTCTCCTTTTTCACTACTATCTGTACAGCAAACGTCCATTTGCTAAGTTTAAATGGAAAAATTTTAACTTCTTTTCATGCACCATATAGGGATAGAAAATGTCATTTTGCTAAGTTGATGATGAAAAAAGAATATTTTCCTTTTCACACCCTAACTACCCAAACCATACCGTTACTGCCAACAATAGAATGAAATATTTTCTTTGCACCATATAGGGAACGGAAACCTTAAATTGTTAAGTTGAGAACAAAGTATTTTCATCTTTTCACATCAACACTCAACTGCTAATGCCTGTTTGAATACAAAATGATGATGTTTTTCCTCTTTTCACAGAAGACTGTCCACTAATCACGAATTTCCGTCATTTTTTCAAAACTTTTTTCTTCTTTCACTTCATATAGGGACAGCAAGCCCCGATTTAATGACCTATTTTCAAAAAAAGTTTAGATTTCCTTTTCTCGCACCATATCTGTACGCAAGTAGCCATTTTGTTGCAGATTTAATAAAAAATTTATTTTTCTTCTTTCACTTCACATAGGGAATGAAAACAGCTCTTTGCTGACTAAATCTGAAATTTTTCAATTACATTAAAAAATACCGTCATTCTCTTGTGGAACAGCGGTATCTATACGTTCTTCTATGGTTGATTTCTCTAATTGTAATAAATGTTTATGCTTGTCTTTTAGTTCTGCCTGCTCAATCATATCTTTCAGTATCGTTGTACGATTTTCTCTGTCTAATGCCTGTACCATTTTTATGGTTGGTGCGACTTGTCTTTGTAGCCAATGCAACGCTTTTTGTAAAGTGTAAGGCTCTGGCTTTGTGGTTAAGCGTATCGGCTCTCTGTTTTCCCCTACAAACCATGCCCAATCATCATTTGTTATCCATTGACTTTTTGGCTTGTCGTCCTCTCTGTCAACAAAGCGGACATAATGATTGATGATAGAAAAAGCGGTGCGTTCAGCGTCCCGATAGGTCAGTAAATCTACAACCGCATAATAGGCTCGTTCGTTCTTCATGCGTATTTCAAAACGGTTCTTAATCTCCGTATCTTCAATTTCTGTGCCATTCTTGACATACTGCTCATAATTTTTCTGATAAGCACACATATATAATTCGCTACTTGTTGAACCGAGATATAAGGTTTCTCCTGTATTCTTTGGTAAATCGCTACCGCATTTTTCTGTACCGCTGTAATCTTTCTGCATACGGAAGTAGGACATACATTCGCCAGCCTTGTATTTTTCCTTTAACTTTGGAATATCCAATATTCCTGCTTTATCATTGATAGCCAAATCAAGCCGTTTCATCACACCACCAGCCGTCATACAATCCAGCATGAAGTCATACCATGAGCGTTCCTGTGCCAGCAGATAACATTCCATTTGCCGACAGCCTTTGCCTTTCAGTTCCAATAAAACACCTAAATGCTCCTGCATGGAACACATGATATTGATGTCGCCAAGTACATATTTGCTTTCATATCCGTATTTTCCATAATCTTCATAAAGCATGTAATTAGATTTCAGTTGTAATACATCACGGATAATCGCCAATGCGTCCGTAGTAGGAAAGCGGACACGAAAGTAATCAATCAATAAGAATAGTGGTTCTTGCGGATTGAAACGCTCAATCTGTTTTTCTATGATTTCTCTTAATTCGTCATTCAATGGCTGTTTTCCTTTTTCAATGCGGTTGTAATATTCACGGCTGATACCACAGGCAACAGCAAGCCTTGTTTGTGTTACTCCGTATTCCTCACGCTTTTGTCTTAGTTCTTCAATAAAGTTTTTATCATTCATTCTTCAATTCCTCCAATCAAAAAAGGCAACTACCATAATTGATAATTGCCTGTCATTAAAAATCTGTATAGAAAAAGCAGTCAATCCTAAGACTAACTGCTTTGTGTGTATGGATATAAAATTGCTTCTAATCTTGAATAGGTATCCAAATTTCAATAACTGAATTATCACTATTCCAATGAAAACGATAATCGTATTTTTCAAAGTGTAGGATAATATCTTTTATAGGAATATACGATGTACTAGGAATAATTTCTTCATAAATCTTGCCATAAGTTTCATATATTTTATCCATAGCACCAATATGCTCCACAACCAAATATTTATAAGACGGTATTTCTTTATACAGAAAGCCCTCTGGGGTAATGGTTCTTTGGGGAATAGAACAGAAATAATAAAGTTTTCCATTTCTTCTTTCCATAAAAGCATATTTTACCCAATTTCCTGATTGTGAAAGATACGCTTTTTTCAAACTACTGTTAAACTTTCTCCAAAACTGTGTACTAATCTGAATATTCTTTTTTTGATAATTAGTCAGTTCTACTTCCTGCCCAATAACTGCAAATGCGTTTAATTCCTTTATAGAAAAATTTATCATTTTACCTTGTGAGCAGTGATAACGGTATAACTGTACGCATTTACCGTTATAATACAATTATCAATCGTTATATACCAGTTTTTTCCTTTTCTTGTGATTTCCGCATTAGAAAGGCTAATTTTTTCTTTGCACCATTCAATTACATTTTCTACATTCAAAGATAAGTTCTTTTTAATTCTAATAACGCCAAGTTCAGTTGTGTGAAGTCTTCCTAAGTTTTCCAGTAATTCATTTTCCATATTTTGATACCTCATTTTTCAGCAAATTTATTTGTATGTTTTATACCCCAATTATAACATTCTCATATCAGCACTACAATAAAAATAATTAAGCACCAATAATCTTATTGAACATCTCCAACCGTAAATCTTTCACACCATCAGTGATAAACACTGAGCTGACAGCAATTACGACAACTACCATAATTGCCTGCACTTAAATTTCTGCAAAAGAAAACGACAATCAATTTCTTATTTTTTGAAATCAACTGTCTTTCTCATATTTACTATTCAATTTTCATAGTGATATAGGTACAATTTATATCACTACTGTAAAAATGGGGTTTTGCCTTATAAATACAGCGTTTTCCGCTTGTTAGTGTATAGTGTTTCTTGTTTTTTGTGCCCCCCTTGTTAGATAACGGGGGCTTTGAACGGCTCGCAAGCTCGCCGAACCGCCGAAGCGAACCGCCCCCTTGCAAGCATGGCGGAAAAATCTTAAGGATTTTCCCGCCAACGTGGTCGGATCGCTCCGTCGGTTTAACAGCTTTTCTGTTTCTCTCTAGTTATCTACGCATATAAATCAAATCGGTTATTCCGTTATAAGTCTGTGTTTTACAAAGCCTTAACTTTATTTCCCTGTCTATGTTGCCCAAAAGACGAACCCCATTTCCTAACAGAGTAGGAATAACAGAAATGTAATATTTATCAATCATATTTTTGCTTACCAACTGCTGAACAAGATTTGCTCCGCCACAAATCCAAATATCCTTTCCTGCTTCTTGTTTTAGCCGTTCCAATAATAAAACAGGATTTTCACTTGTAAAATGAATTTGTTGGGAAGAATTGCACTCTTTATGTGTTAATACATAAGTTGTAAATTTATTATATACCCATTCTTGCGGAGAAAGTTCAGTAACAACCTGATGAGAAGTATTCCACCCCATTAAGACAGTATCTATATCTTTGGTAAATTCTGTATAAGTGTCGATGTTTTCATTGTCATTTCCATGACCATTTAGCCAAGCTACTCCACCATTACCGTCCGCAATATATCCGTCAAGGCTCATGGCAATAAATAAAACTACTTTTCTCATTTTTTCTCTTTTATAAATACAAACAGGAATTTATTTCTCTTTTTTACTCATAAGGGAACAACTGATTGCTACAAATAAACCCATTAAAATCCATGGAAATGCTGCTCTTATAAAATCACTAACCATACTTTATTCCTCCTTAAATTCCAATTTCCTTAGTTCTACAAACTGAAATTTTTGCCTATGAATGTATCTTGTTCTTTATACGCAAACAGGCTTCTGTGTGCATAATCCAATGTCTTGAAAACGGCATTTGAATTAGTCCACAAATATCTTTATTACACCAATAATCAATCAGCCAAATTGCTTTTTCATTGTCGTTTACTACATTCAACGATTCTAAGTATCCTTTTCTTTCTTTCGGTATTTTTCTTTTCAATTCATCATAAGATAACCGTTCAAGCATTTTCTCAGTGCTTTCCCATACTTCGAAAATATATAAATATAATTCTTCCAGATTAAGCTGTTTTGAAAAGTCTGCAATCTGCTGTTTCATGAGTTCATTTCCTGTTGTAATGATAGGTGAATTGATACGCTCTTGATAATTGCCTGCAAAAAATACTTGTTCATCTTCATTTATCACTGTATGCACAACTATATCTTCAATGCGGAAAATATGCCAAATAGAATAAGCAATCGTCTTACTATGATAACCATCAGCGTTTATGAAGGGGATTGAGTTAAAATCTTCTCTGCATAATTCTTCTTTGAAAGATACTAAGGTTTGTATTAACTGACTTCGTAAAGTAAGTAAAGTATCAATACCCCTCTTATAAGTATCTTTCTTTTTTATTTGTGCCTGCATTGTTTTATTAAGTTCAGACCATTCCTTATTCATATTCAATCCTCTCTCAAATTCTGATTGAACAAAATCGCTGCGCGATGGCCTGCCAAGGCTGTGGCGCAGTTTTATTTTTATTAAAAAAGCAGTGGAATT
>NZ_JADPEX010000047.1:0-15791 GCF_015668065.1 Ruminococcus sp. 1001713B170207_170306_F1 | reverse complement strand
CTGTTGATGGAAGCATTATACTACATTGGGACATTTTCCTTTATGGTATATTAGGACATTATCATAAATGGTTCATATTTGGTATTTGTGTCTGGTGGCTTCATAATAGACTTTACACTTTATTTCTGCTATAATTGAAGCGAATAAATACAATGTTTAGCGTGGGAGGTACAGTCATGGAGAAGAACAATTTTTCTTTGCTCCGATCTAAAGAAATTATAGCCATTTTAGATGGTGATAAGGACTTCGGTGAACTGACCTTTGAAGATAAATATGGAAACGAAACAAAAATAAAAATAGCGATGCCGTATTTAAGCGGGCCAGCTATTTGCGAGCTTTCGTCTTTCTTTGGGTTGCCAGCAACCTACTCATGGTCTGGCGGAGCGTTGAGCCGCTGGCAATACTTTGACAATATTATGGCTTTTTGCATTAAGCAAAATAGGATGTCTGATTTTCTTTCTTATCTTTTTTCAAAAGATAAATTTGTAGATGTGCTAAGAGATTTATCTGTAAAGGACATACAGAGTGCACACGAAGCTATTTTACAAAAAGTTTTGGAACAGATTAACAGCATTTTATACTTTGGCGGTCACGAATTACGCGCTATAGGCAAGGTATATCAGGTTTGTAATGTGGGGGAGGTTGTCGCTGTTGCTGCGCCAGCAGTAAAAATCATTGACCGCGCCTATATAAAAGATTTGGCTGGCAGAGCCAATAAGGACATTGATGAGGGAAATTTCGATAGTGCCATTACCAAGGCCCGCACCATACTCGAAGAAACCTTTTGCTATGTTATTGAGAAAAAAGGAGAAGTGCCGTCGGACAGCGGTGATATTGGTAAACTTTACGGTCAGGTCAAGACTTTATATAATATGCACGCAGACAAGAATTTGGACAAGCGCATAAACACGCTTCTCTCAGGTTTGGAAAAGATAATCTCTGCAATCGCTGAAATGAGAAATAAGGAAAGTGATTCTCACGGTGTTGGTAGTAAGCGGATTGGTATAGCTGATTATCACACTCGTCTCTTTGTTAATTCTGCAATCGCTATGGCTGACTTTATCTTATCAGTATATCAGAACGCGACACATGAAGTTTAGCATTTATTCAGAATAAAAAATGGAGGGATATTTGTGAATCAAGATTTTATGGAGAATGATAAAGATTTGGAACTGGTTGGAGTGGATTCCGTTATAGATTCTCTATCCACCTTGATTGAACAGGGATCGGAAAAAATTGTAGCATTTATTAGTTCGGACGATTTTTCTGACTTACTGGCTGAAATAAAGGAGCTTGGTGCAGAACTCTCAAAGGCAATCAAAGTTGTGAAGATAATCCGTAAAAGCGCCAGTATTCCAGACAAACTTTTCATGCACAAAATGGAGAGGTATTGTGCTGGACTTGTATCAATTCCATCATCAAAACGGGAAAAATACGCTGCAAAGGTTGGGAAAAAATCTCTTAACAAAGATTCTGTGTTTATCCTTGGTGTTCTAAATAAGATTGAAGAATTATCAAAAATTGATATTCTTGTGAGACTATTTGAGGCGAAAATGGACGAAGAAATTGACGATCAAACATACCGCAGAATGATGTTACAAGTTGACCGCACAATGTATTCTGACATTTTGTTTCTAAAAGACAACATTTGCGATGACTCAATAAAAATTGCATCAGTAGAAGAAGAAAATCTATTAGCCACGGGATGGTTGATTTTTGCCGGAATTGGTATTGGTACAGCTACTGAAGAAGGCGGGAATTTATATTCGTATACACAAACCGCAAAGCAGTTTTGTAATGTAGTTTTTCAAAGTAATTTGACGATTAACAATAATACATCTCCAATGATGGGGGGTATTTCATTCGATATAGTGGAATGATATTCAAATAGAAAGATGCCAGGCGCAAGCGGCCACATGGCCGCCACGCCCGGCGTCTGTTTTACTTATTCATCGGTGAAATGGAACTTCTGGCGGTCATAGTCGGCATCCGTCATGCTTTCCAGCTTGGAAAGGGTCTGCTGGGCCAGCGCCCGCATATCCCCGTCCATATCCGGCAGAGCGGCGGTGATCTTGCCCATCGTCCTGCGGCGGTCAGCGTTGTGGTACATACAGATCAGGTTTTCTTCCTCCACGGTAAAGTTCATTTGTCATACCTCCAATTCCTTTTTCTTGGTTCTGGCTGCCGCCTTTTTCGGGCTGGCGGCCTGTTTGCTGTCGGTGAGCTGCTTGCGGATAGAGGGCCGGGGCCTGCGTATTGACAGATCCCGGCGCTCGTCTTTTCCGATCATGTCATATACTCCGTGCCGGTCTTTTATGCCGGTAAAGCATAGGGACTTATAGGGCAGCATGGCAAAGAGCCGGTCATTGTCCTTGGTGGAGGCCAGTGCGTCAAAGTGCGGTGAAATCTCCACCATGTAATGCGTCTTGTTGGGGCTATTGGGTGCAGACATATCTTTCAGCTTATCCACGATGCGTTGGGCCTCGATTTCAATCCGGCTGTCATGCAAAGCGGTGATGTGGGCCTTGAAATCTCCCGGCCTTGTCTGCTTCCGGCTGTGCTGCTCCTGCTGTAACGCCTCCTGCAGCACTGCCGGGTCGCAAGGCTGGGCTTCATACCGCAGGAAATCTCCCAGCACACGGTCAGGGCTTCCGTCAAAATACTGTTCCGCCGGAATGTCACGACTTCCATGCTCATAAAAGAGCCGGTTTACACTCACTGGCAAAGCAGCATCTATGACGTGCCGGTAATGCTGCTGGTAGTCCAGCTCATAGAGACTGCCCCGGATAGTATTATCCTTGGTGCCGGTCAGCTCCACGGCGTAGGCCAGTATCTTGTCGCGGGTCTGCTCCCCGTAAAAACGCCATGTATTGTGCTGCCGGGTATCTTTCAGGAACACGTCATGTTCCCGGAAGCAATACGTCCCAGAGGGCCGGGACATCCACAGCAGGGTCTTGTCCACGGCCTGATTGCTGGCGGCGGCCCGCTGGATGCTGCCCTTGTCAATGTCAAAGTCGCTCTGATAAAACGCGGTGTTCTGCCGCATGATCTCATCCAGCGCCGCAATCACGTCCACATTCTCAAACTTCTGCATCCGTTACACCTCCAATTCCTTTGATTTTTCCCGCGCCGGTTTCTTTTTTGACTGTTCCTCCTGTGCGGCTTTGAGCTGCGCTCGGATGGAGGGCTTTTTCTGCTGGGTCTTGCGGGACTGTTTGGCCTTGGGCTTCTTGGCCTCGGCCTTGGCAGCATCGGCAAGATCGGTAAGGGAAATATGTTCCCTGGCTTTTACCTTGGCCTCTAACTCGCCCATGGACGGGGTGTTATTGATAATGCCGTCAATCATATTTTCGTTCTGTTCCGTGGATAGCTCGGCGGTACGCAAGGGATTTTTCCGTAAAAATTCCGGCACCTGCTGAAAACCAAAGCTGTCACAGTAATGGGCGGTATCTTTGCCTCCCTGATGCAGCACCACCACGTCGGACACAGAAAGGGAATGTCCCCTGAAATTTGCCGGATGGTCAATGTTGAATGTGCGGTAGATGTTCTCCAACGTGGTTTTGCTATCCAGTGGCGCGGTGTAAACAAGGTCATAGTTGGCCCTGTCCACAGAGCGCCCGGCGGCCTGCAAGCGGTAATAGGACTCAAACCGATAGTCCCGCGTTTCATCACCACTCTTGACCTGATAGATTGAAAAGCTGTCCTGCTCCTGCGCTTCATAGCCAGCCTCCGCGTATTCCTCTACGGTCATACCGGCTGCGACGGCCTCCTGTGCGATCTCGGCCTGCACCTGCTCCTTGTAGTCCTGCAAGGTCTGGTCAAAATCGGACAGCTTCGGCAGCTCCGGCAACTGATATTGGCCCTGATTGAGAAGCGGGCGGCACTCCTGCACATAGTCAAGAACGGCATGGAAATAGGCTTCCTTCTCCGGCGTCAATTCCTCCCCGGAACGTAAGGCCCGTCCGGCTTCCTGCTCCATGTGGGCGAGATTGCAATGCAGCTTCATATAAGGAACAAACTCACCCAGCAGCATATCCCGTTCCGCTTTGTCCTGCTCCCAGCCCTCTAAGCCGGTTTCCGCAATCACATGGTTTTTCCAGCTTTCATCCTGGGCGTAGTATTCATCAGCCGCACATGGACAGGCAGCCGCCCACCGTACTTATCATCGGCCCGGTCACAAAGTAAGTTGATTAACTGGCTTTGGAGCATAGCCAGAATGAAGTTAAATGTGGTGTCCGTGTCGCTCATAATGAGAAACAGCACCGTCTTTTCATCTCCGATGGTGTCCAGCTCCATTTCGTCGTCCTCCATCAGCTCGCGCACTTCCCGGATGTCAAAGGGAGCCAAACGTGCGCCGCAGCTTATCAGGATGGAGGAACGGGTTTTGCCAGCGGACAGCAGGAATTTTTTATACTGCCGCACAGCAAAGTGGTCTGGGTCTTTCTGCTCCAATCGTTCAAACATCAGGTCTACGGGGCTTTGAAACTCCGGGTCGTCCTCGCGGGCTTCACTGGCGTTTATCATTTCCAGCAGCGTTGTGAAATTCATTTCTTCTGCCGGGGCCTCATACCAGATATAGCCGATCAGGGCCGTGTAAAACAGCCGTTCCGATTTGACCCAAAAATCCTCCGCTGATTTTTCACCCTCTCCTTTGGTGTTGGCAATCAGGGTATTTACCAGCTTCAGCACGTCCTTTTCCGAGTGGATGTAGACGAACGGATTGTATTTCATGGACTTGGAAAAGTTGATGGTGTTCAGGATTTTTATGCGGTAGCCCGCCTGCTGAAACATCTTTCCTGTTTCCAGAACAAGGGTGCCTTTGGGGTCAGTGACGACAAATGAAGTCGGATAGTCCGTGGTTGGAAAGCATTGCATCAGGTTTGGCTTCACGAAAAAGCGGGTCTTGCCGGAACCGCTGCCGCCGATCACCAACACGTTTTTGTTCCGGGCCGTCTTTGGGTCTTTGGGCCGCCCGGTCATAGTCAGCCGTTCCATTTGGGTCAACAGGATATTGTTTTCAAACTTGGGGGCGATGTAGGGAGCAATATCCTTGGCTGTTCCCCAACGGGCGCTGCCGTACTCCACGCCCTTGCGGTACTTCTTGGCGTTCTTCCCCTTGCAGTACACTATCAGCCGCACGATCAAAGCACCGGCGACACCGATGCAGAAATCAAACAAGTGCAGACTGGGGAGAGGATTTGCAAAGGCCGCCGTGAAGCCGTCCGCAAGATGCAGGAGCTTTCCCGACAGGTCAGTACCGGCGGCCAGCCGGTATGCCTGCCCGCATTTTCCGAACAGGTACACAAAAATCAGATACGGGAGGTTGAGAATCACCAGCTTTTTCACATCAGGTTTCACCGTTCCAGCCCCCTTTCTCTGATTTTCTCCTTGGCTCTCTGCTTGGTCTGCTCCGCTGTCTTTTTCTTCATGGCAGACAGCACCTTGCGAATGGATGGCCGCTGCTCCTTGGAGAGTGTCTTTGCCGTAAACTCCCGGAATGCCTGTTCCAGATTGTCCGCATCCTTGGATTTGAAGATCACAACGTAGTGGGGCGGCTGGGTGGTCTTATCCTTTCGCAAGGCAAAATCCACGCCGTATTTCTTGGCACAGGGCTTGAACGCGCCAATGTTGGCCTCGGTGATCTCAATGTTGGAGAGGGCCGCCCCATGTTTTTTGAGTTGCTTTAGGCTCTGCTGGCCGTGATGCAGTGTGGTCTTGCTCTCGGCCCGGTGCTGCAAATACTTTTTCAGCGCTGCTTGCAGCACCTGGGCTGTGAGCTTGCCCGTTTTCATGGACAGGGCAATGGTTTTCTGATCGACTTCTTCCTGCAATAAGCATCCCTCCTTGTCAGAAAGTCAAAAATGGCATCTAAGGTGGAACCATCAGATGCCACAGGTAACAGCGGTTCAAAGCGCCTCCTTTTCCTCACAGGCTTTCATCCGGCGAACAGGAATAGTCCGGCAGGCCGGATTTCGGCTTGCCCCAATCCGGCTGCGCCATATCGTGCGCCACAAGGGACGTGTAATAGTTACTGATGGTGCTGGGGGCATTGAACAGCATGGCTCGTAAATACTGCTTGATATTGCGGACTTTCGTGGTGTTCTCCCGCAGGCAGTCAAAGACAAAGCGGATATGATCGCTGTTCAGCTTCATAAACTTGGATTTCACCAGCTCGGCGGGGTAATCATCCCCGGCAATACGGATGGTCTTGCGGGAAGTACAGACGGTTTCCAGCATCAGGTCAACGATCTCGTCAAGCTGCTCCCGGTCAATGGAATTGTCCTGAATGAGATAGTCATACTCGATATTCTCCAAAAGGATTTCCCGATAAATCTGTACTGCCGCATCCTTTCCTGTTCCTTTCCGTTCCGGCGGTGCAGCCGCCGCCTCGTTTCTCGCAGGGGGCAGGGAAGGGAAGGGAATCGGTACTTTGTCCATCTGTATTTAATTTATCTTTTCTTGGTAAGTTAGTTCTTTGTATTTCTTTATTTAATTGCGTTGGATTTCCCGACGCCGGATTATTCGATGTCGGGTTATCCGATGTTGGATTTTCCAACACCGGCTTATCCAACACTGGCTGCTCGTAAATGGTATAACCGGTTGGGCAGAGCTTGGAAAAGCTGTCGGCAAGGCTATGACAGGAACATTCAGTAAGATCAGTTTTACGGACATTGCAAAAGCACTGGTAGGTGTGATCAACGGAGCATTCGAAACCTTAGCCAGTTTTGACAATGAATTTGACTGGAAGAGCTTCCAGGAGAATCTGAAATCCGGAATCCAGACTATGGTAAATGACATTGACTGGAAAGGAAACGGAAAAGCTTTTGGAGACTTCCTTTCTCATCTGTGCGATTGTATTACTGAAGCCATTGACAACGATACCTTTCAGAAACTGGGAGAAGGAATCGGTGAATTTCTTGCAGAACTGCCTTGGGGAAAATTACTTAAGACTGCAGCAAGTGCATTAATAGATGGACTTGGTGGAGCTCTTGAGGGATTATGGGAAAGTAGCTTAGTAGGAAAGATAACTGTTGGTCTCATCGTAGCGTTTGGCGCTGTGAAAATAGCACGAGTAACAGGACTTGACTCTTTGGCAGCAGCTCTGATTGGAGAGATTGGAAGCAAAATTATAAGTGCTGAGAATACAGCAACACTTACAGAAGGTGTAGAGACGGTACTTGGAAACGCTTTGAAAGGTGCAACAGGAGAAGTAAGTACATTTGGTTCAACATTAGGAGCTGTACTTGGAACTGCCGGTATAGTAGCTGTGGCAACCGCCGGCACTGTGAAGCTTACGGAAAAGATTGCAAGTGTTACAGAAGCTCTGCAGGGCGGAAATGGAATTTTGTCACAGACTGGCGGATATTTACATGACTACACCGGAGCAATAGAGGCAGCTCGTGCCATTACGAAAGATCAGGCGGAAGAATTATGGAAATTGATTGAGACAGATGAATCTGCCGGAAAATCAAATGCAGAGATGTATGATAGCTTTATCCAGAAGCTTTCTGAATATGGAATTTCTGCAGATAAAGCAAAGCAGATCTTGGAGCAGTATGGAGCTCAGGCTGGTGTATCAGCCAGTTTCGTTGAGGATATGACTGAAAAGGTGCAGGTTCTTGGAGAGGGCTTTTCTGAAAGTGCTGGGCAGATTGATACTTCATCTATAACAGCTAAAGATGCAATTAAAGGACTAAGAGATACTTTGTATGAACTGAGCTTAAAATCTGATGATTTTGGCGGTACATATCAAAATGTACGGGATCAGTTAGAGTATACACAGGGATCCGTAACAACTGCACAGGAAGCATTCGATATCGTATACAATGCGTTGAAAGATGCAGGTGTTCCGCTGGATGAGTTAAATACTGCATTGGCTGAAACATTTCCAGAAGCAATGATAATCGCCAAATCATCTACAGAATCATCCATGACGGATATAGAGACATCTGTAAAAACAGGTGCTGGCACAGCTAGTACAGCTGTTGCAAATGCTATGTTTGGAATTAAAACTGATACAGAAAAGGCAATGTCAGAGACTGAGCGTTCCGTATCAGACCATACAGGAAATATCAGCACAGCAACTGTTACAAACTGGGGAAATTCGGCTGAAGAAGTAGATAAGAATCTTGATCAAATGAAACAACATGCAAACCTGAAACTTGGTGAGATGCACAAAACGGTAGAAAGCCATTTCTCAAGTCAGTACAATACCATGACGAAAAAATGGGAGCGAGCACGAGAACGTATTGAACAGATTATTTCCGAGATGGTTCAGAATATAGGGACAAGTCTTGAAGGAATTACTGGAGATATGGAATCAATCGGTGTGAGAATGGGGAATAACTTGGCGACAGGCCTTTCAAACGGAATCAGAGGAGTAACCGATATTCTAAATGATGTTATCAGAAAAGTGAATACCACAATTGGTAATATCAATCGCTCTATCAGTGGGATTGAGCGTGGATTTACATTCTCATACAATGTGCAGTTGCCGAATGGAGGGCGTAGATGGGGTAATTACCATCTAAATCTTCCAAAGGTAAACACAGTACCTTACCTGGCAACAGGAGCCGTAATCCCGCCGCGTAGCGAGTTCCTGGCTGTGCTTGGGGACCAGAAGAACGGAAGAAACCTGGAAGCTCCGGAAGGTCTGATCAGGCAAATTATAAGAGAAGAGATTGGCAGCAAGACGGATGGAAATACTTATAATGTTTCTGTATCAGCATCTGGCAGAAAGCTTTTGGATATTGTCCTCGAAGAGGGCGAGATGAGAAGAAACCGCAACGGTGGTAGGAATCCGTTTAAACTGGATGAAAATTAGGAGGTGACCGGGGTATGGATTGTTTTAAAATTGACGGGATAGCAATTGCAGATCCTGAGACATACAAACCTGTGTTTTCTACTACCAGCACAAAGAAGTCTAAGCGTGACCAGTCACTTGCTATGCATAATTCGGTTATGGGAACGATTGCAGGATATGATCTTACCTGGGGAGAGCTTACATGGAAAGAAATTTCAGTAATCTTGAATGCTCTTATTGATAAAAAGAGCTTCACTTTCCATCATAAAGACCCAAGAATACCTGGAAAGTGGGTTGACGGAGTATTCTACTGTTCCAACTACAGTATGGCCGCACAGACTTTGGAAGAGAACAATGAGAAGTGGACAGATCTATCGATTAACGTAAGGAGAATGAAAAAGCTATGATTAATGTATCGAATCAGCTCCTGAAGGAATCAGAAGACAACCAGGATTATTATGTAACGGCGAATGTTACCCTTGCAGACGGAACAAAACTGACTCTGAATAAAGAAAATTTTTATTTGGACGGAAACGGAATTGTAGATTCTGCAGATAGCAGCAGTTTTCCTATAGGTGTGGCCATTGAAAAGACAGCAACGCTGTCCCTGGTGAACGATGAAAACCAGTTTTCTGGTTACAGTTTTAACCGGGCAGTGTTTGTCATTTATATGAACCTGGAACTATCGGACGGAAAAATTGAGACCTTCAAACGAGGGTCTTTTATTGTGTGCAAAAAGCCCACAATTGACGAAGAAATAGATCTGACACTTCTGGATTACATGAGCAAAACAGACCGCAGCTACGATACTAATCTTATTTTTCCTTGTACAGCGGGGGAACTGCTTCGAGACTCCTGTCAGACCTGTGGAATCGTAGTTGGAGATGCGTCTTTTACAAATGACGATTTCCAGATAATGAAAAAGCCAACATCCACCACTCACCGGGCTGTGATCGGAATGATCGCGGCCCTTGCTGGTAGTAATGCAAGGATTGATGAGAATGACCTGCTGCGGATTGTATCGTATCCCAAAATAGATAAAAATAATTTCACTGGTATTAAGCTTTACAGCGTGGATGATGTACAGACAGATACGGATATAATCACTGTGACCGGAGTTAAATACACTTCGGAGGAACAGGATTACATATATGGATCCAATGATTACATGATTACGCTGAGAGGAAATCAACTCCTATCTGGAAACGAAAAGGACGGAGTAAAAAGAATCGGAAAGCTCCTGGTTGGTTTTCAGCTCCTTCCGTTTTCCTTAAGCAGTATTCCAGTGGGATATGTCACTTTTGGAGATGCAATCCAGTTTGAAGATTACCGGGGAAATGTTTATTGGTCCTACGCCACTGATGTTGAGTTTTTGTTTGCAGATTCCACCAATTTTTCCTGCAAAGCAAAGAGTGTGGAAGAACAGGAGACAGAATATCCAAATGAGAACCGCGTTTTGGTGGAACAGGCAAAGGAAGAAGTACATCAGCGGATGTCGGGATATGATGTAAAATTAAAGCAGATGAACAATCTGGCGGCCAACACCCTTGGTTTTTACTATACAGAAGAAATTCAGAATGATGGATCCATTATTTCATATCGACATAACAAGCCAACATTGGAAGAATCCAAAATCATTTATAAGACAACGGCAGACGGATTTTTTCTTTCAACTGATGGCGGAAATACCTGGAAAGCAGGCTTTGACTCAAATGGAGATGCAGTCCTTAATATCCTGTATGCAATCGGCATTAGGTCTGAATGGATCAATACAAGAGGATTTAAAGCGGAAGACAATGCTGGAAATATTACTTTTGAAATCGATGCAGATACAGGAGAACTTAATGCGAATATCACGAATCTTCTGATAAAGGGGAAAGACTTTTCCAGCATCTCCAAAGACCAGCTGGACGATTTCATCAACAACACGTACCTTTCCGATATCCTTGGCATTAAATCTCGCCTCGATGGAAAGATTGAAACCTGGTATCAGGATGAGGATCCTTCCCTGGAATGGACCAGGATCATGGAGACCCCTTGGCTGGATTCAAATGGGGAGAAAATCCTGGATTCAAACGGGAATGAAATCATTCTTTTCTGGGAGTCTGAGAAAGCAGAGCATGAGGGGGATTTATGGTACAACACTGCCGATAACTCACAGTGGACTTACATATCTGGAGAATGGCAGCCGTATTCCATTCCAGATGAGCTTCTGGATAAGATCGACGGTAAATGTACTGTTTACATGCAGCAGCCGAAACCGCCTTACAATTCCGGCGACCTCTGGGTCATTACGGATGAGAAAGGAAAAACATCCCTAAAAACTTCGGTAGTAAACCGTGTAGATGGTGATTTTGTCCCGGAAGACTGGATTGATTTCAAGTACGTAGACGCAGATGACGTTGCAGATGCCATCAAGAATTATGATACGAGCCTGGGACAGCCGGAAATCTTTAACAAGCTGACCAACGGTGGAAAAGAGCAGGGAATCTACATCAAGGATGGAAAGCTGTATATCAATGCCACCTATATTTTATCCGGATCCCTTGCTGGAAATCTGATCAACGGCCGTGGCCTTAAGGTTATTGATGATGATAAAAAGGTAACCCTGGAGATTGACAGCAAAGGAAATGTAAGCCTTGCGGTTACTAATTTTTCACTTAAAGGTAAGAGTGTTGAGGATATTGCCAGTGAGGAAGCCAGAAAGAAGATCGAGGAGCTCCCCAGGGAGACAGAGAATCTTCTGAAGGGATATGGACTGGCAGAAGAGGATGTGACCAAGTACTGGGACATTACCGGAACGCCTGCCCATAGCCAGACAGATCCGGTTGGACAAAGCCAAGCACTGCAGCTTTCTGGTCTGTCAGCCGGGGATATATTCTTTTCCAGCAAGGTTACAGAGAATCCAATATCTGCAGTGAGCGGACGGTATAACATTTCATTCTGGATGAAGGGTGAAGGAACTGTATTCACGGATTATATCTACACGGAAGTAGAGATTTGGTTTAATGGTACGTTGGTTGACACTGTAAAAGTGCAGTATTGGAAAAAATACAGTTATTCCATAGATGTTTCCAAAATGAATTCCGGATTTGCAAAGCTGCAGTTTAAGATTAAAGGATTCAGTAATATCAAACATAATATCTGTATATACCGACCGCAGGTGACTTTCGGCTATACCAGCCTGGATATCTTTAATATGCTCACAAACAATGGTGCACTGCAGGCAGTGTACATGATCGGCGGTAAGCTCATGCTGAATGGTGAGTATATCAAGGCGCTCAGCGTTGCAGCAGAAGCACTTGCAGCAAACTCAGTTACTACAGAAAAACTTTTGGCAGGCGCTGTTACAGCCGAAAAGATTACCATTAGGGAACTGAGTGCGTTAGGGGCTTCCTTATCCGGCTTCAAGATGGATAGCGAAAAAATATATATCTATAGTGAAGAACAGGGGGAAAGCACCAGCCTGGTTATATCCAGGGTGACTGGAAACACTGAAAAACCATTTATATCATTTGGAATGGGCAGAAATTCAGCTTCAGCGCGGTTGAAACTTAGCGCTGATGGGATCAGGGGAGCACGTACAAATGCGCTGGCGCTGCAGGATGACACCTCGCTGGCATCTGACACCTGGACTTCAGATACCCATCACAGTCTTGGGAAAACTGAATTCTATGGAGATGTAACAGTTCACGCAGATTTTAAGGTAACCGGAACCAAATCTGTTGTTGCCAAGACGCAGAATTATGGCAGCCAGGCTTTTTACTGCTATGAGACGCCAACACCTACGTTAGGAGATTTTGGAGGCGGTGTGATCGGGGAAGACGGGCTGGCGGTGATCCTGATTGATGATATCTTTCGGGAGTGCACCGATACAGAAATTGAATACTATGTGTTCCTTCAGCGGGAAGGAGCCGGTGACGCCTGGGTGTCTGAAAAAACAGATACCTATTTTTCTGTACGGGGAACACCGGGACTGCGATTTGCCTGGGAACTGAAAGCCCGACAGCTTTGCAAAGAATACATCCGCTTTAATGCCGGTAAAGAAGACCGGGAGGTGGATTTCAAGACCGTGGATCTTGAGAAAGCAATGTTCGCAGAACGCGAAAAAATCATAATGGAAATGGAAGGAGAATTAGCATGAGCCTGATCAAAAAACTTACATCATTTATGAAACTCTCAACCGGAGAAGGCGACAGGATCGCATTCTCTTATTCTACGATCGATACAGACAGCGGAAAGATCGTGGAGCAGAACCAGAGGGGAAACTTCCTGATTCTGGATGATGGGGTAGCGGAGCATGTGGCTGCCATTGAAAAATACATCAAAGAAAATAAGTTGGATTGAGTTGATCACTCACCTTGATCATATAGGGAGGTTCCAATAATGGCAAAATGGATTGAATACTTACTGAAAAAGAAACCTGCAGATGAAGATATGCTGATGCTGGAAGATGCCGAAACCCATAACAATAAGCGCGTCTCATTTTCCGGAATTGCTGACTGGCTGATCGAGAAAATGAAAAAGAACAACCTGATCAGCGGCGCCCTGCGCTTTAAAGGCTCATCTGCCTACGCTGCTCTTCCTGGAAAGGGGGCTGCGGAAAATGATTATTACTACTGCACAGATGGTGATGGAACCCACGGTCCTGGCTACTATGCCTGGAATGGATTCTCCTGGATTTGGATCGGAAACAACGATAAGGGAATTGATAAAAGCCTGAAAGTGGAAGGGGCAGCAGCTGAGGCTGCGGCAACGGGGGAAGCAATTGCTTCGCTAAAGGAAGCTTTAGTAAATATTCCAATAGGTGTAACGGACATTGTTAATAGCATGGTAGACAGTGGAAAGTTTGAGATAAAATACAGAGGTGGTAAATATCACCATGCGTCAAAAACCATCACACTTGGTGCTGGAGAATATATTTTTAACTTATACAGCGCTGTTTTTTCAACAGATGGATATTTAATCATTTTTAAAGAAAAAGAAAATGGAAATGTTATTTTAAGGCCTATTAAAAAATGCGGAATGTATAATTTAAAGCTGGAAGAACAAACAGTTCTTGTCATTGTATTCCAAGTATCTGTATCGGAAGATGTGGCAAATAGCGAGTATAAACTTTATTATAGCATTTATGATAAATTATCAACCATTATTCCTAAAGAATATACAGGGGTTAATGAAGTTGAAAATAGGGTTAATGAAGTTGAAAATAGGGTTGATGCAGCTACTGATAATATTATCAAGGATTTAGGTAACTTATTACATTGCCAAAAAGAATATTGGACAATGGGTGATATAGACGTACCCATTACTGGTGAATGGTCTAATACGCAAGTAAAGTGTGAAGTTGATTTATCTAATATGGTAGGAAGTGTTCTGAAAGTATCAGTTGGAAGTATTTCTGATAGTGTTGATACTCATAGATGTTATATTGACCTATTAGACGACAAAGACAATAGTTTATCAGATAACCATGTATTAGAAAATACTTTTGTAAACTCTATTATAACGCCGAGTGGGGGTTATGTAAAGTTTGATGTATCATCATTTAAAAGTAAAGTTAAATATATAAAAATACAAGCTCAAGCGTATCAGGGAACAAAACCTACTATAACTGGAACGATTAAATATTCTGACATTTCGGCAAAAGATACTTCTGATAAAACTGCTTTTGTTGCTGAAATAAATGAAACTAATTTAAGTAATAATCTTAAAGATAAACTCCATATTTCTGATAATAAAGGTTGTATTATAAAAAATGTTGGTGACATGAGTTCAGGCTCCACTATTACCGTAGCTTCTAATAACATTAAGAAAAATAAAACTTTAATTGTTAATGCAAAAATAAATTCATTTGAAAAAATAACAGTCGGGCACGGAATTGATGTTTATGGTGGAGCTTATTTAGAAGTTACGCCTAGCGAATTAAGCGTTTATAATTATTCAACGCAAGCTAAACTTGTAAAAACAGTATCACATAGTTTAACAATAGCAAATGATATTTATATTGAAGTTACTAATTCGGTAAGTAAATATGGTTTTCACGCAAGAATTAAAATTGTTTCTCAAGGGCAGTCATTTGTACAAAGCGGAATATTTGATTTTCCATGGACAGGTAGTAATGGCGATGTGTTTATCAAAACTGGTACTAATACCGCATTATCAGATTGCAAAGTAAGTTGGTCATGCTCGGATTTATCAGCTAATATTCATGCTTTTGGCGATAGCTATTTCGACTACTGGAATCCCAAAATGGCTGATTTGGGATATTCGGATAGATTTTTGTTTGATGGTTTCGGGGGGAGAGGAACATTGCAAGCTATTGCACCACTTAATTTTTCTTTGCAACATGGTACACCTAAATATGTGCTATGGTGTTTAGGCATGAATAACCCTGATATCGGCGGTGTGAACTCAGATTGGTTAAATGGTTTTAACACTGTGATATTAGCTTGTAAAAATAAAGGTATCATTCCTATATTTGCTACTATACCTAATACACCGAAAAACAACAATAGTTATAAGAATGCCTATATTAAATCAAGTAGGTATAGATATGTAGATATAGCGCATTATGTGGGTGCAGATACAGCTAACTCCAATTGGTATGACGGTTTGCTTTCGTCAGATAAAATTCACCCAACTGATAAGGGTGCTTACATAATTGCACAAAATATTATTACTGATTTAGCTGATATCATATTCGGTAATTAACTAACGAGGGCACCGATAACCGACGTGCAGAAAATGTTAGGACATGTAAATGTAAATACTACCATGGTATATGCAAAGACCTGTGATGAAGATGTAAAAAGAAGTCACAGTAAATCAATTGCATAATTTTAAAAGCATCTCATTGAGGTGCTTTTTTCGTACCAAGAATGCGAGGTGAGAATATAAACGAACCCAGGGCGAGACCGTGTAACCGGTCTTATTTTTATACCATAAAATAATATAATAAGAAGGAGAACACATAATTATGAAGGTG
>NZ_JADPEX010000046.1:0-17122 GCF_015668065.1 Ruminococcus sp. 1001713B170207_170306_F1 | reverse complement strand
ACAGAACGAAGAGCCAATGGCAAGTTAAGATGGGGAAAACCTCATTTTAACTTGTACTAAATCTTGACATAGTACCAGGTTTTACTTCGCGGTTTAAAAGAGATTTTGACCACGCTCATATTTTGTGCTACTATAAAGAGAGCGCGAAGCGGTTACATTACTGTTCCCGGAGTGAACAATAATGTAACCGGGTTTTGCTTTGAAACTGGTGTATGCAAGAGTTTTTTCCAATATGTTTTAAGAAAGACCAATAACAGATACAGTCCATATACGAGGAGGATAAAAATGGAACAGTATAAACAGGAATTTATTGAGTTTATGATTGATTGCAATGTATTGAAATTTGGAGATTTCGTAACCAAATCCGGAAGAAAGACTCCGTTTTTTGTAAACACAGGATTTTATCGTACAGGAGCTCAGTTAAGAAAATTAGGCCAGTATTATGCAAAAGCAATTGAAAGCAAATTCGGTCTGGATTTTGATGTGCTTTTTGGACCTGCATACAAGGGAATTCCGCTGACTGTTGCAGCGACAATGGCAATCAGCGAGGAGTATGGCAAGGATATCCGCTATTGCTCCAATCGTAAAGAGGTAAAGGATCATGGGGATAAGGGAATTCTTCTTGGAAGCCCGATTGAGGACGGAGATAAGGTTGTGATCATCGAGGATGTTACGACAGCCGGAACTTCTATTCAGGAGACGCTGCCGATCATCAAAGCCCAGGGTGATGTTTCTCCAATCGGTCTTGTGGTTTCTGTAGATCGTATGGAGCGCGGACAGGGTACCAAGAGCGCTTTAAAGGAGATTGAGGAGAAATATGGTCTTAAGACAACTGCTATTGTAACTATGGCAGAGGTGGTAGAGCATCTTTACAACAAAGAGTATAAAGGGAAAGTCATCATTGATGATACATTAAAAGCTGCTATTGATGCATACTATGAGCAGTACGGCGCAGAATAAGAGAATTCTATGCAGCATTAAAAATTCTGAAAGTGTGCTGCGGCAACTGGCGGCATAATGATAAAAGGAGGAAATGCTGATGAGTGAAAAGCTTTATAAAATCGTATCTGGCGTAGGTGCCGGAAGTATTGCACTTGGGATCATCACACTGGTGACAGGTGTGTCCACTGGTATTCTCATGATCGTGAATGGTGCCAGACTTCTGAAGGGCAAATCCGATATGATGATTTAAGGGGATTTTTTTGAAAAAGGAAACGAAGATTTTAATTCGCCGTATGGGAATCCTGCTGTTCGCCATCTATATAATCTTTCTTGTCTATTTTCTGTTCTTTTCAGAGGAATATGGCAGGGCGGCAGAGGCGCAACGGGTATACAGGTATAATCTGATTCCCTTTGTGGAAATCAGAAGGTTCTGGATATACCGGGAGCAGCTTGGCACATTTGCAGTATTTTCCAACATATTCGGAAATGTGATAGGCTTCCTGCCTTTCGGGTTTATCCTTCCTGTTATTTTCCGAAGAATGAACAGCGGTTTTCTCATCTGTGTATCAGGATTTATATTAAGTCTGACTGTGGAAGTGATCCAGCTGGTTACGAAGGTTGGCTGTTTTGATGTGGATGATATGATTTTGAACACCCTGGGGGCAACCTTGGGGTATGTTCTTTTTTTCGTCTGTAATCATATTGTTACTGTTCACTGGTAACATTCCGCGAGGTGTTTTTTGTGAACAAAGTTCACAGAAAACCCGAGAGTTGCGGCGCGAAATTATGCAAAGCATGATTTCTGTGCATCGCGAAGCGTGTTACTGTGAACGAAGTGAACAGTAACATCATATTCGAAGGAAAGTCCTGGATAGCAGCCATGAATGAGCCATGCTTACCTAAGCAGATTTATGGATATTGTATGGCAGCAGCTGACTTTCATATTTTGACATGCCTGCGTGGGCAGACATGTCCATTTAGGAGAAAGTTCCATTATGGCAAGAAGATATAGATATTCATTTACAAAGAAAAAAGAAGCGAAAAAAGGGAAGCTGTCTGCCGGTCTGGCGGCAGCGTCCTTTTTGTTGTTTATAACGGCTGTTGTCCTGGCGTATCTTCTGGATGACAGCTTTGGGTTTCTGGTAGGAGGAGTGGGCTTATTTGCCACCCTTCTTTCCGTATACGGATTTATTATGGGACTGCTCAGCTTTTCTGAGGAGGGCAAAAGCCATAAAACCAGTATTATCGGTTCGATCAGTAATGGACTGTTTCTGATCGTGTGGATCGGAGTGTACCTGACCGGATTGTAGAGCACGGCGTATGTATTGTGGAAATCCGTTTGAAAGCAATAATAATTGATCAGACAGGGGAAGGGGAATATATATGGATGAACGTTTAAAAAAGCAATTGGACTTTATTCTGGAAGCAGATAAAGTGAAAAATATTATGCGTCAGACCTATCTGGCGGATGGAAAACGCAAGGAAAACGATGCAGAACATTCCTGGCACCTGGCACTTATGGCAGTACTTTTGAAAGAATATGCACCAGAGGAAGTTGATCTTTCCAAAGTCATTCCTATGGTACTGATTCACGATCTGGTAGAGATCGATGCAGGAGATACCTATGCTTATGATGCTGTTGGGGGAGCTACCCAGCATACAAGAGAAGAAGCTGCAGCACAGCGCATTTACGGCATTCTTCCGGAAGACCAGGGAAAATGGCTTTATGATCTTTGGGAAGAGTTCGAAGCTTATGAAACACCAGAGGCCAAATATGCGCACATGCTGGACAACAGTCAGCCACTTTTTCTGAACAATGCTACAGATGGAATCAGCTGGGTAGAGCATGGCGTGAAGAAAAGTCAGATTTACACACGAAACCGCCGTACTGGTGAGGGAGCACCAAAAATCTGGGAATATATGCAGGAATTGATTGATCAGCATGTAGAAAAAGGACATGTGATCGACGATATGTCCAAAAAAGAATAAGAAGTGTGCTGATCGCGGAAACAATTATTCAAACAGGCGCTGTCGGTGCCGTGATGGATAGCTTCGTATAAAAAAATGAAAAGTGAGGGAAACGTGTGGACGAATTACTGATGGAACGTTATGCTCTTGCAAAAGAAAGAGTATGTGAGATCAAAGAGGAGAAAGCAGTACAGATGCCATATCTGGACTTTTTCCAGAAAACAGCTGCTTTTCTTGAAAAAAATGTGGAAATTATGGATGGCGTTGTATTTTTGGGAGAAGCCAGGGAACCAAGGAAACTTGCAGATGCGGCTGATTTATCTATAGATGAATGGAAAGAACTGAATCGTGATCTGTATGCAGATATCCTTCCGGAAAATTATAAAAACAGTTACGGAAATCCGGTTTATGCCTGTGAAAAGCTTGGGGAATACGGAAAAGACTTTTCTTTCCTGTATGCAGAGCTGCGTGGTATTGTGGTCTATGCCTTTGAAAAGAGGCTGTGGGACATAACTGTGCTTCTGGAGCTGTTTCTGGAAGTTTATGGCGCTTTTGCTCAGGAGGAGGTTCCTACAGAGGAAGAATTGAGGGGGATTTTAAATTCCTATGCAAATGATTACTGCCAGGATATGATAGAGTACCGCACTAGAGAGTGCGTGGACCCGGAGCTGGATTTTGCGGCAAAAATTATCATGAATTCTGATTTTTCAGACCTTCGTTACCTGTATCTGTTTGGAGAATGCATTACAGAGAATGAACTTGGAGTGGCTGCATTTCTTAACGGTCTTTCCCAGGAAGAAATCGATTCCTGCGCAAGAACTTATACGGAGGGCTACCGTTTGGGATTTGTAAATGGACACAAAGACCTGAGCAAAAAGAAAACAGTCAATATCCGCTACAACCTTGGTTTTGAACGTATGGTAAAAGCGGCAGTTCTTCAGTTTGAGGAGATGGGGCTGAAGCCAGTTATATATCGCTATCCGACCCATGCGGTAAACAGGCGCGGCTCTTATAGAATTGGCTATACAGGCGCTGTTGCAAACCCGCAGTTTGACTATGATCATCGACAGGACGGGGCACTTTTTCTGGATCAGGATTTTGTGCAGAAGCGCCTTCGTGCCCTGCAGACTTCCTATGAGAAATATAAGGAGCTGGCGTATGTTCACGCTGGTCCAGCCTGCATTGAGGTATTTGGGGAAGCTCCGTTTTCACCGGTGAGTGTAAAAGAGGCATGGCAGTTCAGTGATGCCCAGCAGAAGTTGGAAATTGAGATGCAAAATGAAGCTGGACAGATTACAAACCGCTACATTAAAGGTGATGAGAGAAGCTTTACCATTATTGCATATCCGGTTCCTGAGATCGGCGGTGATTATGAGGAGATTTTCCGCCAGATCGTGAAAATTAACACTCTGGATTACCAGCTTTACCAGAAAATCCAGCAGACCCTTATCGATACTCTGGATACCGCAGAATGGGTATCTGTAAAGGGAAAAGGAGCAAATGAAACAGATCTCAGGATACATCTGCACACTCTTACAGACCCGGCGAAGCAGTCCAATTTCGAGAACTGTGTAGCGGATGTAAATATTCCCGTTGGTGAAGTGTTTACTTCCCCGGTCCTTTCCAGAACAGACGGTCTTCTTCATGTAAGCCAGGTATATCTGGAAGGTCTTCAGTTCCGTGATCTGAAGCTTGAATTTAAAGATGGAAAAATTACATCCTATTCCTGCGGGAATTTTGAAAATGAAGAAGAGAATAAAAAATATATTGAGGATAATATCCTGTTCCATCATCCAACACTTCCAATGGGTGAATTTGCAATCGGAACGAATACTACGGCTTATGTAGCTGCGAAGAAATACAACATTGCAGATAAGCTGCCTATTCTGATCGCAGAAAAAATGGGACCTCATTTTGCAGTAGGTGATACCTGTTACAGCTGGTCTGAGGATACTGCCGTGTACAATCCGGATGGAAAAGAGATCATTGCAAGAGATAATGAAATCTCCATTTTGAGAAAAGAAGATATAAGCAAGGCGTACTTTGGCTGTCATACAGATATTACCATTCCTTATGATGAATTGGGAAGCATCTGTGTTCCTGGAAAGAATGGGGAGAAAATTTCGATTATTGAGGATGGCAGATTTGTGCTGGCCGGAACGGAAGAATTGAATAAACCTTTTGAGGAATAAAGGAAAGTTTAAAATCTAACAGCAAAATTAATTAGCCCTATAAAATTTTTCTTTGCCTCAATCGTATTGACAGAAAATGTTATTCTTAGTAGAATTTACGCGAATGGTAGTTCTAAATATAACTAAAAGAGGAGAATATTATGCCAAAAGTAGGAATTGTAATGGGCAGTGATTCAGATATGCCGGTAATGAGCAAGGCAGCAGACATTCTGGAGAAACTTGGGATTGATTACGAAATGCGTATCATCTCCGCACACAGAGAGCCGGACGTGTTCTTTGATTATGCGAAGACAGCTGAGGAAAAAGAATTTAAGGTCATCATTGCAGGTGCCGGTATGGCAGCACATTTACCAGGAATGTGCGCAGCGATTTTCCCGATGCCGGTTATCGGAATTCCTATGCACACTACATCACTTGGGGGAAGAGATTCCCTGTATTCCATCGTACAGATGCCATCCGGCATTCCGGTAGCAACTGTTGCAATTAACGGAGGGGCAAATGCTGGTCTTCTTGCAGCGAAGATTCTTGCAACATCCGATCCGGAGCTTCTTGCACGTCTGAAAGCCTACAGCCAGGAGCTGAAAGAGCAGGTCGAAGCCAAGGATGCGAAATTACAGGAAGTGGGACATAAGGCTTATACAAAATAGAATTATACAGCAGGGGCAGAATAACCTTTTCTGCTGATGCAGGTGAAGAATCCTGCGAGGCAGGATCTTTCTATGAAAAACATAATAAACACCATAATAGAAACCATAAAATTCTGGGAGGAAAAAGGCATGGATTACAAGAACGCGGGCGTTGATATTGAGGCAGGATACAAATCAGTAGAATTAATGAAACAGCATATTGCAAAGACTATGAGACCAGAAGTACTTGGAGGAATCGGCGGATTCTCAGGTGCTTTTTCCATGAATAGCTTCAAGGATATGGAAGAGCCTACACTGGTTTCCGGAACTGACGGAGTTGGAACCAAGCTGAAACTGGCATTTATTATGGACAAACATGACACTGTTGGAATCGATTGTGTGGCAATGTGTGTAAACGATATTGCATGTGCAGGCGGAGAACCTCTTTTCTTCCTGGACTACATTGCCTGTGGAAAGAACTATCCGGAGAAGATTGCTGAGATCGTAAAAGGTGTTGCAGAAGGCTGCAGCCAGTCAAGCGCAGCCCTCATCGGCGGCGAAACTGCTGAGATGCCAGGATTTTATCCGGTAGACGAGTATGACCTGGCTGGATTTGCAGTTGGTGTTGTTGATAAAAAAGACCTGATTACAGGAGAGAATTTAAATACCGGAGATGTGCTGATCGGAATGGCATCCTCAGGCGTACACAGCAATGGTTTTTCTCTTGTCCGCAAAGTGTTTGAGATGACAAAAGAGTCTCTGGACACATATTATGATGAACTTGGAACTACCCTTGGTGAGGCCCTGATCGCACCAACCAAGATTTATGTAAAAGCTCTTAAGAGCATTAAAGATGCAGGGGTTAAGATCCACGCATGCAGCCATATCACAGGCGGCGGTTTCTATGAGAATGTACCTCGTATGCTGAAAGAGGGCACAAGAGCCGTGATTGAGAAAGACAGTTATCCGGTGCTTCCGATCTTTAAGCTTCTTGCAAAGACTGGAGACATTGAAGAAAAGATGATGTACAACACCTACAACATGGGACTTGGTATGGTTCTGGCAGTTGATCCGGCTGATGTAGATAAGACTATGGAAGCAATTAAGGCAGCAGGTGAGACACCATACGTAGTAGGACGTATTGAAGCAGGAGAAAAGGGAGTGACATTATGCTAAAGGTTGCTGTCCTGGTATCAGGAGGCGGTACCAATCTCCAGGCAATTCTGGATGCCATTGATTCCGGCAGGATCACCAACGCGGAAGTTTCTCTTGTGATCAGCAATAATCCAAATGCTTACGCACTGGAAAGAGCGAAGAACCATGGTATAGAGGCTGTCTGTATTTCCCCTAAAGAATTTGAAAACCGTGAAGAATTTCATAAGGCACTTTTAAAGAAATTGCAGGAAAGCGGTGCAGAACTGATTGTTCTTGCAGGCTATCTGGTTGCAATTCCACCTATGATCGTGGAAGCATTTCCGAATAAGATCATCAACATCCATCCATCCCTGATCCCATCCTTTTGCGGCGTAGGATACTATGGACTTCATGTTCATGAAGCTGCCTTAAAAAGAGGCGTGAAAGTAACAGGTGCTACTGTTCATTTCGTGGATACAGGTACAGATACCGGCCCTATTATTTTGCAGAAAGCAGTAAAAATCGAGTCGGATGATACCCCACAGTCTCTTCAGAGAAGTGTAATGGAAAAGGCAGAGTGGAAGATCCTTCCGAAAGCAATTAATCTCATTGCCAATGGAAAGATTTCGGTAGAAGATCATATTGTGACTATCAGCGATTAAGGAGGAGATTATGAAAGTACTGATCGTAGGAAGCGGCGGAAGAGAGCATGCAATCGCATGGAGTGTATCCAGAAGCCCTAAGGCAGATAAGATTTACTGTGCACCGGGAAATGCAGGAATTGCAGAGTATGCAGAATGTGTGAACATTGGTGCTATGGAATTTGAAAAACTTGCTGATTTTGCTCAGGAAAATCAGATAGACCTTACCATCATCGGTATGGATGATCCGTTGGTAGGCGGTATAGTAGACGAGTTTGAATCCCGCGGTTTACGGGTATTCGGACCTCGTAAAAATGCAGCAATCCTGGAAGGCTCTAAGGCATTTTCCAAGGATCTGATGAAGAAATACAACATTCCGACAGCCGCATACGAGAATTTTGATGACCCGGAAAAGGCACTGGTTTATCTTCGCACCGAAGCAAAATTCCCTATCGTCCTCAAAGCAGACGGACTTGCTCTTGGAAAAGGTGTCCTGATCTGTCAGAATCTTCAGGAAGCAGAAGCTGGTGTGAAAGAGATCATGGAAGATAAGAAGTTTGGAAGCGCCGGAAATACCATGGTTATTGAGGAATTTATGACTGGTCGTGAAGTTTCCGTTCTTTCTTTTGTGGACGGAAAAACAATTAAAACCATGACCTCCGCGCAGGATCATAAGCGTGCAAAGGATGGTGACCAGGGCTTAAATACAGGCGGAATGGGAACCTTTTCTCCCAGTCCTTTCTACACAAAAGAGGTGGATGAGTTCTGCAGGAAATATGTATATCAGCCAACTGTGGATGCAATGGCTGCTGAAGGAAGAGAATTTAAAGGGATCATTTTCTTTGGTCTGATGCTGACTGCAGATGGTCCGAAGGTACTGGAATACAATGCCCGTTTCGGAGATCCGGAAGCACAGGTTGTTCTTCCGCGTATGAAAAACGACATTGTAGAAGTTATGGAAGCCTGCATTGATGGAACTCTGGATCAGATCAATCTTCAGTTTGAGGACAATGCCGCTGTTTGTGTAGTTCTCGCAAGTGACGGATATCCGGTGAAATATGAGAAAGAAATCCCGATGTATGGATTTGAGAATTTCAAGGATAAAGAGGGATATTACTGTTTCCATGCCGGAACCAAGTTTAAGGATGGACAGATCGTTACAAACGGCGGACGTGTTGTAGGAATCACAGCTACAGGCAGCAATCTGAAAGAGGCCAGAAAAAATGCCTATGCGGCAACAGAGTGGATCACTTTCGCAAATAAATATATGCGCCATGATATTGGAAAAGCAATTGACGAAGCATAATTAAGTGGTATAAAATAGGCAGGAGACAAGAGTGTTTCCTGTCTGTTTTTGGTTATGGAAGTCCTGACAGGATGAAAATACAAAAGTCAGAGAATTCTGTGTTGCAGAATTTATTTAGCAAAAGCATTAGGAGGAACCATTATGTACAATGTGAAGAAAGTAAACGAAGATTTATACTGGATCGGTGCAAGTGACAGAAGACTTGCCCTTTTTGAAAATATTTACCCGATTCCAAGAGGAGTTTCCTACAACTCTTATGTGATCCTGGATGAGCAGACCGTGCTTCTGGATACAGTTGACAAGTCTGTAAGCGGACAGTTTTTTGAAAATCTGGAGCATGTTCTTGGAAACAGACCTTTGGATTATATGATCGTAAACCATATGGAACCAGATCATTGTGCAATTGTGGAAGAGGTGGTAAGAAGATTCCCGGAAGTGAAGGTTGTGGGAAATGCCAAGACCTTTAACATGATGAAACAGTTCTTTACCTTTGACGTGGACGCCCATGCAGTTGTGATCAAAGAGGGAGATACCATCAGTACAGGTAAACATACCCTTGCGTTTGCCATGATCCCCATGGTTCACTGGCCGGAGGCAATGGTTACATACGATGCATATGACAAAGTGCTTTTTAGCGCAGATGCTTTTGGTACTTTTGGAGCGCTGAATGGAAATGTGTTTGCAGATGAAGTAAATTTTAAAGAAGAGTGGCTGGATGACGCTAGAAGATATCTGGTAAATATTGTTGGAAAATACGGCGGACCGGTTCAGAGTGCCCTGAAAAAGGCACTTACACTTGATATCGCCATGATCTGCCCCCTTCACGGTCCTATCTGGAGAGAGGATCTTGGATGGTTTATTGACAAATATCAGAAATGGAGCACTTATACACCTGAAGATCATAATGTTGTGGTTATGTATGCCTCCATTTATGGAAATACGGAGAATGCAGCTGATGTTCTGGCAGGCAGACTGGCAGATGCAGGGGAGAAGAATGTGAAGGTTTATGATGTTTCTGTAACAGATCCCTCCTATCTGGTAGCGGAAGCATTCCGCTGTGACAGAATCGTATTTGCCTGCCCGACTTATAATGCAGGACTTTTCCCGAAGATGGAAACCCTGCTTCATGAACTTGCTGCCCACAATCTGCAGAAGAGAAAAGTGGCAGTCCTGGAAAACGGTACCTGGGCGCCTACTGCAGGTAAGCAGATGAAAGAGATCCTTTCCGGTATGAAAGATATGGAAATCTATGAAGAGACGGTAACGGTAAAGTCTGCCCTGAAAGAAGACCATCTGGCACAGCTTGATAAGATTGTAGAATTTATGACAAAATAAGAGAAGGCTTGTCGGATCAGTGGATGCCAGGCGTGACAAGATATGCCGAAAATTGGGGCGTGCAGCATGAAGAAATGATTTTTGGGACACGTTCTAGTATGGAACGCGGTAAAATTGCATAAAAACACTGACGGTTAGACTTTACTTTTTTGCAATTTTGTTATAAAATAAAACCTATATTAGGTTTTTGTCGATATGTTTTGAAATCTGCCAGACAGGACAAGGTTCATAGAATTTTCGTATACGACAGCAGGAAACCAGGACTGAGAGGATAATGACATGGGAATCACTGAACAGGAAGCAATTAAGGAATTACAGACAAGAGACGAAATCTTTGTAGCGTATTCACAGGCTACGAAGCTTCCATATGTAATTTGCGATCAGGAGAGCTTTAATGATCAGGTGTGGGTATTTGCCACAGAAGAAGAGATTAAAGCATTTGGTAAGAAGAAATTAGAGGATAAGATTCTTCTTATGGGAATGAAATATGAGAAGAAAGACTACCCAAGATTCTACGGCACACTTTATGCAATCGGTGTAAACAGTGTAGTATGGGTTGATGGAGAGAATCAGATTGAGGTTGAACTTACCAGAATTGCCAGACAGGCAGATTTCAGCCAGCTTGAGCCGAAGAAGCAGCCACTTTTTAATTCCACTCTTCAGCTTTCCGGTATCTATTTTATGCAGGAGCTCCGTCGCCCGATTAAGAAAGAGGAGCGCACTGTGAACCTTCGTGAAATGGAAGAAGAGCTGATCGTGAACCTTAAGAAATCTGAATTCCTGGTAGCTATGGCTACTGATCCGGAAGACCCGACCAAGGTTAACATTCCATATCTTAAGAACAAACAGGGGGATATTCTTCAGCCGGCTTTTACAGATGTTATGGAATTTGATAAATTTGCAAGAGGCAAGAAGCTTCGGGCAGCCAAGGTTCCATTTGCCAAACTGCCAGGTCTCATTATCAACCAGGCGAAAGCATTTGTGATCAACCCGATGGGATTCAATTTGATCCTTGACAGAGTACAGCTTGGAAAGATTCTGGGTGTTGAGATCCCTCCGGCTGCAGCACCGGCTGAGAGTGCGCCTGCTGAGGCAGCAGCTCAGGAGACTAAGGCATCAGAGGGTGAAGTAAAGGCAGAAGAAGCACCGGCAGCTGAGACACCGGTTCAGTAGGAATAGGGAGCGCTGCCAGCTTTGCAGATGGCTTATATTTAGACGAAGTGATTATTACGAAAGACAGGAAGAGACCGGGGCAGTATGACTCCGGTCCCTTTGTTTTGTAATATTCACTGTTTTTTACAGGGAGGGATAAAATGGTAATAGAGATAGATTTCCAGAGTGACGAGGCACTTTATACCCAGCTGATGAATCAGATCATTATGGGAATTGCCACATCCCGGCTGCAGGAAGGAGATCCTCTTCCATCTGTCAGACAGCTTGCGGATACCATTGGAATTAATATGCATACAGTAAACAAGGCCTATTCCTTGTTACGCCAGGAAGGATTTGTCTCCATTGACAGAAGAAAAGGCGCGGTAATCTGCCTGGATGTGGATAAATTAAGGGCTATGGAGGAACTGAAGCAGAATTTGCGTGTTGCGCTGGCAAGAGGCTGCTGCAATAATGTGACCAGGGAAGAAGTGCATAGTCTTATAGATGAGATCCTGGATGAATATGAGAAATAAAAGCGAGATTGTTCGAGAAATCAACTTGTTTGTACACTAGCGTAAGGAGGAACAATTGATCAATGCGAAATAAATTTACGAAACAGGCTCAGACAGCCCTGACACTGGCAAAGGCAGCAGCCATTGACTTTGAACTGGGCTATATTGGTACAGAACATCTTTTGCTGGGACTTTTAAGTGAGACAGAAGGCACTGCCGGAAGAGTCCTGGAGGAATTTCAGGTAGATGGCAAGAAGCTGGTGGAACTGATCGACAAGCTGGTGACTCCGGCAGAAGTGGGAAATGTAACTGAGATTGAAATGAAGCCGGCATACAGTCCGAGAACAGAGAAGGTTCTGGAAAGTGCTGTGGCAGAGGCACAGAATTCTGGCTGTGAGAAGGCCGGAACGGAGCATTTGCTCCTTGCCATGCTCCGCGAGACGGACTGTGTTGGAACCAGGCTTTTATATACGATGGGAGTGAATATCCAGAAGCTTTATGCAGCAGTCCTTGGAGCCATGGGCTATGACAATGAGTCTATTCAGGAAGAGTTCCAGGCTGCCAAGGCCATGCAAAATCCCGGAGGCAGCCTGACACCGGCACTTGACCAGTACAGCCGTGATCTGACCCAGATGGCAGCAGAGGGCAAACTGGATCCTGTTGTGGGAAGGGAAAAGGAAATCAGCAGACTGATCCAGATCTTAAGCCGTAGAACCAAGAACAATCCATGTCTGGTAGGAGAACCTGGGGTAGGCAAGACTGCTATTGCAGAGGGGCTTGCCCAGAGGATTCTTGCAGGTAGTGTTCCGGAGACGATTAAAGACAAGCGACTGGTAGTGTTGGATCTGTCTGGAATGGTGGCTGGAAGCAAGTACAGAGGTGAATTTGAGGAGCGTATCCGTAAGGTTGTGGATGAAGTACGTGAGAATCAGGGGATTCTTCTGTTTATTGATGAGCTTCATACAATTATTGGAGCTGGCGGAGCAGAAGGAGCCCTTGACGCTTCCAATATTCTGAAGCCATCTCTTTCCCGTGGAGAATTGCAGATCATAGGTGCGACCACTCTGGAAGAGTACCGCAAATATATAGAGAAGGATGCTGCTCTGGAGCGACGCTTCCAGCCGGTCACCGTGGAAGAGCCTTCTGAAGAGGAGGCTTACAAGATCCTGAAAGGACTTCGCCCATACTATGAAAGACATCATAAAGTAGAAATATCAGATGAAGCTTTGGAAGCAGCAGTTAAAATGTCAGTACGTTATATTAACGACAGATTTCTTCCGGATAAAGCAATCGACCTGATTGATGAAGCTGCTTCTAAGGTACAGCTTTCCGGATATCAGGCTTCTTCCGAGATTGAGGATTTAAGCCGTGAGATTCAGGAAATCCTTCAGGAGAAAGAGCGTGCCATCAAAACTGGTTATTTAAGTCTTGCCAAAGAATGTCAGGAGAAACAGAAGGAAGCAGAAGCCAGACTTGAGCAGCTTCAAGTAAAAGAAGAAAAGAAGAATCAGAGAAAATCCGGAAAAGTGGACGAAAAAGCCGTAGCTTCCATTGTATCCGACTGGACCAAAATTCCGGTACAAAGATTGACAGAAGGAGAAACCAGACGCCTTGCTCAATTGGAAAAAGAACTTCACAAACGCGTGATTGGTCAGGAGGAAGCGGTTCGTGCTGTTTCTCAGGCTGTAAAACGTGGTCGTGTAGGATTGAAGGATCCGAACCGTCCAATTGGTTCTTTCCTGTTTCTGGGACCAACAGGCGTTGGAAAAACAGAACTTTCCAAGGCGCTGGCTCAGGCTGTATTTGGCAGCGAACAGGCTATGATTCGTGTAGACATGTCTGAATATATGGAGAAACATAGTGTTTCCAAGCTGATCGGTTCTCCGCCAGGATATGTGGGATATGATGAGGGCGGACAGCTCAGTGAAAAAGTACGCAGAAATCCATACAGTGTTATTCTTTTTGATGAGATCGAGAAAGCACATCCGGATGTGTTTAATATTTTGCTTCAGGTGCTGGATGACGGACATATTACAGATGCCCACGGAAGAAAAGTGGATTTTAAACAGACAATCATTATCATGACTTCCAATGCGGGCGCACAGGCAATCGTAGAACCGAAGCAGCTTGGGTTTATTTCCCAGAAAGATGAGAAAAAGGATTATGAAAAAATGAAATCCGGCGTTATGGAAGAAGTGCGCCGTCTTTTCAAACCAGAATTCCTGAATCGAATTGACGAGATTATGGTATTCCACACCCTGAATAAGGAGGAAATCCGTAAAATTGTACTTCTACTCCTGAAATCACTGGAAAAACGTTGTGAGGAACAGATGGATATTCATCTGAATGTGACGAATTCTGCAGTAGATTATATTGCGGAAGCCGGATTTGATGCTAAATACGGTGCAAGACCTCTTCGACGGGCCATTCAGTCCAAGATAGAAGACCGGCTGGCAAATGAGCTCCTGGAGGGCAAGATCAAGCGGGGAGACATCGTGCAGGTACAGTATAGAAATAAAGAAATTCGTTTTATAGTGAAGTAAGATCCTGTTTGAACAGTAACGTAATCTTCTAAAATTACTATAAATTTTATATAAGGTACTGGCAAAGAAAAAAGTTTTATTATATAATATGTACAACATCGGGAAACCGGTGAAAAGGATCTGGCAAGGAGAAATCCGCTGGAGAACATAACGAAAGAGTCTTAGGGAGGACAAGCATCATGGCAGTAGTAAAGGAACTGATCCGTACAGAGGAAAATGGTACCATCAGCTTTGGAGATTATGAGAAAAACCAGAAATCAAAGGTTTCAGACTATCCCCATCAGGGAGATATGTATAAAGTAAAAACATTCAAGGAGATCACCAAGCTGGAACGCAATGGTATGTTTGTTTATGAGTCCGTACCAGGTACCGCTGTATTTGATCTTGCACAGGATGGAAGTCAGATGAGTTTTCGTGTAGAAGGACCGGAGGATGCACAGATCACGGTTGAACTTGAGGCAGAAGCTCAGTATGAAGTATATCTTGACGGAGCAAGCACAGGCAAAATGGAGACCAACCTTGGCGGAAAGCTTTCTTTCAGCGTAGAGCTTGGAAATGGCTCAGCTGTTGATGTAAAAATTGTAAAATGCTAAAAAACAAAAAAATGGTATATTTTTGCCAGGAGTGCGGTTACGAATCCTCGAAATGGATGGGACAGTGCCCTGGATGTAAGGCCTGGAATTCTTTTGCGGAAGAACCTGTATCCACAGGGAAAAAGGCATCAAGAGGCGGTAAGTCCGTTTCCAGGCAGCAGTCTGAACCAGTGATTCTGAAGGAGATCAGTCTGAAAGAGGATGAACGTCAGACAACGAACATAGGGGAACTTGACAGAGTACTCGGGGGCGGCATTGTCCCCGGGTCTTTGGTTCTTGTGGGGGGAGATCCGGGTATTGGAAAATCCACCCTTCTTTTACAGGTGTGCCGGAATCTGGCAGAGAATGGAAGCTCTGTCCTTTACATTTCTGGAGAGGAATCCCTGCGTCAGATCAAGCTTCGTGCGAATCGTATCGGTACTTTCAACGAGAATCTTCAGCTTTTATGCGAGACCAATCTGGATACAGTGCGTGAAGTGATGGAGCGGAAGAAACCGGATGTAGCAATCATAGATTCCATCCAGACCATGTTTGACGAAGAAATCGGATCTGCGCCGGGAAGTGTTTCCCAGGTGAGAGAATCTACCAATGTACTGATGCAGATTGCAAAAGGATTTGGAATCACGATTTTCATCGTTGGTCATGTTACCAAGGAGGGGAACGTGGCTGGACCGAGAGTGTTGGAGCACATGGTAGACACAGTGCTCTATTTTGAAGGAGACAGACATGCCTCCTATCGAATCCTGCGTGCTGTAAAAAACCGGTTTGGTTCTACTAATGAGATTGGTGTATTTGAGATGCAGGGCTCAGGTCTTGAGGAGGTTTCCAACCCATCTGAATATCTTCTGGAGGGACGGCCTGAGAATGCATCTGGATGTGTAGTGGCCTGCTCTATGGAAGGAACACGTCCGATTCTGGTGGAAATCCAGGCGTTGGTTTGCGAGAGCAATTTTGGTATTCCCAGAAGAACCGCAGTGGGAACAGATTTTAACAGAGTGAATCTTCTGATGGCTGTATTGGAGAAGAAGGTGGGACTTCGCCTTGCTTCATCTGACGCCTACGTAAATATTGCCGGCGGTATGAAGATGACAGAACCGGCGATTGATCTTGGAATCTGTCTGGCAATTGCATCCAGCATGAAGGATATTGTAATTCCAGATAAATTGATGGCTTTTGGTGAAATCGGACTTAGTGGAGAAGTACGTGCCGTAAGTATGGCGGGGCAGAGAGTGCAGGAGGCGAAAAAGCTGGGATTTGACACTGTGATCCTGCCGGAAGTGTGCAGAAGCTCGGTGGAAAAAGCTGATGGGATTAAGCTGGTGTATGTGAGACAGATTCAGGAGGCGATTCGGTATATTATGAGTAAATAGGTTTTATGTTTACATTTGTAAAAATATATAGAAAAATAATACTTGAAAAAGTAAGCAATGATAACCTGTGAAAAAATATGGATTTTTTTGTAAAAAGTGCTTGACGATTCCTTGCGGCAGTGGTATAGTAAACAAGCTGTCACAAGGAATTGCTTCTAAAATACTGAAAAATAAAATAGTTTTCAGAAAATTTAAATTAACTGTTGACAAATGACTGAACTTATAATAAAGTAATCAAGTCGTTTGAACAGAACGACAGAAACAAACAACTTTAGACAGGATCTTGAAAATCTCAAAAACTTTTGAAAAAAGTGCTTGACAAGATTTGGAAGATATGATAAAGTAAACAAGCTGTCGCAAAGAGATGACAGACAAACAACCTTGATAACTAAACAGTGAAACACATACGATTCTCGAAAATTCTTAACGAATCATCATTCAAATGAATGAACTTTTTATAACAGTAATGACGAGAGATAACTAAGCTAGTTGGTTGTCTTGAGTGCATCAAACACTTTTACAGAGAGTTTGATCCTGGCTCAGGATGAACGCTGGCGGCGTGCTTAACACATGCAAGTCGAACGGGAAATACTTTATTGAAACTTCGGTCGATTTAATTTATTTCTAGTGGCGGACGGGTGAGTAACGCGTGGGTAACCTGCCTTATACCGGGGGATAACAGCCAGAAATGGCTGCTAATACCGCATAAGCGCACAGAACCGCATGGTTCCGTGTGAAAAACTCCGGTGGTATAAGATGGACCCGCGTTGGATTAGCTAGTTGGCAGGGCAGCGGCCTACCAAGGCGA
>NZ_JADPEX010000045.1:0-17312 GCF_015668065.1 Ruminococcus sp. 1001713B170207_170306_F1 | reverse complement strand
GAGATAAATTTAAAGAAATCCCGTATTTACGCAGATAATCAGCGTTAACTCGTCATAACGTTTATCTCGTCATAAGGAAGCGTATGTTCACCAATAATTGCGAACATATATATGCATTATGTTCTTGTATGGTGGTTTAATGAGAAAATAAGACCACTGCTAAAAGGATATGCAGACATAGTTGTCTATGCGGATGATTTTGTGTGCTGCTTTCAATATAAGAATGACGCAGAACTCTTTTATGAACATCTTAAGAGAAGGATGAATCACTTCGGACTGTCCTTAGAGGAATCAAAGACTCGATTAATTTATTTTGGTCGATTCGCTGCTGATAACCTTAAAAGACAGGGGAACAAACCAGAAACATTTGACTTCCTAGGATTCACTCATTATTGTTCCAAAAGCCGAAACGGTAATTTCAGAGTAAAACATAAAACTGCCAATAAGAAATATCGGAAGAAATGTAAACAGATGAATATCACTATACGCGACATGAGATTTGAAAAGAAGAAATATATTCTTGCAAAAGTAAATCAGATTTTAATCGGGTATTACCATTATTATGGAATAAGTGATAACTATCAAATGATGGATAACTTCCGTAAGAGAGTTATTCAGATTCTTTATTTTTGGATGAATAGGCGTAGTCAGAGGAAAAGTTATACATGGGATGGATTCAATCAGTTTTTGAAGGAGCATCCTATAGTAAGACCACGTATTTATGTGAGCCTATATGGATAATCTGAGGCATAAGTGTCGTGAAGAGCCGTATGCCTGAATTGGGCACGTACGGATCTGTGGGGGATATACCTAGTAATAGGTGTTTCTACCCGACAAGTTAGGACCTCTGGAGACAGAGATGATCCTGGTGGATATAGGAGGTTAGCTGCCATAGAGGGAAGGGTATACACAAGGCCAGTAAAGCGAAAATCAATGACGTTTTATTTCGTATACCATTCAACCGCTATTTCAGTACCTGATACATCGAAATGCTCATAGCTGTGGCTTATTCACTGAGATATGAAAGGTTGAAAAACCTTGAATTTTCAATAAAAAACACTTGATTATATGAGGAGTATAATTAGAATGAACAGACAATCCGATGGAACCAGTTTCCACATGGAGAACTTTAAGAGAAGATCTCGCTATACATTGGTTTTTGTTCTGTTGATCCTGGCGTTTGGCCTGATCACAGTTTTGAATATCAATACAGGAAATGTTCATATTTCCCTGTCTGAGATCGTAAATATCCTTTTGAAAAAAGCCACTGACACCAAGGAATACAGCATCATCTGGAAGATCCGTCTTCCCAGGATCCTGATGGCAGCCATCCTTGGAGGTGCATTATCTTTATCTGGTTTTCTTCTTCAGACCTTTTTTGAAAATCCCATTGCAGGACCTTTTGTTCTGGGAATTTCCTCCGGTGCCAAAATGGTAGTTGCACTTACTATGATCTACTATCTTGAAATCGCCCAGAATGTAACCTCTTATACTTTGATCATCGCTGCCTTTATAGGTTCCTTGATTTCCATTGGATTTATTCTTTTGAATTCCAAAAGGATCAAGCACATGGCTACCCTTCTGGTTGCCGGAATCATGATCGGATATATCTGTTCCGCAGTTACAGACTTCGTGGTAACCTTTGCAGATGACTCAAATATTGTAAATCTTCATGGATGGTCACAGGGAAGCTTCTCTGGTATGAGCTGGAGTAATGTTTACATTTCCTGTGCAGTTATAGGTGTCACCCTGCTCCTTACGTTCCTGTTGTCAAAGCCCATTGGAGCTTATCAGCTGGGAGAAGCTTATGCGCAGAGCATGGGTGTGAATATTAAGTTTTTCCGTGTTGCATTAATCCTGCTTTCCAGCATTTTGTCTGCAACAGTAACTGCTTTTGCAGGACCTATTTCCTTTGTTGGAATTGCAGTTCCATTTCTAATGAAAAGAAGCTTTGGTACATCCAGACCGCTGATCATCATTCCGGGAACCTTCCTGGGAGGTGCTGTTTTCTGTATGATGTGTGACCTGATCGCCAGAATGGCGTTCGCGCCTCTGGAGCTGAACATCAGCACCGTTACCTCCATCTTTGGAGCACCAGTAGTTATATTCATGATGTTGCGAAAGAAGAGAGGAAATTAAAATGGACAATTATTATTTTCATATGGACAACCTTTCTGTTGGTTACAATCGAAAGGCACTGATCCACGATATCTGTATTGGAATAAAAAAGGGAGAGATCGTAACTCTCATTGGTCCTAACGGTTCCGGAAAATCTACTATTTTAAAAAGTATTACAAGACAGCTGCAGATCATTGGCGGAAAGGTCTATTTTGACAACCAGAATCTGTTGTCCTTTACCTTTCGGGATCTGTCTACCCGTATGGCTGTAGTTCTTACTGAGAGAATGAAGCCGGAGCTGATGACCTGCCATGACATTGTAGCAACCGGCCGTTATCCTTATACAGGAAGGCTTGGCATTCTTACAAGGGAAGATGAAGAAAAGGTAGAAGAAGCTATGAAGGCGGTACATGCAGAAGCTCTTGGCAGCCGTGATTTTAACAACATCAGTGATGGACAGCGCCAGAGGGTGCTTCTTGCACGCGCGATCTGCCAGGAACCAGATATTATTATTCTGGATGAGCCTACTTCATTCCTGGATATTAAACATAAGCTGGATCTTTTATCTATTCTTCGGGATATGGCGAAGAAAAAGCAGATAACTGTTATCATGTCTCTTCATGAAATTGACCTTGCACAGAAGATTGCGGATAAGATCATCTGTGTAAAGGGAGATACCATTTCCCATTTTGGAAAACCTGAGGAAATTTTCGAGGAAAATATGATCCGGGAGCTTTATGAAATCAACAACGGCTTTTTTGATCCGCTGTTTGGGAGCATTGAACTTCCAAAGCCGGAAGGTGAAGCGAAAACTTTTGTGATCTGTGGAAACGGCACTGGTATTCCCGTATTCCGGCAGCTTCAGAAGGTGCATACTCCTTTTATTGCAGGTGTTCTATACACCAATGATGTGGATTACCGCCTGGCAAGACTGCTGGCCGATCAGGTGATCACAGAGAAACCCTTTATGGAAATCAGCGGGGAAACCTTCCAGAAAGCTTTAAAAGCCATGGAAAGCTGTGACAGGGTTATCTGTACAAGCGTACCTGTTGGAAGCTGCAATAAGCGGCTGGGAGAGCTTATCGAGGCAGCAAAGAAAAGCAGAAAAGTGCAGTTTGTATAAAGAAAAAACTCTATATCAAAAGCAGTGAGGGATTTTAAGCTCATTATATAAAAAATAGAAAAAAACGCTCTATACAGAACACACGTTTTGCGCTATACTAATTTTACTGAAGGGAGGAGATAAAATAACTTATGAAAAAGAAGATTTTTACAAAAGATAACCTGATTTTCTTTTTAATTCTGAATCTGGGATTAATTTTTACAGCAGTTGGAATTTCCATTTTCAAAACGCCAAATCACTTCGCATTTGGCGGTACATCCGGTTTGTCCATTATCCTGTCTACCCTGTTTCCGAAGTGGAATGTAGGCGCATTCATGTGGATCGTCAACGCAGCGCTGGTTGTACTCGGATTTTTCTTTCTGGGAATCCGTTCTATGGGCTGGACTATTTATTCCTCCTTTGCCCTGTCTTTTTATGTAAGTGCCTGTGAAGTGATCTATCCGCTTAGTTTCCCGCTGACACATGATGTATTCCTGGAGCTGTGCTTTGCGGTTATCCTGCCAGCAGTAGGAGCGGCCATGGTATTTAACGTAGGCGCTTCCACTGGTGGTACCGATATTGTAGCCATGATCCTGCATAAATATACCAGTCTGGAGATTGGACGCGCCCTTCTGGTCAGCGATCTTGGAATCGTACTGATCGCCGCTTACCTTTACGGTGCACAGACCGGACTTTACTGTATCCTGGGAATGATCTTGAAATGTACCGTTGTAGACAGTGCCATTGAAAGCCTGAACCTGCGAAAAGTCTGTACCATTATCAGCAAGTACCCAGATCAGGTGGAAGACTTTATTATCAACGATCTTCACCGTTCTGCAACTGAGCAAAATGCCTTCGGTGTTTATACCAAACAGGAGCAGAAGGTACTGATGACTGTTCTCACCAGAAGCGAGACCAACCGCCTTCGCATTCATTTAAGACAGATTGATCCCCACGCTTTCATTACCATTGTAAACAGCAGTGAGATCATTGGAAAAGGCTTTCGGTCTATTTAGTATTTCTGCTCACGAAACACTTATTTCTGCAATCTGTGGGCGTAATTCCAAAGAAATTCCGAAATGCCTTACTGAAATAGTTATTATCGGAATATCCAACCCGGGCAGCAACTTCCTGGATCTTAATAGAAGGATTCTCCAGCAGTTCTTTCGCCCGGGTCATTCTGACCATAAGGAGGTATTCCTGAATGGTCATCTCATAATGCTGGCGAAAAAGGCGTGTGAGATACTCCTGGGTAAAGAAGTACTTCTTCGCATAACTGCTGACCTTAAGGGGCTGTGGATAGTTCTGGTCAATGTCCTGCCGGATCCTGGCGACAACTTCATCAGGGGAAAGCTTTGGCGCTTCTTTTTCTAAACAGGTACCAGTATTTCCCAATGTCTGGACTGCTTTATCAATGGCAGCATTCAATTCTTCCCGTGCAATTGGTTTTAACAGATAATCAATGGCACCACATTTCAAAGCTGCCTTTGCGTAATCAAAATAATCATACCCACTGATTACAATAAAACAGGTATCCCTAAATTCATGGGAAGCCTTTTCCAGAAATTCCATGCCATTCATAACCGGCATCTGCATATCTACAAAAACAATCTGGGGCTTTATTTCCCGCATGGTTTTTAAAGCTGCAGCACCGTTGGTTTCCTGATAAAGCTCTGTAATATGATAATCTGCCCAGTGACCAAGCCTGCTTATTGCAATTCTAGCAGGTGCCTCATCGTCAATAATCAGTACTTTATACATTTTCATTTTCCCTCTTTCTGATTGGAAGTTCCATTTTTACTTCTGTAAACTGATCGCCCTGTGATTCCAGAAACAGACCAGCCTCTCCCTGATAAAGTATTTTCAGACGGCTTGCAAGATTGGGAAGTCCGATGGAATTGCCAGTATCTGCTGATTTTCCGGAAAAAATATCATTCAGTTCTTTCACTTTTTCTGGGAGAATTCCCTTTCCATCGTCATATACACTGATGAGCAGCCGGTTATTTTCCATACATACCCGGATGATAATGTGAAGAACAGCTCCGTTCTCCGGCATTCCGTGTATAATGGCATTTTCTACCAGCATTTGAATACTGATTTTTGGAATCACTGCCAGATTTACCTTTGGATTAATTTTCTTCGTCACTTCCAGGCGCCCGCCTAGTCTTGTTTTCTGCAGAAGAATATACCGGTCTACATAATCAAGTTCCTCCTGCAAGCGGACGAGTTCTCCGCCTTTAATGGTATAACGAAGATTTGCAGACAAAGACACAATCATATCATAAATTTCCTGACAGTCTGCAAGCAATGCTTCTGTAGCAATCGCCTGAAGAGTGTTATAGAGAAAATGGGGATTCAGCTGGGCCTCCAACGCCTGGAGCCTGGAATTTTTCTCATTGATGCTGGAAATATAGTTGGTCTCGATCAATTCATTAATGTGGGCTGCCATGTCGTTATAGCTTTCTGTTAATGCACAGGTTTCCTTACAGCCTCCGCCAAAAGCTGTGGGAGAAAAGTCTCCTTCACCCATTTTTCCCATCTGGTAAGACAGCCTCTTCAATGGAATTGTGATCATCCGGATCATGAGCGTAACAATAATGATCAGACAGATAGTGATCACTGCAATCTGCATTACCAGAGGAAGCAAAAAGTCCCTTGCCCGGTCATCCCAGGCGCTTTTAGGAAGCAGGGAAAGCAGGACAATGCCCGTCTCTTCACTGGTCCTGCGAAGTGCAAGATAAGAAATTCCACCGATATTTACATTTTCAACATCTGAATGAAGCCCAAAAAGCTGCTTTTTTTCTTTTTCTTCCTGATTTCGGATATCCTCAGAACTGGAATATAAAAGTTCACCATCTGAATTATACAGGCATAAGATCTGCCCATAATCCTGATGGTTTTTCATAAGCAGCCGCAGCTGTGTAGTATCTACATCCACATAAGACAAACTGACTGGTTCCCGGTTTCTCAGGCGGATCAGGTAGTGATAATACCGGAAAAACACATCTTCTGAATCCGGGGGCGCCAGATATTCATATTTGTCATTGCTTCCACAGGCAATATAAGGTCTGGATATTTCAGTATCTTTTACAGGGGTCGATAAAATATGCTGTCCCCCAACCCCTGCATTCCGCTCAAAACATAAATCCTGATTCATTGCTGTAATGGAATAAGAACGGATATCTGTTCTGCTATGATAGGAAGACTGGATTTCCTGTTTTATGTCACTGATCTCAGAAGAGGAAAGAGGTTTTCTCTTCAGCAGGGAATTATAGACAGATACATTCAGGCAGGGCTGTACGCAAAAGATCCGCAGACCCTGAATATATTGATCCAGATTTGCCACATCCATCTCCAGAATAGTCTGTGTGGAAGAAGTATATTCCTCTGCAAAAGACCTTGCCTGACCAGAATAACCACTATATAAAATAATTCCAAATGCAAGAACGATCACAGACAGGATCACAACTGTCAGCTGCGTCTGCATGGATAAATTTTCTATTTTCTTTTTCATACATAAAGCTCCTTTTTATTATGGCAATATTATACAACTTGTTGTATTCATTCACAATAGAACAGGTTATAGATATCAAACTTTTACCATAAACAGTTTGATTTTTTCTATTTATTTGTAATATTGCATAGTGTATGATTAGATTATCAAAAACAAAGCAGGCTGCCGTGGGCGAAACGGGCAGCAGCAAAAAGAAGGAGGATATGCATATGCATAAGAAACAAATCGCTTTATTAATGGCCGGTTTAATGACAGTCAGTTCTCTTACAATGGGTTCTGTAACCGTAATGGCAGACGATGATCCGGTAGAGCTTTATTTCATGTTTAATGGTCCGGAATACACAGACGCTTACCATGATCTGATCGATCATTATACAGAAGAACATCCAAATGTATCCATTGAGCTGGAAGTCCTTCAGAATGATTACCAGACTGTACTCCGTTCCAGATTAAATTCCGGTGAGGTTCCGGACCTGTTTCTTTCCAGTGCATACAGCGACAATACTTTATATGCAGATTATATTTATAACCTGGATGACGAAGAGTTTATGAAGAACTTTTCCGAGACAACCCTTACATCTGTAACAGAAGATGGCCATATTACAGGAATGCCATTCCTGGTTCAGTCCCATGGCTTTATCTATAACAAAGCATTATTTGAGCAGGCTGGAATCACAGAACTTCCAACTACCTTAGACGAGCTTCGCACCGTTTGTGAGAAATTGACAGATGCAGGTATTCAGCCATTCAGCTCCGGATTTGGTGAGTGGTGGATCCTTCCACAGACCGTTTATCCGTCCATGAGTGATGCCTATGACGGCGATTATGACAAGCTCTTTGAAGATGTGAAAAACGGAGATCTGAAATTCGGCGAGCTTCCGCAGGTTGATTTTGCACTTGATCTTCTGGATCTGATCAAGGAGTACAGCGGTGACAAGCCAATGGAGTCCACCAATGATCTTCAGTGCTCCGATTTTGCAACAGGAAAAGTTGCCATGATCCACAATGGCTCCTGGGACGAGGCAAGTATCCGCGCCATTGCCCCTGATATTGATATGGGTTATGTTTATATGCCCCGCATGGACGAAAAAGCAGTTCTCGCAGTTGAGTCCAACCTTACCTTCCGTGTAGCAAAAGATTCCGAAAATCTTGATACGGTTCTTGATTTCCTGAACTACATGTGTACTTCTGATTATGGAAGAAGCTGGGTTCCATCAGTTATCGGCGATATCTCCCCACTTACCGGAGCAGATGCACCTGATACACAGCTTGCAGCAGAAACAGCAGCTGCACAGGATAATTCCGTAACATGTCCATGGTGGATCTTTAAAGGACCAGAAGGTGTAGAAGAGCCATTTGGTACCGCATTCCAGAACTATGTTGCAGGAAATGCAGACCGCGACGAGACAAAAGAGGTTCTTACCCAGTTATTTGTTGATGCTTACGATGCAATGTAATTTATTATAAAATGATCGCGTGAATAAAAACGAAAACAGGGCGGCTGACAATTTCGGCAGCCCTGTTTTTCCGAAAAGGACAGGAGGTTTCTTTATGCAGGCAAACAGCCAGAAACGAAGGGCCAGAAAAACAGCATTGGAATTCGCAGGATATGTAGCCCCTGCAGTTTTCTTCATCACGCTGTTTGTAGGAATTCCTTTCGTTATGTGTATTTATTATTCCTTCCGTAAATGGAACGGTATTGGAAAAACATCGGAATTTATCGGACTCGAAAATTATATCCGGCTTTTTACCAATGATCCAGCCTTTGTCAGTGCGCTGAAATATACCTTTATCTATGCCATTGGAACAGTACTGATCGTAAATGTACTTGCCATTTTTTTTGCCGCACTTCTGGAATCCAAGATCAAAGGCAGAGGATTTTTCAGAGCCGCTTTTTATATTCCCAATATCATAAGCCTTGTTATCATTGGATTTATCTGGAAATTTATCTGTACCAGAGTATTTGAAGCACTTATGTCCATAACCGGATGGGGAATTTTCGGTCTTAGCTGGCTGGGAGACTCCCAACTGGCTGTGTTCTCCACCATCATTGTTTCTGTTTGGCAGAGCCTTGGCTTTTATATCCTGATCTACGTTGCAGGTATGCAGGGAGTACCAACGGAACTAAATGAATCCGCAGACCTGGATGGGGCAGGAGCAGTCCGCAGATTTTTCTCAATTACTATCCCGCTGATCATGCCGTCCATTTCCTTCTGCATGTTCCATTCTGTTGCCAATTCCTTAAAAATGTTTGAATTGATCTTCAGCTTGACAGGCGGCGGTCCGGGAACATCTACTACGTCAATTGCACTTGATATTTACAACACTGCATTTAACAACAGCCGCTATGGATATGGAAGCGCCAAAAGTGTAATTCTTTTTATCATCGTTCTGGTGATCTCCGTAATTCAGGTTAATTTCTTTAAAGGCAAGGAGGTAGAGGCATGAGTAAAAAAAGCAAAGCACTTCACGGTGTGATACAGTTATTCCTGATCCTTTTTCTGCTTTTATATCTTTCCCCTCTTTTCCTGGTGGGAATCAATGCCTTTAAAAGCTATCAGGAAATCATGACAGATGTTATGAGCCTTCCATCTGCTTTTACTCTTGACAATATAAAAAATGTATTTCATGATATGAAATATCCAGCTACTTTTTTGAATACACTCATCGCCACAGTAATAGGAACTCTCGGCATTATCGTGATCGCTTCCATGGGAGGCTATAAAATGGCACGTGTGAAAACACGCTACAGCCGTTTCTGTTTCCTGTTCTGCATTGCGCCTATGATGATCCCGTTCCAGTCCTTTATGCTTACTCTGGTAAATGTAGCCACCACTTTACATATCAATGGGAAAATATGGGGACTTGCCATTATTTACTGGGGGCTTGGTGCCCCAATGAGTATTTTCCTGTATCAGGGCTTTGCCAAGGGCATTCCCCTGGAACTGGAAGAGAGCGCACTTATTGACGGCTGCAACCAGTTTCAGCTTTTTACCCGTATTATTTTTCCAATGCTGAAATCCTGTACTGCGACGGTTACGATCATCAATGTAATGTGGATCTGGAATGACTTTCTTCTTCCCCTTCTTATGCTGGGCGGAAGAAAGAGCAGCAAAACCCTGCAGCTTGCAGCCTACAGCTTTATGGGACAGTACAAAATGGAATGGCAGAACATTATGTCTGCTGCGATCCTGATCATTATCCCAGCGCTGATCCTGTATCTGATTTTCCAGAAATCTATTATCAAGGGTGTTGTAGCTGGAGCCGTAAAAGGCTGACCGATTTTCAAAGGAGGAATGGAAGATGAAGTTTACCAATGGCTTCTGGCTTGTGAGAGATGAATTTCAGGCTGATTATGTAAGAGACATTTATGAGGTAGAAGAGCGGGAAAACGAACTCCTGGCTTTTGCCCCCTATAAACAAATCCAGGGACGCGGGGATACCTTAAACATTGGAATGATGACCTATACCTTCACCGCACCAGCAAAGGACATTTTGGGAATCCACATGGTAAATCACGCTGGAAATTACGTAAAAAGCCCATCATTTGAATTGTATGGTGATTTAGATAAAAGTCCGGAACGTAAATGTGAGAAAGCTTCCGGCAAAGAAAAATGGACGTTAAAGTCAGGAAAGCTTTCCCTGGAATTTGAAACTGGTTCCCCTGAAATGAAGTTTTATGGAGATGGAAGGGAGCTTACCTGTATCAAGAGCAAAACTACGGGAATGATGCATCACAAACAAGGCATGAACTATCTGGTCTCCGGACTTAATTTAGGTGTTGGCGAGCTGGTTTATGGCCTTGGGGAACGGTTTACCCCTATGGTAAAAAATGGCCAGACCGTGGATATCTGGAATGAGGATGGCGGTACAGCCAGTGAAATTTCCTATAAGAATATTCCGTTCTATTATACGACCAAAGGCTATGGCGTCTTTGTCAATCATCCGGGACGTGTCAGCTTCGAGGTAGGTAGTGAGAAGGTGGAAACCGTACAGTTTTCTGTAGAAGATGAGGAACTGGAATACTTTGTTATTTATGGTCCTACCCCTTTGGAAATTATAGAAAAATACACAGCCCTTACCGGAAGACCGGCATTGCCGCCTAAGTGGTCCTTTGGCTTATGGCTTACCACATCCTTTACCACCAACTACGACGAGGCTACGGTAAACAGCTTTATTGATGGATTTGAACAGCGCCATATTCCTCTTTCTGTTTTCCATTTTGACTGTTTCTGGATGAAAGGCTTCGAATGGTGCAACTTCACCTGGGATAAAGATATGTTCCCGGATCCGGCAGGTATGCTGGAACGTTTTCATAAGCGAGGCTTAAAAATCTGTGTTTGGATCAATCCCTATATTGCACAGAAGTCGCCTCTGTTTGGAGAAGCCATGGAAAAGGGCTATCTTCTGATGAAAGACAATGGAAGAGTTTGGCAGTGGGATATGTGGCAGGCTGGTATGGGACTGGTAGACTTTACCAATCCAGATGCATGCAGCTGGTACCAGAGTAAGCTGAAAGCACTTCTGGATGTGGGAGTGGATTGTTTCAAAACAGATTTCGGAGAACGTGTTCCTACCAATGTAAAATGGTTCGACGGCTCTAATCCGGAAAAAATGCATAATTATTACACGTATCTTTATAACCAGTGCGTATTTGAGCTTCTGAAAAAAGAAAAAGGAGAAAGCGAAGCTGTTCTTTTTGCACGAAGTGCAGCACCAGGCGGACAAAAATTTCCAGTACACTGGGGCGGAGATTCAACCAGCCAGTATATTTCCATGGCCGAAACCTTAAGGGGCGGGCTTTCCCTTATGGACAGCGGCTTTGGCTTCTGGAGCCACGATATTGGCGGCTTCGAGGATGATGGCTCAGCTGATCTGTACAAAAGGTGGGTGGCTTTCGGACTTTTATCTTCCCACAGTCGTTTACACGGATCCAGTTCTTATCGTGTTCCATGGAATTATGATGAAGAGGCCTGTGAGGTTCTGAAATACTTTACCGAGCTGAAATGGAAGCTTATGCCTTATATTTACAGCCTTGCACAGACTGCCCATGAAAAAGGGCTTCCCGTAATGCGTCCAATGCACATGCAATACCCAAAAGACAGAAACTGCGCATATCTGGATCAGCAATATATGTTGGGAGACCGCATTCTGGTTGCACCTGTATTTTCCTCAGATGGAAAACAGGATTTTTATCTTCCAGAAGGAAACTGGGTACATCTTCTTACCAAAGAACCTGCACAGGGAAACCAGTGGCATACCGGAACCTTTGATTACTTCAGTCTGCCATTGTATGTAAGAGAAGGAGATCCTTTACTAAAAGTTATTTAATAGAAAGATTTTACAGGCACTGTCTGGCATGTTTGTCCCAGACAGTGCCTTTTTAATGTCAAAATATTGTTATTTTCTGTCAGAAAAGGGATAGCTTTTGGGACAGAAAAACAGTATAATACCAAATAGTTTATTTAAATATAGGTATTTACTAAGGAGGGAAAATGAAAAGAATACTTTCAATTGGAAAAGATGATTTTTATCCGCAGATTTTCCGGTTGGCGGTTCCAATTATTATACAGAATCTGCTCAGTGCGGCTGTGAATTCAGCGGATGTGATCATGTTGAATTACGTGGGGCAGTCCGCTATTTCGGCGGTATCCCTGGCAGCCAATTATTCCAATATTTTATTTATGGTGTATTATGGCATCGGTACCGGAGCCTCTCTTTTGTGCTCCCAATATGCCGGTAAAAAGGATTTTCAGGCGATTCATGTAGTAGAGGGAATCGCACTTCGTTTCTCTGTGTTGATTTCCCTGTTGGTTGCCCTGGTTGCATTTACTGCGCCTCAGATGATGCTGAGGCTATTTACCAATGATCCTGAGCTGATCACCATTGGTTCCTCCTATATCCGCATTATGGGCGTTACCTATATCTGCTGGGGAATCTCGGAGATCTATCTGGCAGTTCTTCGAAGTATTGGAAGAGTAACCATCAGTATGGCGCTGAATATGCTGGCATTTATTCTGAATATATTCCTAAATGCAGTTTTTATCTTCGGCCTGTTCGGTGCTCCGAAGCTTGGTGCAACCGGCGTTGCAATCGCCACCGCTGCATCAAGACTGATCCAGCTGATTGGCTGTGTGGTTGTATCTTCCTTTAGTAAAAATGTGAAGCTGAATCTGGCATATATGTTCCTTCGCAGTAAAGTATTGTTTCAGGACTTTATCCGTTTGTCACTTCCGGCACTTGGAAACGACCTGTCCTGGAGCGTTGCTTTTTCCATGTATTCTGTAATCCTGGGACACCTTGGCACTGACGCGGTGGCCGCTAATTCCCTGGTTACTGTGGTGCGGAACATTGGCTCTGTATTCTGTTTTGCCATTGCAAGTGCGGGAACCATTCTTCTTGGGCAGATCATGGGAAAAGGAGACCTGGAAAAATCCAGACGATACGCTTCCAGAATGCTGAAGCTGACTGTGATCACCGGTGCACTTGGAGGGCTGATCGTCCTTGCCATCACTCCTTTTGTGATGAAATTTGCTTCCCTGAATGACACCGCTATGCATTATCTGAAATACATGCTTCTCATTAACACCTACTATATTATGGGATCCGCAGTAAATACTGCGCTGATTGCAGGTGTCTTTCGGGCAGGGGGCGATACGAAATTTGGCTTAATCTGTGACACGGTAGATATGTGGGTATATGCGGTGCCGCTAGGTTTCTTCGCTGCCTTTGTACTGAAGCTTCCAGTGTTGTGGGTTTACTTTCTGCTTTGTACAGACGAATTCGTGAAATGGCCCTGGGTTTTCCATCATTACCGAAAGGGAGAGTGGGCGAAAAATATTACCCGGGAAGATATTTTTGAACAATAGGATCTGATGAAAAATGGACACAGACTGCAATGTCTTTATTACTGAACCTCCAGTAATGGCATTGTGATCTGTGTCCATTTTGGTTAGATTTCTACCAGAATTCCCTTTTCCTTATCATACTTACAATATTTCCCCTTTCCGGAAATAAATGGCTGATAGGTATTGGTACGAGTATCTTTCACATATACAATTCCGGTAGCGATCATTTCTACCAGTGAGAATCGTTTGCTCAGGCTGGAAATCCAGGCATATGTCTTATTGCTGTCTGAGTCAGCTGCCACCAGAGAGTAGCCTTCTTCACATGGTTTCAGTGAGAAGTAAATTTTCTCAGGCTTAGAAGTCTCTTTAAACACCTGGCTTGCTATGTAAGAAGAGAAATTCTTCTCCACAAACTGCTAGAAAGAATACAAGGTGTAAACTTCCCCGCTGACTTCGTCTGTGATCCGGTCCCCGCGCTGCAGACGGGCCTTGATCAGTGACAAGGTCTCAATGGTCCAGTTGATAAAAGGCGAGCTTGCCCTGTCGGATCCTACATTTCTGGAACGTTTATTGGGAAAAATGGGTCTGGTGCTTTATACTTTTGCAAATGGATGGGATGAGTTGCCAGTATCACCCCAGGGATATGAAGCACCTGTTAAATCTATTGGCAATAGTACCACGACTCCCAGGGACTTGGAAAATAATCTGGATGTGCAGATTGTATTGATGGCGTTAGCAGAAAGTGTTGCAGCCAGGCTTCGAAAACATGGGTTTAAATGCAAGGTAGTATCCATCAGTATCCGGGATAATGGGTTATATTCTTTTTCCCGGCAGAAAAAGCTGGAGCGTCCTACGGACATTACAAATGAGATTATGAAGGCTGCAAACGAGCTCTTTCAGGAACATTATAACTGGCAGCATCCGATCAGAAGCCTGGGAGTTCGTGCAGAAAGTCTGGTATTATCCGATATTCCTATACAGCTTGACTTATTTGTGAGCGAGGAACAACGAGAAAAACAGGAGAAAATGGATCAGGCGGTGGATGAAATCCGCAGACGGTTTGGATATTTCAGTGTGCAAAAAGCTTTTATGTATCAGGATAAAGCCCTTGCAAGTCTGGATGCACAAAGTTCCCACACGGTTCACCCGATAGGATATTTTAATGGGAGGTAATTGGTAAATGGAAAATGCAAAAGTATATGTGGATGTCCTTGTCAATTTTGACAAAGATGGAACTATGAGCCCGGTGGACTTTATCTGGGAAGATGGGGAAAAATATCATGTGGACCGTATTCTTGCGAGGGAGCGCTGTGCTAGTCGAAAAGCAGGTGGAACCGGAATTTGTTACACCATAATGGTGAATGGAAAAGAGAGCCATTTATACTATGAATTTGATAAATGGTTTATGGAGAGACGATGCTCCTGATACGTGAAGCTGGAGACTGTCAGAGAAAATGAAAATACAATATATGGAAACATGCAATTGACACGCACTATATATTGTGCTATTCTATAATTGAATTATCGTTTATGCATAGCACTCTATGCAGGAAAATTTAGTTCTGGTGCGAATCAGAAGCAATCATTTGAGACAATAGATCTGGAAAATATAGAAAGACATCAAAAACCTGGAATGGATTTTTGGTGTCTTTTTTTGTTGCCAAAAATTCCAGAATCCAGGCAAAGGGCGCAAATACGAAGGAAAGGAGTTACTGGATAATTCAAAAAAGTATAAGCATATCGGAGGAGGAACATGGAACAGAAAACTTTGGAATACGAAGGAAGTCTGTGCAAAGAAGAACTCATTTTGAAAGTGGATTCTTATCGTTGCTAAAACAGGCTTTTTATCGCAATGGTCAAGAAAAAAGATCAGGAAGAGGAACTATATGACATTTTAACAGTAAGCTTGCCAGGTGAGAATATAAAAATAAACGAAGCATTTATCACAGATTTTGAGTGCAAGTATAAGCTTCAGTTTATCCGAAAATACAAGCTTGGAGAAGTGCTGCAAAGAGTGGGGCATTCTGGATTTTGTGATTATCGGCTGGTGCGTTTTGATCTGGAAAAGCTGGCAGAATATGATCGGGAAGGCATAAAAAAATTTCTTGCAGAACAGGAAGGAGGACATGCATAAATGGAAAATGCCAGGAACCGAAAAACTTTAGAGCTATAAAGAGGGTGGTGGCATAAAAGATGAAGAGTATGCAGGCTATTATTGCCTGGTACTGGCAATTGTCTGCGGACTAAATGCAGCGGAGGCCTGGAAGATCTATCAATATGGACCGGATCATCCGTTAAGTAAAAAAATTCTGAAGCATAAGATCAGGGATTCCTCCCTGAAAAAGCTGAAGAAAAAAGAGCAGGAAAAAATGATGAAAAAGCTGTTTCTGGAAGGATACAGTAAAAATGCAATTGCAGAAGCGTTTGAATGCTTACCGGAAACCGTAACAGCAAGAATCAAAAGAGCAGAGGAGGACATGAATGGAACATAGAAATATAAATACAGTTGGAACGATATTTAATGACTTTTTAGGCTTGTACACAGGAGAAAGACCTGTTGGGATCCATGAGCTGATCCAGAAATATGACAGGCATCCGGTCCTGATGGGATTGTTGTCCAATGTGGATTCTGTTATTTATGTGGATGTTAAAAAGGCCATGTATGAGATCTATCCATTTTACAAGAAATACAGACATCGTGCATTGGATGATAATGCGTGGAAAGACATTGTAGAGAGTGCGGAGACCCTTGAAAAGAAGTGGAATGAAAACCTTTGGGTACGCCGGGTAATACTGAATCTAGTGAATGAGCTTGATAAGGAATCCCAGGAAGTGCAAAGAGCGGCAGCTGGCGGAAATGCAGAAAATCATGCATCCAAAGCGGCATAATGACGGGAGGAACTTTATATGCTGGAAAAATTGGCAAAAAGCATAGAGGAAGTAAATGTCCTGGCAGAACATTACCGGACCTGTCAAAATGTAGCGGCAATAGAAGGGCTTGCAAAAGAATGTTTCATATCCAAAGAGGACACGGATGCTTTTATAGCGGGAAAAAGGAAGTTTCTGCTGAAGGTTTTGTTAACCCAGCAAGCTGTGTCTGTAACCGAAAAACTGACAGAAGAAATGCTTCTTTTGCAGGATTCAGGGTATGCGACTGTGCTTGGCACGTATCTTTTAGACCTTGCCAGAAAAGATCCTGTTATGAAAGAGGTGATCCTCCAGCCCCATAAGACGCTGAGGCACTGTCTCGAATATGTCCATGAAAAAGCATATGAGACGGCACTGGAGAAAGCAAAGAAAGAGGGAAAAACTGGTGTGGGGCAAAATGCTGGTATTGCGATTGGCTCTACAGAGGTATTTGCCTGGGTAATAGACTATTACCTGTTGGAAGACCGTAAAGACATGGAGAAAAAAGCGCAGGAAGAAAAAGATACAATAAAGAAAGCCTGGAAAAGAGCGGATTCAATCAGGACATTGTCAGCAAAATCTAAGGATGCAGATACGAAGAAAGATGTTTCGGAAGATGCAAAGGTGGCAGCAAAGCCAGCAGCGCAAAAGAAAGAAGAACCGGAGCAGCTTTCTTTATTTAATTTAGGAGCCTGAATATGATTGCATACAAAGGGTTTGAAAAAAATTTAAGTTGCAGGGGTTATCAATTTAAACGATATGGGATCAATGAGACAACGGAGGCAAATTGCAGACAGAATGGATTCCATTGTGCGGAAAATCC
>NZ_JADPEX010000044.1:0-18683 GCF_015668065.1 Ruminococcus sp. 1001713B170207_170306_F1 | reverse complement strand
ATCGTACAGATCCCATTAAAAGATGAAATTCCGGAGCGCCAGATCTGCCTGGTGTATGACAGCCAGCATCCTATGGGGGCTGCGGCAAGAGAATTAAAAAATACAATTCTGTTGATTACATAAAAGAAGCGAAAGAACTTGGTTTATTAAACGCGGCACCTATCCAAACACAAGTCAATTGATGAGTCGGGAACATTTTCCCAGCATTTCTGATGCTATTTTAATTCATTTGACACCTTTTCGCTAATTGTATGATAGATTTCCTTTGTCGCTGAATCATTTTCACCATTTACGACCAATATTTTTCCATCTATACTCATGACTACATATGAATGACAGGATGAATGGGTATACCTGATATAATCTCCATAAACATCATTTCTAAAATTTCCCATAGCATATCTAAGATTTCCTAAACCGTTGGTTCTATAATCATTCCGGTTCTGAGATGAATTTTCTTCATATGAGATACTGTCAATCTGCGCATAGTCCACTGTATAATCGCTCCAGCCTTGTGCCTCAATGGTAAAATCTTTATCCTCGAAACGAATCTCAATACTTCCCAAAAACAACGTCCATATACCGAATATAATGGTTAAAATGGCTATGATTCCGGATACTCCAATTGTTTTTTTGTTATACTGAATTTTTAATTTTTCTCCGGTCGCTATCTTTTTCTTATAAAATAGATAAGAATAGAGAATGCTGATGATTGCAGCTGCCATAATGCTTACGATATACAAAACAAGAGCAGCCATACTTTCCTCAAAAAGACCACAGAGCATACACAGAATACCTGATGCCATCCATAGTTTCCCACTGAATCTATGAGTTGCATTCCAGTTTTCCTCATCCTGCAATGTCCATATAACCCGGATTCCTATCGTATTATTCTGCTTTACCTTTGGCAGATAATTTCCTATAACCATGAATAGTAAGCCTGTTCCATAATACATGAATGCCATGAACAGGTTCTCCATGCCTGCTCCGGTATTTACCAATCTGGCAATGCCATTATAGAGCAATGTAATAACAGGTATCATCCATATAGTCATTCCTATAACTTTTGGACTCTGTTGTCGGCTTCTGTTATCATAAAATATGATTGCTACAAATATACAGTGCGTTACTACAAAAAATACATTTATCCATTTACCGTGTGTACTCGTAAAACCCACCAGGACTCCTGCAAGAATTACCAGTATAGAGCTAATTAATGAACCTCTATATTTTTTTATCATTTCCTTCATCGTTCGATGCTCCTTTCAAATCTGTGATCCACAACATGACATCTTCCAATACGGAAGTATTTAATTCATAATAAATAAACTTTCCTTCTCTTTGGTTTCGGATCAAATCAGCTTCCTTCAATATTGCCAGATGTCTTGATATGGATGCTCCCGTCACTGAAAAATGTTCGCATATTTCTCCAGCTGAAAGCCGCCCATTCTTCAATAAGTTCAAAATCTCACGTCGTGTTGGATCAGCCAGTGCTTTTAATGTATCCTGTATACCCAATAATTCATCACATCCTTTCATTTAACATTTAACCTAATTGTTAAACATATTATAATGCAAGGGATATTATGTGTCAAGAACCAGTTACTTCAAAATATGGTTGACATTTATATTCTACAGATGTAGAATATAAACAACTTCTACAAAAGTAGAAAATAATAAACAGGGAGAATGCACTATGAAGACAGGAACAGTAAAGTTAATGACACTTATCACTACGGCGGTATTGGGAACTTTTTCAGCAGGAACGGTTCTGGCAGCAGAAAATAATGACTTTTATACACAGCCGCCAGCAGATTCCGACTGGGAAAAGGCAGATACGGAAGGTACTTATGCCAGCTACACGAATGGAAGTGATTATGTAAACATTTACAAATATTCACTTGATGATGTCAATATAGCAATTGCAAAATGCAATGATACGTATGAAGCCTGCTATCAGACAGTTTATTCAGAGGGGAACAGTTTATATATGACGGTGGGATATGCAAAAGATGCAGATGATATCGGTGATGTCAGAAAATTCGTAGAATATATTTCCTATCCAGGAAATCCCTCCCTTACCAGACAGGCAGATGAAGATTCAACAGAGAATTCTGATCAGGAGGATACCGATACTTCCAATCCGGGAGGCAAGGGAGATTCAGATTCTTCCGATACAGAAGTGAATGCTTCCGCAGATAACAGTGATGGTTCAGATATTATTTCCACCTCACCACTGACATTAGTTGACAGTGATGGAAATACCATTGAGATTAATTACATTCTTCACAAAGATTATTCTTGTGAATATCGTGGAGATGATGGAATGAACTATACCGATAATGGGGATGAAACTTATACCGACGAAAATGGAAATACCTACTCAGCTCTGAATGATGACACTCATCATCTGGGACATACGTTGGAACAGCATGACCTTCAGGATGCAAACGGTAATACTGTGACGGTTACGGAAACTACAAATGGTGATTATTATTTCCAGGACGAAAATGGTACAGGATTTACGGACAACGGAGACGGGACATGGAGTGATGAAAATGGCAGCAGCTATACAGAAATAGACTGATAGTGGTCAGTAGCTGCAGGAATGGCAAGAGCATTTGCAAATTGTGCAAAAGCCCTTGCCATTTCCGTGAACCGTGGTAAAATAGAGTTATTCCTACATTTGTAGAAAATATGTAACAGGGGAGGTATGAAAAAGTGAAAAAAACTTACCAGAGACTTCCGGAATCAGAACTGGATATTATGCTCGTTCTTTGGAATAATACTCCGCCGATGACCAGACCGGAGATTGAGAAAGTGATCAATATGGAGAAAAAGCTTGCATCAACAACAATTTTGTCATTGCTGACCAGACTGGAGAACAAAAATTTCGTGGAAGTGACGAAACAGGGAAAAATGAATCTGTATACACCCCTGGTTTCGCAGTCAGATTATCAGGCACATGAAAGCCAGAGTGTTCTTGAGAAGCTTTATGGGAATTCACTAAAAAAGTTTGTAACTTCACTTTATCATGGAAAGAAAATCAGCTCGGAAGAAGTCCAGGATCTCAGTGAATTTCTTAAGAACCTGGAGGACAGGGAGGAATAGCAAATTATGGAGGTTTTCATTCTGCACATTCTGAAACTGAACATTATTGCAGCAGTAGTAATTTTACTGGTAAAAGTGCTTGCGACTCTGTTTAAAGGACGTGTATCAGCGAGATGGAAGTACTTTATCTGGCTGTTGATTACGATAAGCCTTTGTATTCCGGTGCGCCTTCCGGAGAATCTGGCACTGGTGGATTTCAAAGTACTTAGAAGCAGTCAACAGAATACGCAAAACCCGAAGATAACGGATTATGCAGTCAGACCAGAGGAAAGTCAGAAGATAACAGAAACCGTATCATCTGCGAGCAATGACATGAAAAATCTGACAGAAATTCCGGAACAAAAGAGAACTGTTAGGTACGAATCAGATAAATGGCTGGGAATTGTGGCTGTGATTTTTGTTGTTGTCTGGCCGAGCGTAGCGGTACTTAAACTGACAGGAGAATTGCTGGCATATTATTTTTCTATAAGGAATCTGGAACGGATGAGTCTACAGGTAAGTGATACGGTGAGTATTCAGATGTACCGTGCAGCGTGTCAAAAGAAGCACGTACGCAGAATACCGGAACTCAGGCAAAACGCAGGTCTTACCACACCGCTTCTTGCAGGACTTTTACATACAAAATTGTATCTACCAGCAACCGGGTATTCAGCAGAAGAAAGAAAACTTATCTTTTACCATGAACTTACACATTATTGCCATCGGGATCTCTGGTATAAGATGCTCCTTCGAATCTGTGCATCGATATACTGGTTCAATCCCTTTCTTCTTATCATGCTGAAAGAAGCGGATAAGGATATTGAGAATCTGTGTGATACAGCGGTTGTTCGCAGAGTTAATAAAAAGGAACATAAATTATATCGACAGCTGCTTCTCAGGACAGTGGCCATGGAAAATCAGATTCCATATGTGACAGCAAGTCTTAATGACAGCGAAATGGTGTTTAAAGATCGGATTCTGTATATGGTGAACATTCGGAAACTCCGCAAAGGAATTCTTCCGGGAATTCTTGTGACGCTGCTGCTTGCAGGCGGTAATCTGGTATTTAATGTCTCTGCCGGGACAGATACAGTTTCAGTAGAGACGGAGAAGTCTGGTATTGAAAAAAATGCAGATCCAGAGAAAAATAATGTACCGGATTATGCACCGTTTTCTGAAATGGTAACTATGCAGAAAGCTGCTGAAACACAGGACGAAGGAGGAGTGACAGAGAATACAGATACAGAGGATTCTGTAGACGAAGAGGAAAAAGCGGATGCGGAAACAAATGATGAACCTGCCATGGAAAACAGCGGACAGGTAAGTGAAACGACCGATGATGGAATTACCTCTGACAACAACGGGTCTGTTTCATCTTATGAAAATCTGCCAGCAGGCGTACCATATACCAGTGGATTCACTACTACTTCCGGTGTAGCATCAATTGTAGCACCGGGTGGAGGAGATGAAGAATCCAGAGTTCTTTACGATAACGGAGATGGGACCTATTCTGATGCTTATGGGAGCCGATACAGTTATCAGGGAGATGGAAACTGGGCAGATGCCAATGGAAATTCATATCGTACCTGGAATGACGAAGACTATAATTTCGGAACACAGCTGGAAAAGCATGAACTCAAGGGCAGCAGCGGCACCGTTAATGTAAAAGAGACTACAAACGGAGATTATTATTACTGTGATTCAGAAGGTGTAGGATACACAGATAATGGTGACGGAACCTGGACCGATGAGAACGGAAATCTTTATGAAGAGTAAATGAAAAGAAACGTTTTCCGGAAGCAAATAAGAGACTGGAAAACGTTTCTTTTCTTGTAAAATGTTATATGAGATATAAAAGCTATTTGGAAATATAATTATTTGATAAGAAAGACATTTTTATTTTACAACAAACAGATATTTTTATGATAAAATATTGGAAAAAATTTTGGACTGTAACAAAAGTTGTTGCAGTGTCTAAACTACATCAAATGGATACGGAGGAAGAAATGTGCGGAATCTGTGGATTTACAGGTTACAGACAGGATCAGAAGACAGTAATTGAAAGGATGATGAAAGCCATTGAGCATAGAGGCCCGGACAGTGAGGGCTCCTTTTGCAGGGAGAAGATTACGCTGGGCTTTCGAAGACTTAGTATTATTGATTTAGAAGATGGGCAGCAGCCTATGGAAAGTGCGGATGGAAATCTGCATATTGTTTTTAATGGAGAAATCTATGATTATAAAGAACTGCGGGCAGAACTTGAGACTTTCGGCATTTCTTTTTGCACCCATTCCGATACGGAAGTTCTGGTAAATACCCTTCAGCAGTATGGGGAGAAGGCACTGGATAAACTTAGGGGAATGTTTGGGTTTGCAGTATGGAATGAAAAAGAGCAGACTTTGATGCTTGCAAGGGATTTCTTTGGAATTAAGCCTGTGTACTATGCCGAAATAGATGGGCACTTTGTATTTGCTTCTGAAATTAAGAGTATCCTTGCATTTCCAGGCTATGAAAGGAAAGTAAATCAGAAGGCACTGGAGCAGTATTTGTCATTTCAATATTCTCCTCTGGAAGAGACCTTCTTTAAGGGAATTTATAAACTGATGCCTGGACATATGCTTTTATATAAAAACGGAAGCTATGAAATAAAGACTTATTTCAAACCAAAGCTTACACCAGGTCAGTGGAACCATAAGACGAATATGGCGCAGCTGCGGAGCCAGCTTTCCGAGATTTTAAAGGATTCAGTGAAGCATCATATGTTAAGTGATGTGGAAGTCGGCGCATTTTTATCAGGTGGAGTGGATTCCGGTTATCTGGCTTCTTCCTCCGGTGCAGATCAGGCATTTACAGTGGGATTTGATGAGGGAGATCGATATAGTGAAGTAAACAAAGCTGCCAAAGTGGCAAAAAAAGCAGGTTTGAAACACCATGTGAAAATCATATCCAAGCAGGAATTCTGGGATGTCCTTCCAGATGTGATGTATCATATGGATGAACCACTTGGGGATGCCTCCGCAGTTGCACTTTATTTTCTTTCCAAAGAGGCTGCCGGTCATGTTAAGGTAGTCCTTTCCGGGGAAGGTGCAGATGAACTTTTCGGTGGATACAATATTTATAGAGAACCGGAAGCATTAAAGAAAGTTGCCTGGATTCCATTCAGGCTTAGACGTGCTGTTAGAAAACTGGCCGCAAAGCTGCCAGATGTGAAAGGTCGGGATTTTCTTATCCGCGCGGGAATGAAAGTGGAAGAACGTTTCATTGGAAATGCATATATCTACCGTGAAAAAGAGAAAGCGCAGATTTTAAAAAATAAAGTAACAGGACCTTCCACGCAGGAATATTTAAGACCATTTTATGAAGAGCTTGAGGCAGAAAACAGAGGCGGACTTCAAGACATGGAAAAAATGCAGTCTGTAGATTTGAACTACTGGCTTCCTGGCGATATTTTGCAGAAAGCAGATAAAATGAGTATGGCACATTCCCTGGAAGTCAGGGTACCATTTCTGGATAAAGAAGTTTTTGACTTTGCAGCAAAGCTTCCGAAAGAAACTAAGATTGCAGCAGGTACAACCAAATATATTTTTCGTAAAGCTGTTTCAAAATTTCTTCCACAGGAAACCGATGAACGTAAGAAACTTGGTTTTCCCATTCCAATCCGTGTGTGGCTACGGCAGGATGACTGGTATCAGATGGTAACGGATTTATTTACCTCAAAAGCGGCAGAAGAATTTTTTCGTACAGAGGAACTGCTTCAGCTTCTGAAAGACCATAAAAATAAAAAGGCAGATAACAGCCGTAAAATCTGGACAGTTTTAACATTCCTTATCTGGTACGATAGATTTTTTGCTACATGTTCGAAGGGAGAGTTGGTTACAAGGCTGCAATAATAAAACTTCAATATATTCTTTTTTATATTCATAATAATGCACTAATTAGGTGTCTGGAAGAATTTAAGAAAAATAAATTTGTACCTGCAGAGGAAGCTGAGAAACAGATTGAACATCTTAATTTTCCACTATCTGGGGAAAAATTAGTAGATGCAATAAAGAAAGTCTTTTCTAATGAAGAAATGCGTGTCCAGACAATTGAATCTATGGAAGAAATATTCGAGGAAATGAAGGAATTTTCCTATATAACGAAAGGTACAGAAAACGACATATTTCTTCACGGTAAAGGCTCTGAAGAACAAATATATAATAATGATGGCAACTCAGTAGTTCAACAGCATAGAAAGTGGTTAATTGTTATGGCTGATTTTCCAAAAGTGTTTGTGGCTCAATTGAGGGATATGATATACCCCAAAAGCTATGTTCATAGACAAAAAGAAACATGCTGGTATATACTAAAGCAGATTTACTAGAACGTAACGGCAAAAGGAGAAAAAAAGCTATGAAGATTTCGTTTGCATCTTCAGTTATGGGATGTGAAAAACTAAAGGCGGGAACAGAGGCATTACTGGAAGAGATGAAGCAGATTCCGGAGAACCTGGAAGTAAGGGTTGAATTTAACGAGAATCCACAGCTCACTGCAAAACGGGTGGGAAACCGGGTTCAGATTACTTGTAAAGAATCAGCCCATTATTATAGGGGACTGAACCAGGTGCTGCATCATTTAGATACAGATACATATGAAAATCAGGAAACGGTATATTTTGAACGGAACGGATTTATGCTGGACTGCTCCAGAAATGCTGTGTTTACAGTAGAAAAAGTAAAATCTGTCATTCGGACACTTGCCAAAATGGGAATGAATGTACTGATGCTATATACAGAAGATACCTACGAAGTACCGGGAGAACCCTATTTCGGCAGCTACCGCGGACACTATACAAAAGCTGAAATCCAGGAGATGGATGCATACGCTTCCATGTTTGGAATCGAGCTGGTTCCCTGCATTCAGACACTGGCGCATCTGCATAATGCTCTGAAGTGGCCGGGTAAAAATGAAATTAAGGATTCCACGGATGTTCTGATCGTGGGAAAAGAAGAGACCTATGTATTTATTGAAAAACTCCTTCTGAGTGTAAAGGATTCTTTTACCACACGCCGTGTACATCTTGGCATGGATGAAGCTGTCCTTCTGGGACTTGGAAAATATCTGAGAGAAAACGGTTATGAGAAAGGCTCTGTTCTTGTCAGAGAGCATTGTAAACGTGTTCTTGCTATCTGCAAAAAGCTTGGTCTGGAGCCTATGATCTGGAGTGACATGTATATCACAGCCAATACAAACGGCGGCTATTACGAAGTGCCTGCTGATGCCGACTGTTCTTCTTGGGAAAAGCCGGAAAAGGGGCTTGGCCTGGTATATTGGGATTATTACCATGATGATGAGAAATCTTATGAAAAAATGCTGAACATTCACAAGCAGCTATCTAATGATGTGATCTTTGCAGGAGGATCCTGGATCTGGAATGGAATCGCCCCCAATTATTCCAAGACCTTTGCATGCACAAAGGCAGCTCTTCAGACCTGCAAGAAATACCAGATGAAAGAGGTATTTTGTACCGCATGGATGGATAATGGTGCAGAAACCCCGGTGGATGCAGTATGGCCGGGAGTGGCACTGTTTGCACATCTTGGATTCCATCTGGAATACGATGAAAAAGTATTGGAAGAAGAGTTTAAGGAGTGCGTAGGCGGAAATCTAAAAGATTTCATGGCTTTGGATGCTTTCGACTCGTTGTTCTTAAATGGAAAGGCGAATCAGGAAGCGCAGAATCCATCCAAATATCTTCTGTATCAGGATCCCCTGGCAGGGATTTTTGACCGGGAGGTGGTGATGAGCGGCGTTGACACAGGTGCCTACTATGAGAAATTAAAGGAGCAGATGGCAGCCTGCCAGGAGAATTCTTCTGCATATGCTGCATTATTTGCTTATTATGAAAAGTTAGCGGCAGTGCTGGCAGATAAGGCAGACCTTGGTGTCCGTATGAAAGCAGCCTATGATAAGAACCAGCTGCAGGATTTAAAGAAAATCTGCGAAAAAGAAATTCCGGAGACCATTCAGAATTTAGAAGAAATGAAGGTCTTAAGAGAAGACCTGTGGATGTCAGAGGCAAAGCCATTTGGCTACGAACTGATGAATGTGAAACTTGGAGCTGTGATCACCAGACTTAACAGTACCATCCGGAGAACAAAAAAGTATCTGGATGGAAGCATCCCATGCCTGGAGGAACTGGAAGAAACGCGACTTCCATACTTTGAGAAAAATGCGGACAAACGTGAAAACCGCTGGAGCCAGATCATTAGTGGAAGTGATCTGATTGATACCATCTAAAAAGCAGACAGCCCGATATTTTCGGGCTGTCTGTCATTGGATTAAGGAAAGATATGAGGCAGGAAATACAGTCATTTTTTGCAGCATATCTTTTTTTGTATCATTTTGTCTATATTTTAAAGAATCCTATTCATGTACAGGGGTTCATCAGTTGGTTATACTAATAAAAAGCGGATGTGATAGTTTATGCAGAAGAAAATCCGGCCGAATACCGGAATTCTCTTCTGGCATTAGCGGCAAACTTTATAATAGTTTGCGTAGAAATTCATCACATATAAGATATAAGCTTTTAAATTTTTCATTTCGTTCACCTCTTTTCTTAACTTACAAGTGCATTATAAATCACCTGAAAGCGGATTACGTGCCAAATGAAAAGAAAAAACAGACAAAATTTGCAGAGGAGAGAAATTATGTTTCCGGTTTATGAAGAGAAAAAAGAAAACCTGCATTTACATTCCCGCATTGCCAGACATGAATCCCCTCATCTGCACAATTCAGTTGAATTCATCTATCTTACAGAAGGATGCTTGGAGCTTGGAATGGGCCAGGAACTCTTTCACATGGAGGAAGGTGATTTTGCAGTCCTTTTTCCGGAAGTGATCCATCACTGCCAGGTCTTTTCAGGAGAGAATAATAAGGCATGCTATCTGTGGGCGCAGCCCATACTTTGCGGACAATTTACTTCTGTTATGCAGAAATACTGTCCGAAAAATCCTGTGATTAAAAAGCCGCAGATCCACCGGGATATTGTAAATGCAATTCGGTGCCTGAAGCTCGATAAAAAGGAGCAAAATCCTAACCTTGTTGTAGAACAGGCTTATGTGCAGATCCTTTTGGCCAGAAGTATCCCGGCATTTAACTTACAGGAAAAGAGCAGTGTGGAGAGCAATGATATCATTTATCAGACGGTCTCCTATATTGCAAAACATTTTAAAGAAGAAATGTCCCTGGAAAAGATGGCAAGAGATATGGGAGTAAGTAAATTTACACTTTCGCGTGTCTTTTCCGGAACTTTTCATAGAAATTTTAACCAATATTTAAATGAACAGAGATTAAACTATGTCTGTGTTCATTTAGAGTGTACTGACAAAAGCATTACGGACATTTCCATGGATGCAGGATTTGAAAGTCAGCGGACTTTTAACCGGGTTTTCAGAGAACGCTGCAAAATGACACCAAGAGAATACCGGAATCTGTACAGAGAAAAGTTTGTTCTGCAAAATGAAATCATATAGAAAAGAGAGGATAAAAATATGCTGAGTGAGAGTATTGCAAAACTGGTACAGTATGGAGTCGAGACGAAACTGATACCAGAATGTGAGAGAAATTACACAACAAATCTTCTGCTGGATGTATTTTACGAGGATGATTACACTGCACCGGAACAGGAATTTCAGAACATTGAACTTGAGAAGGTTCTGGATGAACTGTTAAAAGAGGCAATTGATCGGGGATTGATTGAAGACAGTGTTGTCTATAAAGACCTGTTTGATACCAGACTGATGAATTGCCTCATGCCACGACCTACAGAAGTACAGACAACGTTCTGGAAAAAATATGGGGAGAATCCAAAAGCAGCTTGTAGGCGGTTCTATTTTAAGCCATGACCATTTCCAGGGAGGACATTATACCTTCGCAATGGCTAAGGCACCGATTGAAAAGCATGTGACCATTCCTGGATTTGAGAATGTGGAAGCGGGAATTGTAAAGTGGCCGTTATCAGTGCTCCGTATCCGTCATAAAAATCCAGAACGGTTGATTGACCTTGCAACACATGTGCTGCAGGCATGGAGAGGCTATACAGATGAAGCAGCCTTTGTATTTGCCAATACGGACGGAGAGCCACATAATACCATAACCCCAATTGCCCATAAAGTGGAAGATGTATACGAGCTGGATCTGACACTTCGCAATAATATTACGACGAAAGAACATCCACTTGGTGTATATCATCCACATGCACAGTACCATCATATTAAAAAGGAAAATATCGGACTGATCGAGGTAATGGGGTTTGCAGTTCTTCCGGCCAGATTAAAAGAAGAGCTGGAGCTTTTAGAGGAATACATTTTATCTGGAAAAGATATTTCTTCAAATGAAAAATAACAAAGCATGAGGACTGGGTGAAAGAATTGCTGGAAAAATATCCGGATATTAATGCAGAGAACATTCATGCAATTCTTCAAAAAGAAGTAGGACTGGTGTTTGTTCATGTGCTGGAAGATGCCGGAGTTTATAAATGCACACCAAAAGGAAGAGAAGATTTTATGCGTTTTGTGGACAGTTTATAAGACGTGCTTTGACCGTGATTATAATGAATGCTGTAGTATGAAGTACAAAACTACAGAACAAGAAAATATTTTATAACAGCAGTTGCAGCCGGTATCTCATGATATATAAAATGAGAATATCGGCTGCTTTTCATTATTTATTTTTACCCCCAAAAGTTAATCTACTGAAAACCAAAATTGTAATTTGGTTCTCAATTGAAAAAAATTAAATTTTTCTGTTACCATCCACTATTTTTTACGATATATAATATGAATGGAAATATTTTTATTCAAAAAGGCGCCTTATCTGTTGCTGGTCAGATTATGGACAGTGACTTTTATCTTAAAGAAACCCGGAGGACAACCTGTAAATGAATGATGATGAAATTATAAACCTGTTTTTGAAAAGAGATGAGAATGGAATTATAGAATTAAGTACTAAGTATCATCCCTATTGCTACAAGATTGCCTGGAATTTATTGGCAAATAGAGAAGATGCCGAGGAATGTCTGAATGATACCTGGTTTTCAGTATGGTCACAGATTCCTCCTACGCATCCTCCTGTATTGGCACACTTTTGCGGTCGGATTACAAGAAATCTTAGTATCGACCGTTTAAGGAAAAAGTTTGCAGGCAAGCGCCCGGATGTTCATGTGGCAGATGTTATAGAGGAAATGGATCAGCTAAATGTAACTTATACCGTGGAAGAACAGCTGGCGGAAAAAGAACTGATGGAAACCATAAATCGTTTTTTGGAAGAAATGTCTCCAAAGGACAGAAATATTTTTGTACGAAGATACTGGTTTTTAGATCCTATTTCTGCAATCTCCAAAAGGCATCATATGTCAGCGGGAAGCGTGAAAATGAATTTATACAGAAACCGGAAAAAGCTGTTGAAACTGTTGGAAAAAGAAGGAGAACGCATATGAAAAAGTTTGATTTTTCAAAAGAATTTGGTAATATTGATCCGAAATATATAGAGGAAGCAGAGCGGGAATGGAGTGACAAAAAGGAAAACTGGAGACCAAAAGGGTGGAGCAAAGCAGCAGCTGCCTGTGTGATCGTCACCTTGGGTTCTGTTATCTTTTCTAATCCGCATATCCAGGCTGCAATAAAAAATATTACATTGTCCATAGGAGAAACCCTTGGTTTCCCCAAAAGCATTGAATCTTATACGGAAGTGTTGAATACCTCTAAGGAAGACAAAGGAATTACTGTAACATTAAAAGAAGTTGTTCTGGATAATGGGGTTCTGTTAACAAAGGTGCATGCAGAAAAAACATCTTCCGGGCAAAAGGGCACGGATGATGTCCAAGATGCCTGGACCTTTGCCAATACACAGCTTGACATTGATTATCAGAAAACTACAATAAATGGACAGAAAATTGAAGAATACGAAAGCGGACACTATCTGCCGTATTCGGATGAGGATTTACTAAATACCGGACTGGATGAAAATGTCTATGATGCTGTTCTGGAATCCCGCTTTTCCCTTGATGAGGATTTGGGAGAAAATCCGGAAGTACATTTGGTACTTGGTGCTTATCAAAATGAAAATCTTGGCGAAGATTATTTTGCAGAATTTGAGTTTGATTTTTCTATTCCTCATGCGGAGCTTATGAAACAGACAGTTCATAAAAAGCTAGAAGATATTTCTATTAAAACAGAAGAAGGAACCGTGAAATTAACAGACTTTTCCATGAATAAACTGCAAAGTATAATTGCGGCAGAAATTCCGGAAGAACTTGAGGAAAAGCTGTATAAAGGTAATGAGATGATGCTTATGGGGACAGACAGTAAAGGAAATCAGGTACAGTATGAACTGCGCAGTAATTCAGCAGATGGTAAATCTCAATGGAGTTTTAAAACCAGTTTCTGGGGCATGTATCAGCTGGATTCTGACGGTCCGGTTCTTTTACTCCCGGATATTGACAGCGATTATCTGGAATTACAGCTTTATACCAGAGAGCCTTATATGGCTGCTGCAGACACTATCTGGGTTGATGACGATTTTGTAGAAATTGGTGAGACTACAGAAGAAGTGAAAGAAGTTCCAGAGGATACTTTTGAGGGAGAAAATCCGTCAGATGCAGAGGAGCAGGTTGAAACTCAAATTATCGGAGGGGCAGATGCTCCCACAGAAGTAAGGCTTCAAGACGATACAGACCAGAAAGAAAATACCGACGCAGCAAATAAAACGGATGAAGATTATGGAACCGAAGAAAGCGCATATGATGGAACTACAGGTGAAATCACTGCAGAATCTGACTGGACACCTGTCGGTGAAAAAATAAGGATTCAGATTAAGTAGAGAAACGTGAATCTGTTTCCCAAAATCCCATGTCAAAGAAGCTTTGCATACCTATTTTTTCGCTGTAAAAGGTAAATTGCTTTTCATTCGGCAGAATATTTTATATAATCCAGGTGAGAAGCAAAACCGATTGGAAGAACAGGAGCAGAGCAATATGAACATTGGAACGCAGATATTAAAAATACGAAAAGAAAAGGCGCTGACCCAGGAGGAATTTGGAAAAATATTTCATGTTACCAGACAGACTGTGTCTAATTGGGAGAATGAAAAGAGCTATCCGGATCTGCAGATTCTCATAGACATCAAATGCCGTTCTGGAAGTCATGGAGTTTATACCTCCAAGGTCGAAGATCTGCATGAAGATTATCTTCGTCCTCAGGAAAACGGAAGCCATACAGACTGCGATTATGTGTGCGTGAGCAATGATAAAATGACGTTGTCAGCTGCTGGAAAAAAAACGATTGCATTTAATGCTTCTGAATACACTCAGGAGGAACTGACAAATAAAAAGCACGGCTATGAACTTGAAAAATGTGGAAGCACTGTACTTTGTATTGATTATTCCCAGAATGGTATCGGTTCTAACAGCTGTGGACCGGTACTTTCCGAGAAATATCAGTTAAATGAAGAAAAATTCACATTTGATGTGAAACTGGTTCTGCATAATAGATAATTAACAAGATTTAAACATGACAGGCATGTCTCTAAACAGGGATGTGCCTGCTGCTTTTATGCACAATTTTATAGAAAAACAGACGAAATATAATAAAAATCGCATTTTGTGCATGCTTTGTAAAAATTAATTCATATGATTTTTGAATGGCAAGTTTTATAATTGGATAAATAAAGCCTATAAATGTATCAGATTAAAAGAGGGTAGGGAAAATGTATAAAGTATTGTTTATAATGCACTTTTAAAACAGTATCGTGATAATGGTGTAATCTCACAGTATTTGACTGCAATGGTCCATATCTTGCTACCAAGAAGGTTGGTAAGAACACCCAAAAGGCAGAACAGATTGAGCAGGATAATAAACTGCGGATGGACTGGAACAGAGAGGTTGACAGGGCTGTCATAAGTGAGGTTCCCATAGAGGATATTTTACAGATAAAGAGGGAACATATCACAGAGCCAGTAAAGAGATCGATTGAGCGATACGGCAATAAGCCCGAAATGCTCTCGCTTATCCTGAATATGGCAATAGCAGAGCTGGTACTGCTTATCACAAAGGTGCTTGAGGCTATAAAAGGCATTCACAGCAGGCAGCAGTGTGAAAATACTCACGAAGATAAAAACAAAGCCCAAAAGCAGGACAACGGAATACTTACAGCAGATGTGTTACCGCCAGAGCCTGTTATGATACCGGAAGCAGCCGCTTATCCGAAGTTAAAAAAGATAAAGACAGAACTGGACAGCCAGAATGCCATTATCTTTGAAGCTGAGAAACTAAGAGGCAGTCTTGAAATCGAAATGTCAAACTTAAAGGGACTGGCGAAGCTCATCAGAAAAGGCGATTTGCAGAGAAAGATTGACGAAAAGACGGATTATATCAACCGATTAAAGGCAGGACTCTCAAACATGGTTCGTAATAGCGGTTTTGAAAACATGAACGAGTTCCTGCTGACATTCAGAGAATGCAGGAATGCTTATACGGATTATCAGAGACAATACGAAATCTGGAAGAATGCCTGCAGAAAACCGGATACACCTACGCATAAGGATGAAAAACTGTCGGATAAACTTGCAAGACTACAAAGGGAAGCCGCTGAAAACCAGAACAGTATCAGCAGGCAGACAAATGACAGAGGGGTAAGATAATATGCTCTTTGTTTTATATTCTTTTGACGGAATTACGATAGAATATTGGAACTTAACATGATATAATAATAGAAAATTTTTAGAAAGAAGTGAGAACGATATGAAAATTATCCGAGGTAACTACTCAGTACAGTTGATGTAAACTGTTGGCAGATTGTGCTGAGGTTAAAAGAAACTTGCCAGTAGTCGTTGACTGTACTGCTCTGATGCTTGAAATACAATATGTAAAGGAGTACAGTTATGCGTTATATAAAAGAAATATTAAAGAAAAACAGCATATGGGTATTGGTCTACATTGGACTAGGTATATTTAATTCATTTGTGGCTAATTACAAGGTTGACTATTTCCAAAAGGTTATTGATGGATTGGCTGATAGAACACTTGCATTTGCAGGAGTTGCAACATATGGCTTTATTTTGCTGGTAAATTACGGTATGAATTATCTGGATAATTACCCTGAAAAGAAGTTGGAACATGGTATTTATCTGGATTTTAAGCTTTTGTCACTTAGAAAAATAAGTACAATCGATTATACGGAATATCAGAAAATAGGTACGGGCAAACTTGTTCAAAGGATTGAGAATGGTTCAGCAGCAGGAAGAAATGTATTATTCAATTTCTGGTTGTGTTTGATTCGTGACTTACTTCCTACCATTGGTTTTAGTATATACTTTATTTGGGAAATAGATGAAAAAGTCACTTATGTACTGTTTGTAGGCTATACGGTTATTTTTATAATAACCAACATTCTATTGAAGTTTCTTTATAAAATAAAAGAAAAGATTTTGAATAGTGAAGAACTATTAAATCACTATTTGGTCAGAGGCTATATGGAAATGTTGGTATTTCGTATGAGTAAACAGTTCCCGAGTGAAATAAAGAAGACTTGTAATGCAAAAGAGGATATTGTTTCATCAAAAGTAAAAATGAATATGATTCATGAAGCATTCTTCACAATATTTGCACTACTTGTGGCAATGTTAGATATTGGTATTCTTTTTTATGCATGGAAAACGAAAAACCTTACAGTAGGTTCTGTGGTTGCACTAATTGCACTGATTGAAAATGCTTATACGCCAATTGCCATTTTTAATGTACTTTATGTCCAATATAAATTAGACAAGGCGTCATATAAGAGATTTGAGGAATTTTTAGGCTTAAAAGACGATGTTCAATTAAGAAACGGTAACGCAATAAATACAAATGTTGGAAAAATTGCAATAAGAAATTTATCATTCCAATATGAGGAACGGAAAATTATAGATAGCTTGAGCCTGTCAATACAAAAGGGAGAAAAAATAGCTTTTGTAGGAGAAAGTGGTTCCGGAAAATCGACCTTGATTAGGATATTATTAGGGTTGCTAAAATATAATCAAGGAGAAGTTCGCTTAGGAGACATGGAGTTAAAAGAAATTTGTCTTAATAATCTGTATGATAGAGTTAGTTATCTATCACAGGATGCCCCTGTTTTTGACGGAACAATAAAAGAAAATCTGGTATTTGAGAAACAAGTGTCAGAAGAACAAATGCTGGAGGCATTGAGTGAAGTGCAACTATCTCATTTAGTTGAAAATCTTGCGGAAGGTTTAAATACTGAAATTGGTGAGAAAGGTACTTGTTTATCGGGTGGAGAAAAACAAAGACTTGCATTAGCTCGCTTGTGGTTTGAAGACTCCGAACTTGTCATTTTGGATGAAGCAACATCTGCAATGGATAATTTAACAGAAGAAAATGTAATGAAATCAGTTATGCAAAAAATGAAAGATAAAACTGTCATTGCCATTGCACATAGATTAAATTCCATTGTAGGTTTTGACAGAATTATTCTCTTTAAAGAAGGGAGGATTGTTGGACAAGGTCCTTTTGAAGAACTACTACATACAGATTCTTATTTTATGGACTTGTATAATGCGAATGTGAAATAATTGTTTTTTTAGGTTGAAACTTGTAAAAATACAAAGGGACTGTTGCTCTTGCACTTTTTTAATTGTTAGAGGAGCAGTCCCTTAGTGTACTTAAAGTTCAATAGAGTCTTCTGTGTCTACCCATATCTGCATAGTTCCATCCAGATATAGTTTTGCATATTCAAGAGGTTCATCAATAGCAAGAGCATTTAATGCACACTGAGAGCATGGTGTAGTTTTAATACCATCTTCAGCCTTATCGCAGTCAATACGAAGCATACAACCAGCATGGGTGTAGATGTCTATGCTGTTCCGGTACATATTGTATTCTGCAAATACTGTTCTCATCGTATCCTATCTCCTTGTCATTCAATCAATCATTAGTTACAAAAATCAGAAGCATTTCAATCAGTCCACCATGTCACTTTTATTTTGTGTTATACTGTTTTATATGATTTTCTTGCCCTTGTATTTGCCCTTATCAGAGTTCGTAAACATTGACGGGACGATATAACACAAGGGAAACAATAAGGGAAAGCTCACCTGCGATAAACCCAGTGTTTTCAAGGGCTTGCGGAGAATTTAATAACAAAATATAACAGCTATTAAATCTCTTAAAACAGGTGAAATCTCAATCGGAAGTTGTAGTAAAGGAGCTTACAATGGGGTTTTGGATTTTTATGTTGATTATGGATTTGCTTCTTCCATTTACGATGATTGGTTTTGGAAGATATTTTATGAAAAAGGCTCCAAAGGAAATAAATTCAGTATTTGGATATCGGACTTCGATGTCTATGAAGAACAAAGACACATGGGAATTTGCTCATAAATATTGTGGTAAAGTCTGGTATGTCTGTGGAATGGTTATGTTGCCGATAACAGTAATATTCATGCTTTTAGTGATTGGAAAAAATGAAGATTGTGTTGGGAGTATAGGAGCTTCCTGTATAATAAAAAACGTAGATGTTGAAAATTGAAAATACCTCAGAGTACAATAAGACTACTGACT
>NZ_JADPEX010000043.1:0-19811 GCF_015668065.1 Ruminococcus sp. 1001713B170207_170306_F1 | reverse complement strand
AGACTTATGCGTGAGGGCTCTCCCGAACGCATTAGTCGCAGTTAGCGATTAGTTCGCTGGAGCGTTGCGCCGGCGAGTGAGTAATACATATTGTCCAAATGCGTCCCTCCTGAAGAACTTTTCAACACATTCAACACATTAAAGAGGAAAACAGGAAGTCGGATACAGTTGAAGCACCCAGCTGCATCCGATATTTTTTACTCATTTTTCCTTGAAAAAGCAGAATTTGTACAAAATAAATACATAATTCATACAAAACCAATTCCAAACAATAAAAAGCAATAAAGAATAATAAAAAAACAATTGACAACACTACAACACTTTGCTATACTAAAATTACCAAAAAGAGGCGGGCAAAGAGAACATTTTTTATTTATGCAAAGGCGCATGAAACTACATCGTGACTAAGTTGCTAAATAGAAAATGTTTTTTTGCTATAAAGGCATCGACACCAGATTTTTATAAAATATTTTCTAAAAAATGTCCTGCTTTTATAAGAAAACACCTGCGGCAGCAGGCGCTTCCGCTTTCCGAAAAGGCTTACTACCGTACCGGGATTAAGGACGGATAAGAAAGGAGAAAAAACTATGAAAATGATGAAAGCAGCAGTAGCACTTGGAATGGCACTTACCATGACTGTTACAGGTGCATCAGCAGTATTCGCAGAGGGAGAGACACTCAGCGTTGCTACTGATTTCGAGATCAAGACTCTGGTACCGTGGGCTGCATCCGAGGAGAATGCATTCCTGGTACTGAACCAGGCAGAAGAGGGACTGTTCCGTATGGACGAGAACAACCAGCCTCAGCCGGCTCTTTGCGATACTTATGAGGTATCCGATGACAAGCTTACATACACCTTCCACTTAAGAGATGGAATCCAGTGGAGCAATGGTGAGCCTGTAACAGCAGCAGATTTCGTATACGCATGGCTGAAACAGATGAGCGCAGATGCAACAAACGGCTACAGCTTCATTATGACAGACTACATCGTAAATGGTCAGGAGTATAATGAGGGAAGCGTTGAGGCTTCTGAGGTAGGCGTTAAGGCTGTTGACGATCAGACACTGGAAGTTCAGCTGAAGAGCCCGACACCATACTTCCTGAACCTTACTACAATGGATATGTTCTTCCCGGTTAACGAAGCATTCTGTGAAGAGCAGGGCACAAACTTCGCTCTTTCCCCAGACAGCATGCTCTACTGCGGACCGTACGTGATCACAGATTATGATCCGGCTGTAGGCGTTACTTTCGCTAAGAACGACAATTACTGGGATAAAGACAACGTAGCAATCGAAGATGCACAGGTTCGTGTAATCAAAGATGCTGCAGCTGCATTAAGCGCATATCAGGCTGGCGAGCTTTCCCAGGTTAAACTTGATTCTGCAAACGTAGTAGCATACAAGGATGATCCGGAATTCTCCCAGGAGATCGACTTCCGTACAAGCTATGTACAGTTCAACCTTACAGATGACGTAATGAGCAATGTAAACATGAGAAAAGCTATTTCTCTTGCTATGAACAGAAGCGCTCTTACAGATAACATTCTTGCTGATGGTTCTGCACCAGGTTTTGGTCTTGTAGCAGACGGCATGAGCGGTGATGGAGAGAAGACATTCCGTGAGCTGAACGGAGATGTTTCCCCATATGATCCGGAGCAGGCAAAAGAGTACTATGACAAAGCAGTTGAGGAGCTTGGAAGCGCACCTTCAGAGGTTACTCTTCTTGTAGCTGATGACTCTGTATCCAAATCCGTTGCAACATTTATCCAGAGTGAGCTTGTTACAACACTTGGTCTGAACGTAGTAATTGATACCAAGACTGTACAGGGACGTGGAGAGCTGATGGATGCCAACAACTATCAGTTTGCTGTAACAGCATGGGGTGCTGACTATGATGACGCTATGACATACCTTGATCTGTGGACAAACGGAACTCCATACCGTGGAAATTACAACGATGCAGATTACAATGCACTGATTTCTGATGCCAAGACTCAGACAGACGATGCAGCTCGTCTTGACGACATGCTGAAAGCTGAGAAGAAGCTGGTTGAGGAAGATGCAGTTGTTGCTCCTGTATACCACAGAGGTTCCGCTGTTCTGACAAAATCCAATGTCAAGAACCTGATCAGCCATCCGATCGGTGTTCCGCTTGAGTTCAAGTACGCTTCCTTCGAATAATCTCTTATTCAGGTGATTGTTGGATATAAACTGGTAGCGAAACAGATCTCAGAGGTTTGCTTCAAATTCAAGTAATATTCCTTAAGGAATAGGTAACGGACCGTATACAGCAGTGGCTTACACAGCCGGTATACGGTCTGTTTTTCACAGAAAGAAAAGGAGTACTGTTCACTACGTGCACAGTAACAGAAAAGGTGATGTCATGCTGAAATATGTATTAAAGCGATTAGGGTACATTCTGGTTACCTTGTGGGTAATTGTAACCTGTACCTTTTTCATGATGAAAAATCTTCCAGGTACACCTTTTGATGCTGAGCGTTTTAGTATTATGACACCTCAGCAGCAGGAACGTGTGCTGGAAATGTATGGATTAAATGATTCTCTTCCAATGCAGTATGTGAAATATATTAAGAACATGCTGAAAGGAGACCTGGGTACTTCCTTTACTTATGTAAACCAGGACGTTTCCAAGGTTATCACAGGTCGTCTCGGACCATCTGCGCTGATTGGTATCCAGGCAGTACTGATCGGACTTGCAATCGGATTAATTTTAGGAATCCTGGCTGCCTGGAAGCACAATAGCGGAATTGATTACTTTACTATGATATTGGCAGTGCTTGGAGTCTCGGTGCCGAACTTTGTCGCCGCAGCCCTTCTTCAGTATTACATAGGTCTGAAATGGGGCGTTCTCCCGGTTGGATTCTGGACTGGCTGGAATTGTTCCGTATTGCCGTCCATTGCGCTTTCGTTCAGTGCAACAGCTATGGTTGCCCGTTTTATGCGTACCGAAATGCTGGATGTACTGGATCAGGATTACATCGTAACTGCAAGAGCCAAGGGGCTGAGCCAGATGAAGGTTCTTATGCGTCATGCAGTCCGCAACTCCATCCTTCCGGTTGTAACCATTTTAGGACCAATCGTAGTAAACCTTATGACAGGATCTCTTGCTGTAGAGAACATCTTCAGTATTCCTGGTATCGGAAGCCTTTTCGTAGACTGTATCAAGGCCAATGACTATCCGGTGATCATGGGTATTACTATTTTCTATGCCGCATTCTATATGCTGATTGTACTGCTTGTTGACCTGGCTTATTCTCTTATTGATCCGAGAATTCGTCTTGCCAAAGGAAAGGAGAGCTGATCGTGGACAAATCAAAAATTGACCGCAGCATGTATCAGAAAGCGAAAGTAGAAGCCTCTGAAAAAGAGCACATCGCAGCTCCTGCTTCCACTATGCTGGCTGACGCATGGATCCGTCTGAAAAAAAACAAGGCAGCAGTTGTAGCATTATTTATTCTGATCGGAATTATCCTGCTTGCCATTTTTGCACCGATCTTCAGTAAATATTCATTTAGAGACACTGATTATAACAATGTATATGGACTTCCAAGTGCAGCACACATTTTTGGTGCTGACCAGTTTGGACGTGACCTGTGGGTACGTACCTGGATGGGAACCAGAATTTCCCTTATGATCGCACTGGTAGCTGCAATCCTGGATCTGGTTGTAGGTGTTCTTTACGGTGCTGTTTCCGCTCTTTTCGGGGGAAAGGTAGACGCTGTTATGCAGCGTATCATTGAGGTACTGGTTGGAATCCCAAGCCTTATCATTGTAATCCTTTTCCTGATGGCATTCCCGGCTGGTGTAGGAACTATTATCGCTGCACTTTCCATTACCGGATGGGTAAACATGGCCAGACTGGTTCGTGCCGAGATCCTGAAACTGAAGAATCAGGAATTCGTACTTGCTTCTCAGGTTCTTGGAACCAGCAAATTCAACATTATTATGAAGGATCTGATCCCGAACACAGTCAGCGTTATCGTAATCAACGTGATGTTCACAATCCCAAGCGCTATCTTTACCGAGGCATTCTTAAGCTTCATTGGTATTGGTCTGGCAGAGCCGCAGGCTTCCCTTGGTGTATTGATCAACGGTGGTTATCAGGTACTGCGAATGTATCCACATGTACTGATTTTCCCGGCAATTGTTATCGTACTGATTATGGTATGCTTCAGTATTCTGGGCGACGGACTTCGTGATGCCCTTGATCCGCAGATGAGAAAGTAGGTACAGCTATGGGAAAAATATTAGAAGTTAAGAATCTTACAGTCCACATCAAGACGCACAAGGGCGTTGTCCAGGCTGTGCGCGGCGTGGATTTTTACCTGAATGAGCAGGAGACACTTGCGGTAGTAGGAGAGTCCGGTTCCGGAAAATCCATTACCATGAAAGGTGTTATGGGAATCCTCCCAAAGAACGGAAAAGTAGTAGAAGGAAGCGTAATGTTCCAGGGTAATGATCTGACTAAATATTCAGAGCGTCAGATGCAGCAGGTGCGCGGAAGCGAGATTGCCATGATCTTCCAGGATCCCATGACTTCCCTGAACCCGACCATGAAGGTTGGAAAACAGATAGAGGAAATGCTGAAAGAGCACCGCAAGGAGATGAGTAAAGCCGACCGTAAGACAAGAGCCATTGAGCTTCTTTCCCTGGTTGGAATCTCCAATCCGGAGGCACGTTACGACCAGTATCCACACCAGCTGTCCGGTGGTATGAGACAGCGAGTTGTCATCGCCATTGCACTGGCCTGTGATCCCAAGGTGCTGATCGCAGATGAGCCGACCACAGCCCTTGATGTAACGATCCAGGCACAGATTCTGGATCTGATGCGCGATCTTCAGAAAAAGATCAAAACATCCATTATCATCATTACCCATAACCTTGGTGTTGTGGCAAATATTGCAGACCGTGTTGCTGTTATGTATGGCGGAAAATTAGTTGAGACAGGAGATGTGGAAGATATTTTCCACAACCCATGTCACGAATATACAAAAGGCCTTCTTCGTTCTATTCCAAAAGCACACGAAAAAGGCGGTGAGCTTCAGGCAATTCCGGGAACTCCTCCGGATCTTATGGAGCCTCCGGTTGGATGTCCTTTTGCGGCAAGATGTAAGGAGACAATGATCGTTTGCCAGAAATACATGCCGGATTATACCGATTGCGGCAAGAATCACAAGTCAGCATGCTGGATGCTTGACGAGATGGCACAGGAGGTAAACTCTGATGAAAAATGATGAAAAGCAGGTACTTCTTGATGTCAAGAACCTGAAGAAATACTTTAATGTTGGAAATAAAAAGATCCTGAAAGCAGTTGATGACATTTCCCTTCAGATTTATAAAGGAGAGACTCTTGGTCTGGTTGGAGAGTCTGGATGTGGTAAATCTACCTTCGGAAGAACTGTTATCCATCTGTATGATCCTACAGATGGTACGGTAACTTTCGATGGAACGAAAATTGACAAGAATCTGGATACAAAGCAGAGACATGAACTTTGCAGAAGAATGCAGATGATTTTCCAGGATCCATATGCATCCCTGAACCCGCGAAGGAAAATTCTGGATATTGTAGCAGAGGGAATTGATGCTCATGGTCTTGCTGCCAATAAAAAAGAACGTGATGCCAAGGTCATTGAGCTTCTGGAAACCGTTGGTCTTCAGGCAGAGCACGCAGATCGTTTCCCTCATGAGTTTTCCGGTGGACAGCGCCAGCGTGTTGGTATTGCACGTGCACTTGCAGTAAATCCGGATTTTATTGTATGCGATGAGCCCATTTCTGCTTTGGACGTTTCCATCCAGGCACAGGTTATCAACCTTCTGGAGCAGCTTCAGAGAGAGCGTGGGCTGACTTACCTGTTTATTGCACACGACCTTTCCATGGTGAAGCACATCAGTGACCGTATTGGTGTTATGTACCTGGGATCTCTTGTTGAGCTTGCTGACAGTGAGGAGCTTTTCGAGAACCCAATGCATCCTTATACCAAGGCTCTTCTTTCTGCAATCCCGATCCCGGATCCGGATATTGAGAAGAACCGTCAGAGAATCATGCTGGAGGGTACGCTTCCGAATCCCATTGATCTTGGCGAGGAGTGTAAGTTCTGCAGTCGTTGTCCTGTTTGCAAGGATAGCTGCCATAAGAGCCAGCCGAAGCTTGTTGAGGTAAAACCGGGACATTTTGTTGCCTGCAGTCAGTGCGCAGAGTAATATTTGACGGGCAGATTGTGTATCTATTCAGAAGATATAGAAAGCTAAAAGACTGGCTGTAATATGAAATGTATAGTGCTATATAAGTTATGTTAACCGCTTGAAAGAGCGGGAGATGGGCTTTTGATAAATAAGGCAGCAGAAAACAGGAGGAAGAAGGATGTTCATTGAGGAACGGCAGATAGCCATCGAGAAAGTCCTTCGGGAACAGGGAAAAGTCCGGACCAGGGAGCTGAGCGAAATGTTCCAGGTCACAGAGGACTGCATCCGTAAAGATCTGAAAACTCTTGAGAATGCCGGCAAATTAAAAAGAACTTACGGTGGTGCGATTCTTTCCCAGGATTACCCGCTGGAAAGAGATGTTATCGACAGAAGAAATTATCATGTGGACAGGAAGATGGTGATCGCGGCTAAGGCCATGACGCTGATCAAGGAGCGGGAAGCGATTTTTCTTGATATATCCACAACCAATATTGAGCTTGCCAAGCTTCTTGCGAAATCGAAAATGCAGCTTACCGTAGTGAGCAACATGATCGATATTTTACAGCTGCTTGCGCAAAATCCCAAGATCACAGCCATTGGAACCGGTGGAATCATGTATCCTACAGTAAATGGATTCCTTGGTTCCGCAGCAATCCAGGTGATCCGGCAGTATAGCTTTGACCGGGCATTTATGGGAAGCTGCGGAATTGATATGATGGATCACACCGTCACGACTCTTGGAGTGGAGGACGGACTGACCAAAAAGGCTGCAATTGAAAGCAGCCGTCATAAATATGCCGTGATGGAGCGGGAGAAATTTTATTTTAATGAATCTTATAAATTTACACAGCTTGATGAACTGGACGGGATCATCACAGATGAATTCCCGGATCAGTCGGTGCAGGATATGCTGGATTCCCTTGGAGTAACGCTCTATTAAGAGACAGCAGCTCAGGAATGCAGCAACAAAGTGACAAGACCGGCGGGCTTGGGAATAATTTGTGGAATTTTCAGAATGCAAAGCATTGCGATAGCTGCAATGTGATAGTATCAGGCTGGGTGAAAGGAAAAAGAGGATATGAGCAAATTTACTTTGGAGGTTTGTGCAGATTCGGTGGAATCCGTACTTGCCGCAGAGAAAGGCGGAGCAGACAGAATCGAGCTTTGCGGAAATGTGGTGATTGGAGGAACAACTCCATCAGAGAGTCTTTTCCGCGAGATCCGCAGGCATAGTGATATTAAGATCCATGCACTGATCCGTCCAAGATTTGGTGATTTTTGTTATACTGAATATGAATTTGATATTATTCGTTCAGAAGTGAGAAGATTCCGGGAGCTGGGTGCCCAGGGAGTTGTAATCGGTATGCTAAGACCGGATGGCTCCCTGGATGTGGAACATCTGGCACAGCTTATGGAAGAAGCGAATGGGATGTCTGTAACTTTGCACAGGGCTTTTGACGTGTGCAGGGATCCAATGGAGGCCCTGGAGCAGGCCATTTCTCTTGGTTTTAATACCATTCTCACATCTGGACAGAAGAATAACTGTGTGGATGGTTCGCCGCTGCTTGCAGAGCTGGTGGAAAAGAGTGCTGGTCGTATTCACATTATGGCTGGTGCAGGAGTGAATGCAGACGTGATCGCTCCAATCTATGAGAAAACCGGAATCACAGATTATCATATGACGGGCAAGGTTTTGCTGGACAGTGAGATGAAGTACCGCAAAGAGGGTGTAAGTATGGGACTGCCTTCTTTGAGTGAGTATGAGATTTTCCGCACCAGTGAGGCTGAGGTGAAAAAGGCCCGGGAAGTTTTAGCAAGGCTTTGAGGCTGGGACGCTCTTTCACAAAAAAAGAACAATTTTTTCGTGAAAGGGCGTTTTTTCTATTTAAAGTAGGAGGATGAATAGATGTTTCTTCAGAACAGTCAGAGGAAGATTGAAGAAGAATTTTTGAAATTAACAGAGAAGCTTGGACCGGACAGGGAGCCACTAAAGACGATTTGTGAGAAGCTGGATGGATGCGGCAGAGATCTGGGGCTGGCAATGAAGTATTTGTATGTGACCGCGCCTTATAGTGATCTTGTGAATTATACTTTTGAGGAGATTCAGGATTTCGCAAGTCATGGGCTGTTTCTTTATAATACGCTGGACAGGGTGAAAGAGCTGCCGGAGGAGATGTTTTTGAATTATATTCTGGATCACAGGGTGAATGAGGAAGAGGTACTTCCTTGTCGAAGCTTTTTCTGGAATGAGTTGAAGGATAGAATTGAAGGAAAAAATGCGAAAGATGCGGCAATTGAGGTAAATTACTGGTGTGCGGAGGAAGCTACTTATCATAGTGGTGATGACCGTACACTTCCGGCACTTACGGTATATCGAAGAGGTTACGGACGCTGCGGTGAGGAGTCTGTTTTTCTGGTAAATGCACTTCGCAGTGTGGGAATTCCGGCGCGGCAGGTGTATGTGCCAAGGTGGTCCCACTGTGATGACAACCACGCATGGGTGGAGCTTTGGTGTGACGGAAAATGGTATTTCACAGGCGCATGTGAGCCGCTTATGATCCTGAATAAGGGGTGGTTTACCAATGCTTCTTCCAGAGCAATGATGGTGCATTCCCGCCTGTTTGATCTTTTCCCGGCAGAAGGGGAGGATGTGATCGGCAAAGAAGGTGCAGCGGTTATGTTGAACCAGACTGCGCGTTATGCTAGGGTGAAAACTGTTTCTGTAAAAGTGACAGATAAAGAGGGCGCGGCTGTAAAGGGCGCTCAGGTGCAGTTTCTGGTGTTGAATATGGGAGAGTATTTTCCCATTGCAAAGGCAGAGACAGACGAAGATGGAACCGTTTCTTTAGTGACCGGTTTGGGAAGTGTAAGAGTTCTGGCGTTCCTTCCGGGAATGGAAGGATTTGCACAGGCAGATCTGGATACCAGAGCGCAGGATGAGATTTCCCTGATTCTTACTGGTGAGACTGTGGAAGCTGAGGATTGGAGAGCTGTAGATGTAATTGCTCCAGTTGACACCCCGGTGAACCCGGACATGCCTACCCCGGAGCAGAAAGCAGAAGGAACCAGACGACTGAATGAAGCAAACAAGATTCGTAAAGAAAAGAAGGAGAACTGGGTGAACCCGGAAATGACTGCTTTTCTTGCAGGCGAGGATGAGAAGGAACTTCGCCAGGCAATGGTGGATGTACTTTCGGAGAAAGACCACACAGACTGTGTTTGCAATGTATTGGAAGAGCATTTGGAATATGGCAAGCAGTATGCAAAAGAATTTAAAACGAAGTCTGGTACTGGGAAATGTGGCAAAAAAGAAATGAATGGCGCAGATCGCTTCACTCAAGGCGCTGAGAGTGCTAATGCAGAGTGCAGTAACTATAAAGCTGAAAAATCTGCGGCATATACAAGAGCTACAGGTGCAGAGTCCGGCTATAATCTTTATATCAATTACGTATTAAATCCCCGTGTGGAGGATGAGCTTCTTCGTCCATACCGAAAAGGCATTCTCTCTTTTTTCACAGAAGAGCAGAAAGCCGCTTTCCACGCAAATCCGGCAGAGATCTGGAATTATATCCAGGCGCATATCATCGCCTACCCGGATAACGAGCGCGAGACCGTAATGGAAACTCCATACGAATGTCTGGTATCCGAAATTGGTACCGAGCGTTCCCAGAAAGTACTTTTTGTGGCAATCGCCCGTACACTGGGAATTCCGGCAAGATTGAACCCAGATAATAAGGTAATGGAATATTGGGTAAAAGACCAGTTTGTTTCCGTTTTGAAACAGCAGGAGGGCGGCGCAGTTCTCACACTGAAAAAAGAGGCAGATGCTGTATGGAACTACTATCAGAACTGGACCATGGGACGTCTGGTTGGAAATGAATATGTTTCCTTAAACCTTACAGGCAGAAGCTGGGATGGGGATACTCTGGAGCTTGCACTGATTCCAGGAACCTATCGGATTATTACCACCAACCGCCTTCCTAACGGAAATCAGTTTGCATGGGAGAAAACATTTACGATAAAAGAAGGCGTGCAGAGAGAAGAGACCTTGCGTCTCCGCGAAGCACAGCTTGGCGATATGCTGGAGCGTATTTCCCTTCCGGAGTTTGAAGTAAAAGATTCTGCCGGAAACACAGTAACCTGCGCTGAGTTAACCAAAGGCGGCAAGAAAATTCTCATGTGGCTGGAAGAGAGCCGGGAGCCTACGGAACATATTTTGAACGAAATGCTGGAACATGCAGAAAAATTCCACGAATTTGAAAATTCCATCTCCTTCATGATTCGTACTCCAGAAGCCAAGCAGGATCCTCTTCTGGCAAAAGTGCTGAAGATGTTCCCGAATGTTTCCATCTATTACGATTCCTTTGAAGAAAACATTGAACTTCTGGGAAGAAGAATGTACGTTGATCCAGACAAGCTTCCGCTAATTCTGGTAACTAATGGCGAGTCTGTAGGGATTTATGCAACCAGCGGCTATAATGTTGGAACTGGCGATATGTTGATCCGTATTATGGAAGAAGTGCCGGAAGTATAAATTGCATTTAAAAGAAGATATAGTAGTTTTTGAAGTATATAGTAGAATTTCTAAGAAATATAGAGATGGTTTTCTTTGTGCTCTAGAGGTGCGCAGCAAAGCATAATAAGGAAAATTGCAAGGCCTCTGAATGTAGCGCATTAAATAGGAGTAAATCGGAAGCCATCTCTAAATGGAGTAAATTATGAATAAATACACAGAAATTCACCCAAATGGACAACGCGCGTATCAGTTTGTAGCTGACACGGCATACGTCCGTGAATCCGGCACTAAGGGGGAGCACAAAGCAGCTGAATACATTTTGAAGGAAGCGGAGCAGGCAGCAGCCCAGACGGGAAAGTCTGTCTACATTCAGACACCCCGCATGGAATTTTTCCAGTGTCCGGATTTTCAGCAGAAAAAGGCAGAGCTGGTAATCTGCCAGCCTTATAAGAAGGCTTATCCGGTGCGTGCCTACCTGAATGGCGCCTGCACCCTGGAAGAGGGCATCACAGCACCATTTCTCTTCGTGGGAAAAGGAGACGACATCAGTCTTTCCAAGGCAAAAGGGGCAGTTGTGCTGGTCTGCGATCCTATTCGTGAAGATATGATAAATAAAATAAAAGCAGCAGGTGCACTTGGCTTTGTAACCATATGCGGCACGCCGCTGGATCAGGGGGAAGACCGGATTCCAACCCAGTACCGCCGCAAGGCAGGTGATCTTCCAGGCGCATCTATCCATTATCTGGATGCAGTGGAAATCGTGGAGAAACAGGCATCCAAGTGCTGCCTGAACATTCAGCAGAGCGAGATTTCCCGCAATTCCGCCAATGTGGCAGTACGCATTCTGGGAACTGATTTTCCAGAAGAAATCGTTACGGTAACGGCTCATTATGATTCTGTTCCGGAAGGCCCTGGTGCATATGACAATATGTCCGGCGGAGCCATGGTGATGGAAGCTTTTCATCATTTCGCAGAGCACAGACCAGCCAGAACGATGGAGTTCATCTGGTTTGGCTCCGAGGAAAAAGGTCTGGTTGGAAGCCAGAATTATGTGAAATCCCATGAAGGAGAAATGAGCAGCCATGTGTTTAATCTGAATGTAGACCTGGCAGGGCAGCTCCTGGGAGGAAACGTTCTGGGAGTAACTGCAGATCCGACTGTCTGTGCAGAACTGAAAAACCTCATGGAAGAAAATCAGCTGGGTGTTACCATCAAAAATCAGGTCTGGGCCAGCGATTCCAATACTTTCGCATGGAAAGGTGTGCCAGCGCTTACCTTAAACCGTGACGGCTTTGGCATGCATACAAGACACGATACGGTAGAATATATTTCTCCTCGTGCACTGGAAGAAGGAGCGAAAACTCTCTGCACAGCAGCTACATGGGTGGCAAACAAGCCAGAGCTTTCCTTTGAACGGGAAATTCCAGAGGATATGAAGAGAGAACTGGAAAAGTATTTTGCCTAATGTTACAGGAAAGGACATTATAAAATGAACAAAGTAATCGAAGAAAGAACAAAACGTACCGAATGGTACCGTGACGCCCGTTTCGGCATGTTTATTCACTGGGGACTTTATGCAATCCCTGCCAGAGGAGAATGGGTGCGCAGCATGGAGCAGATTCCACATGAGGACTACTGCCATCTCACAGAAGAGTTCACAGCTGAGAATTACAACCCAAGAGAGTGGGCGCGTCTTGCGAAAAAGGCGGGCATGAAATATGCTGTGCTCACAGCCAAACACCACGACGGCTTTTGCCTTTTTGACACCAAACTTACTGACTACAACTCCATGAACGCAGCCTGCCACAAAGACCTGGTAAAAGAGTTCCTGGAGGCATTCCGTGCAGAAGGAATCAAAGTAGGTCTGTATTTTTCTATTATAGACTGGCGCCACCCGGATTTCCCACACTATGGGGATATGCACCATCCAATGCGCAACCATCCGGAATGCTCCAATGAAAACCGCGATTTCGACCGCTATCTGGAATTTATGTTTGGGCAGATCAAAGAGCTTCTTACCAATTATGGTAAGCTGGATCTGATGTGGTTCGACTTCTCCTACGGCGATATGAAGTGCGACAAATGGAAAGCCCAGGAGCTGATTTCCATGGTGCGTTCCATCCAGCCCTGGCTGATCATTGATAACCGTCTGGAGGGCAGTGCTGAGGATTCCGGTTCTATCCTTACTGCAAATCCTACCGAATATTCCGGCGATTTCGCATCTCCGGAGCAGATGATCCCACCAGCAGGAATCCGCAATGAGCTGGGTGATCCGGTACCCTGGGAAGCCTGCCTGACCCTGAATAACAATTGGGGCTACTCTTCCAGTGACCGTCATTATAAATCAGCTGAAATGGTCATCCACATGCTGGTTGAGTGTGTCAGCAAGGGTGGCAACCTGCTCCTGAATGTGGGGCCTGATGCAAAAGGCCGTATTCCGAAGGAGTCTGTGAAGATTCTGGAAGAAGTAGGAGAGTGGATGGACGAGAACTCCAAGAGCATCTACGGCTGTGGCTATGCTGAAATCGATAAACCGGAATGGGGCCGTTACACCCGCAACGGAAATAAAATCTACGCCCACGTTATGGAGCCCCAGGCAGGAGCAATCCCTCTCACCGGAATCCACGGCAAGATCAAAAAACTCCGCCGTCTTTCCGACAATTCCGAGGTAAAGCTTACGGATTACTGGAACCTGAAGGAATACTCCCAGAATCAGTTCTTTTTCCTCAACGCTGACACTTGCGACAGCTATCCGCTTCCGGATGATCGGGATACGGTTGTGGAAGTAACGCTGGAAGAAACTGAAGAATAAACAGATATAAGCAGATATAAAAAGAAATAAACAGAAAGGGACTGCCGGGAAATGGCAGCCCCTTTTTGGATTTATAAGAAAGCCCATCTCTGGCACTTTCCTGAACCGAGTAGTGTTTATACGAAAGCTAGAGCGTGTTTGAAAAATCATTCCTGCAAATTGCGACGCACATCTTGCAGAAAGCCTTTTATCCAATACACTCTAAAGTGAAAGTCTATTTTTTACTCTTTAAAACATTTCGCACGATCATACAAATGAGAATGGTAACCACCATATCTGGCAGTGTATTTCCCACAGGAATATCAATTCTCATTAAAATTCGGTACAGCACAAATCCGATCACCCAGATTACCGCATTTGTTATGTCAACCGCTTCGCCCAGGCTGTCAGCACGCTTCAGAAGGAAGAAATCGGCAATCTGAATGGCAATCATCGGTGCAAATACAGAACCGATGAGATACAGGAAATCGGTAATGTTGTCCATTGGATATACAATTGCAGCAATTGTTCCGATGATGGTTACGGCAATTGCGGCATATTTTCCATTAATTTTGGAAAATACAGATTCAGATGAAATTCCGGCGGAGTAAGCATCCAGGAATGTGGTGGTAACAGTGGAAAATACAATGATCAGAAGGCCTGCAATTCCCAGTCCGGCTTTCACCATAATCTGAGCAATGTCGGATTCACCGGTATAAATCGCTGCACCCATACCGATTACATACATCCAGCAGCTTACAAGACCGTAAACAATAGAGCTTACAGCAGTTGCTTTCACTGGCTCCTTCGCCTCGCGGGTATAATCACTGATCAGCGGCAGCCAGGACAGTGGCATTGCAACAGAAAGCTCAACCGCAGCACCAAAGGACATGGCTTCCTCGCCAATGGCAAGTGCAGTCCCGCCATCAAAGAAGATGAGCTTGCAGAGTACCAATGTGAGGATAAAAAGTGCTGCCATAGCGATGGTGTTGATTTTTCCAAGGTTTGTGATGCCGATAAAAATCCACAGTACGATCAGTGCACCGATTACCAGACACCATACCCAGCTTCCGGTATGTAACACACCGTTTGCGGCCAGAGCTCCGTCGTAGATCATAATAGCAGTCCAGCCAACCAGCTGAAGTACATTCAGGAAGGAGAAGAAAATCCCGCCCTTTTCCCCAAAGCTCATTTTTACGGTTTCCATTGCACTGCGGCGTGTTTTTCCGCCAATTACTCCGGCGAGGAAAAGCATGGTACAGCCAATAATATGTCCGATGATAATGGCAAGAAGACCTTTTCCAAAGCCAAGTGAGGCAAAATAGGTTCCGGTGAGGATTTCCGCCAGGGAAACACCAGCGCCAAACCAGATCAGGCCGTTTTCAAAAATGGAAGTACGTTTTTCAGTCATGTTATTTTGCCTCCTTATCAGCGGCTTCTGCCGTAATCTCGTCATGTGACAGTGTGAATTCATTTTTTATTGCAAATCCGTGATCCATAGGACCACTGCCTTTTCCAAGATCCAGCATAGCAGCAAGTGCTCCGGAAATATATTTCTTTGCCCTCTCCACGGAAGTATCCAGGTCAAATCCCTTTGCCAGATTAGAAGCAATGGCACTGGATAAGGTACATCCTGTTCCGTGAGTGTTTGGATTGTTGATCCGCTTTCCCTGGAACCATTTGTAATCGCCTTTGCGCCACAGAAGGTCATTGGCGTCATTTAGCTGATGACCACCCTTGCAAAGCACTGCACAGCTGTATTTCTCTCCGATGGCAGCAGCGGCTTTGATCATATCCTCGGCAGTTTCTATTTTCATTCCGGACAGAACCTCTGCCTCCGGAATATTCGGTGTCAGGACTGTGGCCATTGGAAGAAGCTGACTTTTAAGGGCTTCAATGGCTTCATCATTGATCAGCTTGGCTCCGCTTGTGGCGACCATAACCGGGTCTACTACAATGTTCTTTGCTTCATACTGGCGAAGCTTTTTCGCAATGGTTTCAATTAGTGCGCTGGAAGATACCATTCCAATCTTCACCGCATCCGGATAAATATCTGTAAAAATATTATCCAGCTGGTCGGCCAGAAATTCTGGCGTTGCTTCCATAATACCTGTTACACCGGTAGTATTCTGTGCGGTAAGTGCGGTAATCGCACTCATGGCATATACTCCATTGCTGATCATTGTCTTGATATCAGCCTGGATACCGGCGCCTCCGCTGGAGTCACTTCCAGCGATTGTTAATGCTGTTCTCATAATTTTCTTCCTTTCTCTTGGCCTTGTTTGAAGCAGTTTCCACGAGTTATGAGTTATAACGTGAAAAAATCTTTTTACAAACCGGCACTGTTGTTATGTATGCATTAATTTTATATAGCGTCCGAAAGTGGTGCCCCCAGCCGAACGCTGCATTGCTGCCATATGAAAAAAGAGACACCCCAATGAGGTGTCTCCGAAAAAAATCAAACCCATGATGACTTCCTACGGCGGCATTATCCGCATCAGGTAAAAGGGTCGAAATTCACAATTTCCTCTCAGCCTGTGTACAAGCTCCCCTGTTCTTTTGTTATTATAGTAATAATGGGAAAAATTGTCAATAAGGTGTTGGAATACAATAAATACCAAGCGTGAAAATCGTTTACGCTAACTCCACAACCAGCACCTGATATCCATGCAGCTTAACTGAATTTCCATCCAGAACCATATCCGGGTAGTTATTGATCAGCACCTTTTTGCATTCTGATGGAAGTGTAATTTCCTGCTCATCCCACTGATAATTGCCAACCACAAGTAAAGTTTTATCTCCTTTACGGTAGTATGCCATTAAATTATGCCGGTCTTCCATAAATGGCTCCAGAGCACCATACACAACGGTTTCTTTATATTCCGGATCCTTGCGAAGAGCGATCAGTTTCTTATAGAAATTAAGTACGGAATTTGGATCAATCGTCTCTTTTTCCACATTAATTGCGGTATAATTGGAATTTACCCGAAGCCACGGTGTACCAGCTGTAAATCCGGCATTTTCTTCACCAGTCCACTGCATGGGGGTACGGGCATTGTCGCGGCTGCGGCGGGCAACAGCTTTCAAAGCTGCTTCCGGGGTAAGTCCGGCGTCAAGTGCAACTTTATATTCATCCAGAGTTGAAATATCATCTACCTCGTCAATAGATTTGAACGGGATATTTTCCATGCCAAGCTCCTGTCCCTGATAAATAAAGGGAAGTCCACGAAGCATGAAATTCAATGCCGCCAGCATTTTTTTGCTTGTGTCACAGCAATCACCTTCTGGAATATAGTGACTGACACCGCGAGGCTCGTCATGATTCTCGATAATATTGGAAACAAATCCGAAATCCCCCATTTTGGCCTGTGTCTCAAAACAGCAGCGCTTGTAGTCGTCAGGTGTGATTTCTTTGCAATCGTACCAGCCTTTCTCAGAACCTCCGAAAATGGTTTCGTTAAAGTCGAACATAGAAGAAAAATAACCATTGTTTCCAATAAAATCCGGGAGCTCTTCGTCTTTTGCGTTGAAAACCTCACCTACGGAAAAAGCATCGTGAGGCTTGAAGGTGCGGTCACGCATTTCTCCAAGAAATTCTCCGATTCCGGAAGCTTCCTCCAGCATTTTATTAATGCTGCAGAGTCCGTCCTCACGATCAGGCTCATAATCATGCATAGGAAGAGCTTTTTTGATATTAATGATAGCATCAATGCGGAAACCGCCAAGACCCTTGTCCAGCCACCAGTTAATATTTTTATATACTTCCTCACGGAGCTCTGGATTTTCCCAGTTCAGGTCAGGCTGCTTTTTATGAAAAACATGAAGGTACTGTTTGTTGGTGCCAGGCAGATCCTCCCATACCGAACCTCCGAAATAGGAGCGCCAGTTAGTAGGAAGCTTACCATCTTCTTTGTCTCTTAAATAGAAGAAACGGCCGTATTTTCCATCCGGATCTTTACAGGCTTTTTTAAACCATTCGTGCTCATCAGAGCAGTGGTTTACAACCAGATCCATGACAATATACATGTCCCGCTTCTTTGCTTCTGCGATAAGGCGGTCCATATCCTCCATAGTTCCGAATCGCGGGTCAATGTCGTAATAATCGGAAATATCGTATCCCTGGTCGGCAAGAGGGGAGCGATAGCAGGGGGAAAGCCAGACAATGTCAACCCCCAGCTCCTTTAAATAATCCAGTTTCTCAATAATTCCCGGCAGATCGCCGATTCCATCACCGTTTGTGTCATAAAAGCTTTTCGGATAAATCTGATAGGCTACTTTATCCTGCCACCATTTTTTTTTCGTGCTATTCATTTATGTCTCCTTATATATAATGATTATCTTTGAACTAAGTACATTATACATACATGAAAAAGAAAATACTTCCCTTAATTTGATTAAAAAATACGAAATTTTGACCAGAGATTGTTTGGAAAATCATTTCGTACATAGGGGGGCAAGCGTGTTTTATAAGGAAGGATTCTCAATCCCCTGGCTGTGTTTCCGATATTGCAGAGGTGTGGTTCCTGTATATTTGCGAAATTCTCTGAGAAAATTCCCCATATTGTTATAACCACAGTCCAGACATATCTCGGTCACTGGAAGACTGCTGTCTTTTAATAAACGTACTGCCTGGCGGATGCGATATTCATTCAGGTATTCTATGGGAGACATGCCGATTGCTTTTTTAAAAAAACGGCAAAAGTATTGCTCATTGAGTCCGATCAGGGATGCCAGATCGCGGATATAAATTTTTTCCTGGTAATGGTCGCGGATGTAAGTGATTGTGGTTTTTATGGTCTCGACCCTGTGGTCATCAGATTTTTCAGTCTGGGAAAAAAGCTGGCGATTGGAAAAATCTGCAAAAATATTTAACAGGGAAGCCTTGATCAGAAGCTGATCTGCCAGGCCGACAATGGCATTTCCAGAAGCGCGGAATAAATTTATATGTAAGGAATCATGAAGCTCTTCCAATTGTTCAGAAAAGCTGCAGCGGTAAAATGCGTTAGTGATGTTCTGGAACTGCTCCTTTATAATAGGAAAAACAGGATGGTTTGCAGAAATACATCTTGGAAAAATCAGACGTCCGTTTTGCAATGGCTGGACAAGCTGAGTCTGAACCGTATCGTAAAAAGGAGAGCAGAGCAGTTCCGGTTGGAAAACGACAGCGTATTCCATGGAGACTTCTTTTGAGCGTGCACGTATGCTGTGCAGTTCGCCGGGATTAATAAAATAAAAACATTCTGAAGATACATCAAATGTTTCCATATTAATATCTAAGGTGAAGGTTCCACCGGGAAAGTAAATAATCTCGACCTCCTCGTGCCAATGGTGCTTGACTAGGATTCCGTGTCCGCTTAGTTTTAAACGGTAAAAAGCACAGGGAAAAGCCTGGGAGCCATGAGGATTTGTTTCTTTTAATGCTGGTGATTGCTGTTGATACATAGAAACCTCCAAACTGGGGAAAGGGTATAAAATAATGAATTTGTTATATGTATTGACGCTATCATGTCTGAGGGCGAAAGTCAATGATTGAAGAAAAAGGATCTTGAAAATAATGTTATAAAAAAATATAAATTTTTTTGTAAAAAGTGCTTGACGATTCCTTACGGCAGTGGTATAGTAAACAAGCTGTCGCAAGGAATTGCTTCTGAAATACTGAAAAATAAAATAGTTTTCAGAAAATTTGAATTAACTATTGACAAATGACTGAACTTATGGTAAAGTAATCAAGTCGCTTGAACAGAACGACAGAAACATACAACTTTATACAGCTTCTTGAAGATCTGAAAAACTTTTGGAAAAAAGTGCTTGACAAGATCTGAAAGATATGATAAAGTAAACGGGCTGTCGCAAAGAGATGACAGACAAACAACCTTGATAACTAAACAGTGAAACACATACGATTCTCGAAAATTCTTAACGAATCATCATTCAAAAGAATGAACTTTTTATAACAGTAATGACGAGAGATAACTAAGCTAGTTGGTTGTCTTGAGTGCATCAAACACTTTATCAGAGAGTTTGATCCTGGCTCAGGATGAACGCTGGCGGCGTGCTTAACACATGCAAGTCGAACGGGAAACATTTCATTGAGGCTTCGGCGGATTTGATCTGTTTCTAGTGGCGGACGGGTGAGTAACGCGTGGGTAACCTGCCTTATACTGGGGGATAACAGCCAGAAATGGCTGCTAATACCGCATAAGCGCACAGAACCGCATGGTTCCGTGTGAAAAACTCCGGTGGTATAAGATGGACCCGCGTTGGATTAGCTAGTTGGCAGGGCAGCGGCCTACCAAGGCGA
>NZ_JADPEX010000042.1:0-20767 GCF_015668065.1 Ruminococcus sp. 1001713B170207_170306_F1 | reverse complement strand
ATGCCATAACGAATCCCCCTACGATACTGTATTTGGTAGTTTTATTATAGCATTTTTCTTAATTGTTAGACAGTCTGACGTACGGTGCTGTGAGAGGACGGCGGTTAGTCACCGCCTCCTACTCGATTTCTCGATGTTCAATTTTTTATCCAATTTTCATTTTGATAAAAATTAATTGAAATAAACTGTGTAAATTATTGCATAAAATGAATTTTAAGACTTTAATTTTGTAAAAAACATCCAAAAAAGATTGTAATGTAAAATGGCAAATGATATACTGTTGCTACATACAATAAGAAATACAACATAATAACAGGAAGAAAAATAGTTTGTATGAAAGTGAAGGAGGCGATTGTTTGGCTAGTATAAAAGAAGTAGCACAGAAGGCTGGAGTTGGTGTTGGTACGGTATCGAGGGTTTTAAATTCTACAGGGTATGTATCGGATGAGACACGAATTAAAGTAGAGACCGCAATGAAAGAATTAAATTATATTCCAAATGAACTTGCAAGAAATTTGTTAAGTAAGAAAAGTGGAATTGTCGCAATTATTATTCCCAAAATATCACATCCGTTTTTTGCAGAGGTAGTTTTATATGCTGAAGCAGAACTAATGAAAAAGGGATATAAGACAATGATCTGTAGTACCTACAGTGAGCAGAACTACGAAAAAGAATACATTAATATGTTGAACAGACATATTGTGGATGGGATCATAGCAGGAAGCCATATGCTGGATTTTGAGGAATATCAAGGTGTGCAGGGACCCATTGTTGCGTTGGATCGTTTTTGGGGTGAAAATATTCCTGTTGTTTCAACAAATCATAAGATTGGCGGAAAATTGGCGGCAGAGGAATTGGTTAGAAATAATTGTCGTTGTGTGTTACAGATTCAAGGCGCTCGAGTAGTTGATTCTCCGTCACATGAAAGGCATTATGAGTTTGAGCGATACATGAAAAAACGTGGTGTGACTGTTTATTCCCATGAAATGGACTGGAATGATTTTGATTATGGACAGTATGATGTAATGGCAGATATGCTTATGGATAAGTATCCGGATATTGATGGGATTTTTGCAGTGGATATGGTAGCAATTGCATGTATAAGACAGCTATTAAAACGCAAGAAAAAAGTTCCAAGAGATGTAAAGGTAGTAGCTTATGATGGAACTTATGTAGCGAAAGTTGGAGTTATGAACCTGACTGTTGTACAGCAGCCTATTGAGGAGCTGGCAAAACGTGCAGTTAATATTTTGCTTAATATGATACAGGGGAAAAAGTATCATAATAAAAAAGTGTTTTATGAGCCTACGTTACTTCTGGGAGATACGACAGATGATAAAGAATAAAACGTGGAAGAAAGTGTTACAATTTATCCTAATTGAATTTGTGCAAAATAAATAAAATATATAAAAATGGAACGGATTCCATATAAAACTATTGACAAAAATAAGAGCAGAGTATATACTCGTAACCATAAAGGATGAGCGCACATCTAGGTAACTCGTATCAAATAATGTATTGGAGCTAAGGATTTCTGAAAGGAAATTCTTTTTAAAACACAAATGTGGAAACCTTTCCACGTTAAGGTATGGAGGTTTTAGAATGAGAAAAATGATGAAAAAAGCGATTGCATTAAGTCTTATAGCAACAATGTCTATGTCAGCAGCTACTATTGTTCATGCAGAAGATGAAGTGACTCTTAGAGTATTAAACTGGGGAAATACTGATGAGGAAAAGATTGCAAATGATGCCATTGCTCGTTTTAATGAGGAAAATCCAAATGTAAAGGTGGAACAGACTTGTGTACCGGTTGAGTCATGGTCAGACTTTATTCAGAAATGGATTACCATGTGTACTTCAGGAGAAGCTCCGGATGTAATCAGCCTTGGTCTGGAAGCTGTTAATATGGCTGTAAGTAATGATTTACTGGTACCACTTGATGACATTATTACAGATGATGAAGAACTTACGGCTAAGAAAGATCAGTATGCACCATCTTTACTTGAAGGTTTTACTGTAAATGATTCTCTGTATGGTCTCCCGAACGGAACTCAGACAATGGTAGTTTATTATAATAAGCATATGTTTGATGATGCTGGTTTAGAGTATCCACAGGATGGATGGACATGGGATCAGTTCAGAGAAACTGCTGAGAAGCTTACCAAGGATGGTGTTTACGGATTTTGTTTCCCATGCACTTATTTCCAGCTTACACCGTGGTGGTCAACTAACAATGCAGCATTAGTTGGTGAGGATGGCGAGACACCTACTGTTAACAGTGAAGGTATTGTGGAAGCAGTAGATTTCTTAAATGGTATGTATAAAGATGGTATTTGTCCAGAACCAATCAGCTCAGACGGATACTCCATGTTTGCAAATAATCAGGTTGCTATGGTTGGTGCTGGTCGTTGGGTATTAAATACCTGGCAGGATGCAGGATTAACAAATGATGATTTTGATTGCGTTCAGTGGCCGGTAAAAGAGAAAGACGGTTCTGTATATGGAGGATCTGCATGGTGCATTGGTTCCACAACAGAGCATCAGGATCTTGCAATTGAGCTGTTAAAAGAAATGGTATCTGATGAAACATTAACAGCTGTTGCAGCAGGTGGCCAGCAGGTACCGCCAACAGAAGCATTGGCAACATCTACAGATATTATGGGAACATGCCCTGATAATATTATGGGAATCTGGAAAGCAGTTACAATTGCAGATCCAATTGCGGCTCCAAGTTATTTCGGAGATCTTGAGCAGACTTTCTTACGTGAGTTGGAGGAGGTGTTCTCTGGAGCGAAAGAACCTCAGGCAGCAATGGATGAAGCGCAGGCTCAGATTGAGAGCGCAATTCAGTAAAAGATATGGCCAGGAGGGATTTATCCTCCTGGCATACTGTAAGACCGTTTTATCCGTAAAGGAGGAAAAAATCGGTGAATAAGAAGAAAAACAGACATAAATGGGATAAAAAAGAGTTAAAAGCAGCGTATCTTTTTACACTTCCATCATTTATTGGCTTTATGTGCTTTGTACTCATTCCAATTATATGGGTAATTGTAATTTCGTTTCACAAATACAACGTGTTTACAGGTGCCAGTACTTTTGTAGGGATGGAAAATTATAAAAAAATATTTACAGATGTCAGATCTTTAACTGCTCTGAAAAATACTTTATGGTACACCATATGTTGTTCATTGGGAAATACAGCAATAGGACTTATTTTGGCTGTGCTGGTTGATAATATTCTGCCAAAAAAAATAACGGTATTTTTTAGATCTATTTATTTCTTTCCATCATTAGTGGCACTAACGTTTGTGGCAATTATCTGGCAAGCCTTTTTTCAGACGGACGCAGGGGTTATCAACTATTATCTGGGACAACTTGGAATCGCTAAAATTGGATGGTTGAATGATCAGGCTTATTCTAAACTGTCTGTTTTGATTCTGGATACCTGGAAAAACTCTGGCATGTCAATGCTTTTGATATTAGCAGGACTACAGAATGTAGACCAGGGACTTTTGGAGGCTGCCAGCATTGATGGCGCGAATGTAGTACAGCGCTTTTTTAAGATAATTATTCCAGTAGCATCACCACAGATATTTTTTGTTCTTGTTATGAATGTAACAGGCGCACTGAGAATATATGAATCTATTTATGTATTGACGAACGGAGGACCGGGAGATTCATCAAGAAGCTTGGTTATGTTGATTGCTGAAAAGGGATTTACATCGTTTGATTATGGAACAGCGTCGGCACTATCAATTATGCTTCTGATTCTTATTGGTATTGTAACGGTATTTCAATTTGTAGGAAGCAGGTGGTGGGTGCATTATGAATAAGAAAATACATTTATTTGGGAAAACAATAAAAGTAAGCCATATCCTGCTGACTATTATCATGTTTGGTATAGCATTTTTGATGATTGCACCATTTCTTTGGGTGCTTTCAGCATCATTCAGAACATATAGTGAAGCAATTTCATTACCACCTAAATGGCTGCCTCCATTTTTTACAGAAATGAGATTAGGATATTTTAAAAAATTATTTTCAAATACTATTCCGTTTTTGGTATTTATGAAGAACAGCTTAAAAATAAGTGTGATTATTACACTTGGCATGAGTCTGCATGGTGCTATTGCAGGATATGCATATGCAAAGTTTGATTTTCCAGGAAAAAATATTATGTTTGCATTGCTGATGGTTGCAATGATGGTTCCAGTTCAGGTTACGATTGTAGCACTGTACAAGATCATGACGATGCTAGGAGTGATTAACACATCCTGGGCAGTTACGCTTCCATCAATTTTCGGTGCAAGTTGTCCCGGTCTGGCAGGTGCATTTGGAGTCTTTATGATGAGACAGTTCTTTATGGGAGTTCCTAAAGAATTGAATGAAGCAGCTGCAATTGATGGCGCAGGACCAATCAGAACATTTATTTCAATTATGCTGCCAATGGCGAAATCAACATTGGCATCGTTAGCAATTATTGTGTTTACATATTCTTGGAACGATTATTTTACAACATTTATTATGATCAATGATACGGAGAAACTTACACTTCCAGTCGGAATTTTGTCAATAAAACAGCCGTTCTCAACAGGAGACAATGTAGTATTTGCAGCAGTAGTTCTTGCTATTCTGCCAGTTCTTATTGTATTTCTGATTGGACAGAAATGGATTGTCAAGAGTATGACCCATGTAGGAGTGAAAGGATAATAAATAATATAACAGGAGGCTAATGACATGAACAAAGATTTATTACATTCCAAGGTTGAGCTGTTTGAAACAGGCGGAGAGATTTCTTATCAGGGAGATGCAAACGTGGCAAAATTCCTTCTTGGTGGAATCGGAACAGGAAACATTGCAGTAGGTGCAAGAGGACAGTTATTAGATTGGGAAATTTTTAACTGGCCTGGAAAGGGACAGTTTGTACCATTCTCTTTCTTTGCAATTCGTACAAAGGAAGAGGGAGAAGAACCTGTAAGCAGAATTCTTGAATCAAAAATCAAACCCCCATTTTATAAATCCCATGGATTTCTGAATGGCGAGTTAGCAGGAATTCCAAGATTTGAAAAATCCAAAATGGTTGGAAAGCAGCCATTTGTTTATGTAGATTTGGAAGACAGTAAAGTTCCGGTAAAGGTTCGTATGGAAGCGTATACACCTTTTATTCCGCTGGATGCAGACAATTCTGGTATTCCAACAGCAATTATAAAATATAAAGTGTCTAACCCGACAAACAAACCTATTGATGTGTCTGTTGTTGGTACAATGGCGAATGTAGTTGGCTTTGATGGATATGATGTTTTCAATAATGTTAAACTGGTAGATCAGGTTGAAAATGAATATCGTGAAGAAGCTGGATTAAAAGGCTGGTATTATAAAGCAAAAAATCTTACAGAGAAAGATATGAAATTTGGTTCCATGTCAATTGCAACTACAAATGAAAGTGGAATCAGCAGAAAGAAATGGCTTCATGGTCAGTGGACAGATAACGCACAGGATTTCTGGGATGATTTTGTTGAAGATGGAAAATTAACAGAAGAAGAGGAAATTGAAGCAAAAGGATGTGACCTTCTTGCTCATTATGACTTCAGTTTCTTAAATCTGAAGGAGAGAATCAGTTCTATCTGTTGTTCTGAAACAATCAAGCCAAACGAGGAAAAAGAATTTGAATTTTTAATTTCCTGGTATTTCCCGAATCGTCCTAAGGGCTGGATTGAGTATGATGCTGATTTAGAGCGCTACAGAAATGGTGGTTATGACATTATCCGTAACTATTATGCTACTTTATTTAAGGATGCATGGGATGTAAGTAAATATGTAGTAGACAAGAAAGACTATCTTGAAGGAAAATCCAAAGATTTTGAGAATGCATTATTTAACACATCACTTCCTGCATATGTTATTGATGCAGTTGCCTCAAATATTATGTCAATGAAGAGCCATTGCTGCTTCCGTATTGAAAATGGCAATTTCCTTGGATGGGAAGGTATTCGCGATTACGTTGGATGCGGACAGGGAAATGTTAACCATGTATGGAACTATGCAACTGCTGTTGCAAATCTGTTCCCAGAACTTGAAATTACAATGCGTAATGTAGAGTTTAACGTAGAACTGGATGATGATGGATGCATGCCTTTCCGTGCAAGAAAATGTCTGGGAGAAAGCAGATGGGATATGATTCCAGCCTGCGATGGAGAATTTGGTTCTATTCTCAGAATTTACAGAGAGTGGAAATACACTGGTGATGATGAATTCCTTAAAGGCATCTGGGACAATATGATGAAAGCGCTGGAATTCTCTATTAAAGAGTGGGACACAGATGGAGACGGTGTTCTGGATGGAAAAATGCATGTCACATATGACATTGAGTTCTATGGTCCAAATACAATGACAAACACCATTTATCTGGGTGCTATCAAGGGTGTTGTAGAAATGGCAGAACATCTTGGTAAACAGGATATTGCAGATAAATATCGTGCTTTGTATGAAAAGGCTTCTGTATTAGTTGACGAGAAGTTGTTTAACGGTGAATATTATATTCAGGAACTTGAAGACGTAGACGCATATCGCTATCAGTATGGTATTGGTTGTCTTACAGATCAGCTCCTTGGTCAGTTCATGGCTCAGGCAGCAGGACTTGGCTATGTGCTTCCAAAGGCTCATGTAAAGAAGGCTTTGCAGTCTATTTATAAATATAATTTCAAGGAATGCATGGATGATGTTCCTAATGTACAGAGAACATATGCGTTGAATGACGAGGCAGGGCTGGTTCTCTGCTCATGGCCGAAAGGTGGAAGACCGAGATTCCCATTTGCATATTGCGATGAGGTATGGACCGGAGTTGAATATCAGGTTGCTGTAACTATGATTAAAGAAGGTATGATTGAAGAGGCTTTTACAATTATCAAGGCTATCAGAGATCGTTATGACGGTTATAAGAGATGCCCATGGAGTGAGACAGAAGCAGGTCATCATTATATCAGACCAATGTCCAGTTATTCCCTGATTCCAACACTGGCAGGCTATAGCTGTGATATGGTAAATAAGACAATGTCATTTGCACCTGTAATTAATGAAAAGGATTATACAACATTCTGGATCAATGGAAAAGGCTGGGGAACTTATCATCAGACAATTGACGATAAGGGAGAAGTCAAGAAAGAAGTAACCGTATTATATGGAAATATTGATGATGTAAAGGTAGAATAATTATGGAGCAGGCTCTTGAAAGAGCCCTTAAAAGATCAGAAACTGAAGGGAAATGGCGGCAAAGATATCATTTTACGCCGCCGGTTTCCTGGATGAATGATCCCAATGGGCTAGTATATTATAAAGGACTTTATCATCTTTTTTACCAGTATAATCCTAAGAGCTGCAAATGGGATTCGATGCATTGGGGACATGCTGTCAGTGAGGATATGATTCACTGGAAGGATATGCCGGTTGCATTAAAGCCGGATCAAGAGTATGACTGCCATCCAGAAGGTGGCTGCTTCTCTGGAAGCGCTGTAGAGAAAGATGGTGTCTTATTCCTTTTTTACACGGCAACAACGCAAATTGACGGAGTTGTACATCAGACACAGTGCATTGCAACGTCGAAGGACGGCATGACTTTTGAAAAATACCCAAATAATCCAGTGATCAAAGAACCACCGCAGGGATTTTCCAATGATTTTCGTGATCCGAAGGTGTTTAAACACAATGGAAAATGGTATATGGTTGTTGGTGGTTGCATAGGAAGTGCTACTTTTGATGGAGATGGCCGTATTTGCCTGTATGAATCGGATGATCTTTATAATTGGAAGTACAAGGGAAATGTGCTGGAGTCCAATGGTAAACTGGGAACTATGATGGAATGTCCGGATATGTTTGAACTGAATGGAAAATGGGTAGTTACATGTTCCCCTATGAATCATCCTGATTATAATAAATCTCTTTATTGTGTAGGAACAATGGATTTTGAAAATTGTATTTACACAATTGAAAAAATGGGTAATATGGATGTGGGATTTGATTATTATGCTCCACAGTCATTTACAGACAAAGAAGGAAACAGAGTGTTGATTGCATGGCAGAATGGATGGCTGTGGATGCCCTGGTGTATAGACTGGGGTCCAACCAGTCTGGAAAATTGGAGAGGCTGTCTGAGTGTACCGCGTAAAGTACAATTGGATAGTGAAAACAACTTGTGTATGTATCCGGTAAAGGAAGTTGAATCTCTGATTTCGCAGACTGTTACCTATACAGACATGGAAATTGGTGAAAAAGCAATCAAGTTATATGATGATCCAAACAGAAGTAATCGTATAATTTTGAAATTAGATATTACTAAGATTGAATCAAGAAATCTGGAGATTTGTGTCCTTGGAAAAGAATCCAGTTATACGGCAATTCAGATTGATTTTCTGTCTAAGATTATTACTCTGGATAAGAGCTACGGAGACCACTATGAAGGTGGCAGAATGAACTGTCCATTTGAGCTGCATGATAATTATCTGGAACTTTGCATTTTGGTTGATCACAGCAGTGTTGAGGTGTATGTAAATCATGGAGAAAAGTGCATTACAACAAACGTGTATCCGGAAGAAAACCAAACAGAGTGCTGGATCCGCACACCGTATAAAAAAGCAGTAGTGGATTATGTGCAGATAGATTTTCTTACTTCATCATGGGAAGTGTAAGAAGTCTGTAAAGTTATAAGGTACTGGCTGCTTGTTTCATTCGAATAAAATATGTGGGGAATCAAAAAATGGACAACGTTTACAGAAGAGATCATGAAATGCCGTACATTGCCGATGACGCAGTTACATCACAGCAGAAAGAAACCAAAAAAGCCATTAGGGAGTATAATGAGACAATGCCTTTTGAATTGGAAAAAGGTATGGAATGTCTGGAACGTGCAGGAATCAAACATAAGGAAAATGTATATTTTGAGCCGCCGTTTTACTGCGAATACGGAAACCATATTGAAGTTGGGGAGAATTTTTATGCCAATACTCACTGTGTAATGCTGGATGTGGGAAAAATTACTATCGGAAACAACGTATTGTTTGGACCAAATGTAGGTATTTACACAGCTGGACATCCTATTCATCCGGAGAGTCGGAATTCAGCATTTGAGTATGGAATTTCTATCGCCATCGGGGATAATGTGTGGATTGGCGGAAGCTGCTGTGTCCTTCCAGGAGTAAGGATTGGAAACAACGTTGTGATTGGTGCGGGAAGCGTGGTTACAAAGGATATTCCAGACAACGTATGTGCCGCTGGAAATCCTTGCCGCGTGATTCGTGAGATTACTGATGCGGACAGGCCATATTATTTTAAAGACTGTAAATTCGATGAGGAAGCATGGGCAAAAATAAATGAGAAATAAAAGAGCTCCGGTATTTACCAGAAAGCTTATAAGTCTGGTAATGCCCATAGCATTCCAACAGTTTATGCTAGCCCTTGTCAGTGCGTCTGATGCTTGGCGTAATTTCTTAGGATTCACTGTCAGCGGTATCTCTGGCAGGACAGGTTACTTTTATTCACAGCCTGCTTCTAGAAGCTATGACTATTGGTCTTTCTCTTATAGCTGTCCAGTACTAGGGCAAGGGAGATATTCTGGCAGTAGAGAGGATATTCGCCTTTGTGACGAAAGTTACAACTGTGATATCACTAATCTTTACCTTATCTGCACTGCTGCTTTCGGGAATGCTGATGAGAATTTTTACAAATGACCTGGTCTTGATCTGGAGAGGTTCCCTGTATCTTAGGGTGATTGCTGCATTTGTACTGAAACTTCCAGTGCTTGCAGTTTACTTTATCATCAGTCTGGATGAAATTGTAAAGATCCCGGTTGTGTACCTAAATTATAAGAAATATAGATGGGGGAAAGATCTGACAGTCAAAAGTGAATAAATGTATAAACAGCAGAGCGGTATATTCTGAGATTACAGGTAATATACAGCTCTGTTGTTTTATATGAAAATAAATTTCTAGGAGCGTCCTGTATACTTTAAAGAGTAAAAGGAATTGACCAAAAAGAATACCTCAAGTAAATTTAGATTATTACTGACCGGGCAGTTAGTAAAAATCTAAAGTACAAGAGGTATCTTAAATGAATGTTAAAGCAAATAAGACAAAAAAGCAAGCAAATGTAGAAAATCAGGCAGTGAAACTCATTATATAAGGGCAATCGACATCCGAGGAAGGGAATTAAGCAGAAAAGCATTTGAATTCAGTGACATGGCAGAGGGCTTTGAAGCAGCTAAAGCATGAATGCTGGAGCTTGCAGTACAGAATAGAAAAAGCCAGATTGTCCTGGGGCTTGAAACGACTGGCCACTACTGGTTTACACTGGCTACATGGCTGATCACAGCTGGAATCTTCCTACCCTACCATGGTTTTTTCAATATTATTTACAGAAAAAGTCGTTGGCTTTAGAAGCTGGCGGCTTTTTTTGCGTAAATAGTGCAAAACCTTTCCTCTTTCTTGTTCTGAAAATAAATTCATGCTATGATAAAAATTAAAAAAGGGCTGAACATAGACAAAAAGGTTCCTTTCTCCAAATTTTGCATAACCGTAATGGAAAGTAGGAGACGTTCAAACGGACCTGTGAAGGTTGTTTTTTTGCGGGAAAATAAGGAGAATATAGAGTATGTATATTGCAATTGATGGAAGTGGAACGAAGACAGAATATTAGCTTCTGGATCGCAACAGAACTATTAGCGGAAGAAGGATGTATTGTTGAGACTGCAAATGATGGAGTTGCATGTGTTGATATGATTGAAAAGGCAGACGCTGATTATTACAAGATGATTCTTATGGATATTCAGATGCCGGTTATGAATGGTCTGGATGCAGCAGCTATCCGAAATCTGGATCGAAAAGACGCAGAGTTTGTTCCGATCATTGCCATGTCTGCAAATGCTTTTGCAGAAGATATTATCAACTGTAAGCTGGCAGGAATGAATATGCATCTGTCGAAGCTCCTGGATGAAACAAAATGATCACTGCGCTGAAGTAGTGTTTGGCAGATAACAAAATCATAAAACTGCGGGATGATTTATAGAATAAAAGGAAAGCCGTCCAGGTTTTTGTGAACATATACACAAAGCCTGGACGGCTTTTCTTTACAGTGAACACAGATTGAACGCAGATAAGCATTCCTCCGCTTCAAGTGCGCGGAGTACTAAGTGGCGAGTGAGGGGAAATCATTCTTCAATGATATCTCTGAAGGAGGTAGCCAGTACACGGGGGGAGTGCATTTTCTTTTGCTTTCTCAAGAGAAATATTCAGAAATTCCTGTAAATTCATAAAATGATTTGTGCTCTTTGCGGGATCATACCATGTGTATGCTTTGCAGAGGTTCCTCAATGGATATGGTTAAAATATATAGGAAACTAATTTTTTGACACATTTTCATAATAAAAATGACTATCGAAACAACGATGGAAATGATAAATTATAGTCAAATAAAATAAACGTGATTCTTAAATGAAAGGAGAATTAAAACATGAAAAAGAAAATGGTATGCATCTTAATGGCAGGCGTTATGGCCTCACTTGTACCGGCACAGATGGTCTTCGCAGAGGGCGACAGCGGAGAGAAAACAGTTGTAAAATTCCAGACCTGGAACCCTGGAGATGAGGAATATACACATGCAATGCTGGAGAAATTCGAAGAGGAGCATCCGGACATTCAGATTGATTATACTTTTATGCCGTATACAGATCATGTAGAGAAGCTGAAAGTTGATCTTTCAGCAGGAGATGCTGCAGATGTTTATGGAGTTCAGACCGGAGCAATGTATAAAGAATTCCGTGACTTTGAAGAAGATCTCACTCCATATCTGGTAAAAGAATATGGTGATGACTGGGCTTCCAATTATAACGAATACGCAATGTCTCTCCTTAAAGGCGATGACGGCGAGTATTATGCAGTTCCTCTGGGACTTAGCTATGCAGGATATGTATGGGCAAACATGAAATACTTTGATAAATATGGCCTGGAGCTTCCAACTAATTATGATGAACTGAAAGAGGTTTGCAAGACATTCCGTGACAATGGAGAATATCCTCTGGTGATCGGAGCGAAAGATTCCTGGATCAACATTGATACCTGGATGAATATTGCGGCCGATATTAATACTGAGAAGCTGTATTCCGCAATTGAAGGCGAGACTCCATTTACAGATGAAGATCTTGTTCAGTCCTTCCAGATCTGGCAGAACTGTTTCACAGACGGTGTTTTCCAGGATGGAGCACTTGGAGTTGGAATGTACACAGATTCCACAGATATGTATCAGAAAGAGGGATCTGTTCCAATGATCCTGAATGGTTCCTGGTCACTTGGTGCTTATATGGACAGTGATGAGCAGAGCCAGGAGGTTTACAATGGCGAGGGCGCGAACCATAAAATTTTCCTGATGGACTGGAATAACGATGGCAAGATCGCTCCGGTTGAAGAAGCTGTTGACGTATCCCTTGCAATTAATAATCAGTCCAAGGTAAAAGATGCAGCATGGACATTTGTTGACTGGATGATTCATGAAGGCGCAGATACTCTTGTAAACGGACAGTTACAGTACATGCCGGCACGTAACGACATGGAGCTTAATGTAGAAGGTCTGAACGAGAATGGTACTGAAAATCTTGAATACTGTGTAGAGCAGGGTAAAAATAATGTAGGCGGATACAGAGAAATGGCTTATGCAGAGCTGAAAGAGACAATCAGCAATGAGCTTACAGAACTTGCTCTGGGAGATGTTACACCAGAAGAGGCAGCAGACACGATTGAAGCAGCTTCCCAGGCACAGGAAAGATAAATTTTATTAAGTATAATAAGGCTGCCCTCACTTTGGGCAGCCTTTTATAAAAAGGAGGAAAATTATGGCTTCAGCTAGAAGAAGGAAGGATTGCTTTACCAGCTTCCTGTTCGTACTTCCCCTTTTGACACTGTTCCTTGTGTTTTTCGCTTATCCCATAATTTATAATATTGTGATCAGTTTTTATGACTGGAACGGAATCAGTGTGGAAAAAGTTTTCGTAGGTTTCGCAAACTACAAAAAACTCTGGGCAGATTCCGTAATGCAGAAAACATTTCGAAACTTTGTCATTATTGCAATATCTACTACAGTTATTCAGTCAGCACTTGGACTTATGCTGGCATCCTTTTTTATCAGAAAAATAAAACTTTCCGGATTATATAAGATTCTTTTTTATCTACCTGCAATCTGTACCTCCACAATTGTTGGTACTGTTTTTTCGAAAATTTTCGAAACAAACCGTGGTTACCTGAATGTGATCCTGCGGGCACTTCATCTGGATTTCCTTTGTCAGCAGTGGCTTGCAACGCCAAAAACTGCACTTGCCTGTCTTTTGTTTGTAAATATCTGGCAGTGGACCGGTTACAGCATGCTGATGTACTACACAAATATGCTGAATATTCCCCAGGATCTTTATGAGTCAGCAACCATCGACGGAGCAGGAAGCTTTAAACAGTTTATCTACATAACCTTTCCGCTTCTTCGCGGTACTCATATTACCCTGATCATTCTGGATATTCTGGGTGCTCTGAAGTTTTTCGATCTTTCTTATGTATTGACAGATGGCGGTCCGGCTCATGCTACTGAGACCTTTTCCACATATATATACACGAAATCCTTTAGCACCTTTCAGCAGGGACAGGCATCTACCATTGTTGTATATATGTTCCTGATCGCCATGGTGCTGACGGTTATTCAGCTGAAGATTTATTACAAAAAAGACAAGAAGGAGATGAGCTAGCTGATGAAAAATTCATTACCATATAAAATCATCACTCAGGTTATCTGTGTGGTTCTGCTGGTCATCCTGGTCTTTCCACTGTATCTGATGCTGGAAAAATCACTGGCTGTAAGTGGCTTTGGAAACTACGCAAAGGTGTTTGAATATTTCAACTTGATTCCAAATGTTATTACCAGTATCATTGTGGTAGGAGGAACGCTTATTGTTGTCTCAATTGTAGTTTCCATGGCAGCATACGCATTTTCCAAACTGGAATTTCCACATAAGCAGGCTGTTTATTATCTGATTCTTACAGGTATGATGATCCCTACATCTGCATTAATCTTTCCGCTTTATCAGATCGTAAGGGGACTTCATCTGAACAATACCGGATGGTCATTGGTATTTCCATATGCCACAGCAAGTGCCTGCTTTAATCTTATGGTTCTGACCAACTACTACAATGCATTGCCGGATGAACTGATCGATGCAGCGAAAATCGATGGTGCAAATAAGTGGACTACATTTATACAGATCATGCTTCCAATTGCAAAACCAGGTCTTGTTTTTGTACTGATCCAGACCTTTTTATCTGCATGGAATGAACTTCAGATGGCGATCATTTTCATTAATGATACTTCGAAACAGCCGCTTTCTGTTGTGCCGCTTCGGTTTGCACAGACAACTTCCAGTTCCGGCTTTACTATTAATAACCTGTTTGCAGCGTGTATTATCTGTCTTTTGCCGATTGCGGTTTTCTATATCTTTGCATCCCGGCAGCTGATGGCAGGACTTACTGCAGGAGCTGTGAAGGGTTAAGCTAAAGGACGGCCTGTTTTATGAAAAAAAATTCTTCGCACAAGACGCTTAGTATTGTGAAACGTATCAGCATTACGAATATTGGAATCTTTATCATTGCCTGTATCTTAAGTATTGTGGCAACTTTAAAGCTGAATGTGGAGTACCATATTGACCGGGATGCACAGATGATGAAGGTCTATATTTCCAATACCCTAAGTTCGATTGATAATACTCTGAAAGATATGGGAAGGGTTTCGCTGATCGCGTTTTCCGATCAGATGGTGCAGGATATTCTGAAAGGTACTGATTATTCTTTTGATGAGAAAATGGAGAACGAAGAGTATCTTACAAAACTCTATTCTTCTATGATTTCAATCAGGGATGATGTGCGGGGAATTTATATTTTTAATAATGAGGATATGGTGTTTTACAGTGATACCTGGAATCCATTTTTGGGATTTGACTGGAATGTAGAATCTTTTTTTCAGGATGTAAAGATAAATTCTGACCTTTCTACAAATATTTCGGGATGCCATATGTATGTGGGTACGCTGCCTGAGGGATTTAAGTACACACAGACTTATACAAAGAACATTTTCCAGGAGAATAATATTTATCTGGTCCGTCCCATCCGCAGTTTTTCCCCCTTTGAGGTAATCGGTTATATTGCACTGCGAACCCCTATCCTTACTTTGCAGAAAATATGCAGCAATTATCTGGAGGATAATATTTCCTATATTGTTGCTGACGAAAATAACAATATTGCATGCAGTTCCAATGAGAGGATCATCAGCCAAAATCTGAAGGATGTCTATCCAGAGCTACTGGATCATATGAATGGCGCAAAAGGATCTTTTAGTCTGACATTAAATCAGGAAAAATATCTCTGTGCGTATCAGCGTTCCGATTACAGCAACATGCTTCTGATCACTCTGAAAACATATGAATCCATTTATGATGAATTAAATATTTTGGTGATAACCTGTATTATAATCACTGCGATAAGTGCACTTGTTGTATTGTTCTGTGTATATGGTTTTACCAGGAAAAATCTGAAAAGACTTACGGATTTTTCCCTTGATATCCAGAATTTCCAGCCAGGAGATCTTACCAGGCAGTATGATGTGGGGTATATGGATGAGGTTGGCGTATTGAAGGATTCCTTTAACAAAATGATCCGCCGTCTCAATGATCTGGTTATTTCGGAATATCAGGCAAGGGATCAGCTTCAGAAGGCTGAAATTTCCGAACAGAAAATGGCTATGCTGTATCTGAAACAGCAGATCAATCCTCATTTTCTTTACAACACGCTGGATATGATCCGGTTGAAGGCGGCGATCAATAAGGATACGGAAGTATCACAGATGCTGATGAAGCTGGTCAGCTTTTACCGCTTGAGCACCAAGGTGCATGATTCTATGGTGACGGTCAGAAAAGAAGTGGATATGCTGGATGCGTATATGAGTCTGATGTGTTATCGGTACCCTGAGATCAGGTATCACTCGGATATTATGCCGGAAGCAATGGATATGGAAATTCCCAATTTTATTTTGCAGCCATTGCTGGAAAACAGTCTGATGCATGGTTTGAAGGACAGACGGTATCAGGGCTCGGTTACGCTGAGAATCTGTGTAAATGAACAGGATAACAGCGAATTGGATATCTGGCTTTCTGATGATGGAATTGGAATTCCGGATGACAAAATGGAAGAATTAAATGCGTATAATGCAAAAGACAGTGAAGCTCTTTACCGGGTGCAGACCCAAAGTCAGGGAGACCGCACACATCTGGGCGTGATCAACGTGATCAGCAGACTGAAGCTTTATTATCAGGCAAATGCAGAGGTCATTTATACGCGAAATAAAACCGGAGGAACTACTGTAAAAATAAAAATTAAGACAGCGAGTGAAAGACATGAATAATTGCAGAGTACTTTTAGCGGATGATGAGGCTGCTATTCTGGAAGGCTATAAATTGCTTTTTGATTGGGAAAAATATCAGTGTGAGATTGCAGGGACGGCTATGGATGGTCAGGAGGCTGTGGAGAAAGCGCGTGAACTGAAGCCGGATATTGTGATCATGGATATCAATCTTCCCAAGCTGAATGGCCTGGAGGCAATACGCGCTATTCAGGATACGGCTCCGGGGGATCATCCGATTTATATGATCGTGGTTACCGGATATGATGAGTTTTCCTATTGTCAGGAGGCTTTAAGGCTTCGTGTCTCGGACTTTCTTCTGAAACCTATTGATTTCGATGTTTTCGGGGAAGTTATTCAGGGAATTGTCCAGAAAATAATGGAGAATCCAAACCGGCAGCCTGTATTATCTGAAACGTTGAAAAAAATAGTCGGTTATATCAATGAAAATCTCGAGAATGAGGATATGCGGCTGACTCTGCTTGCAGAAAATATGAATATGAATCCCAATTATATCAGCCAGCTGTTTAAAAAGGAGCTGGGATGTGGATATCATGCGTATTTGAACCAGGCACGTGTGGAAAAAGCTAAAATTTATCTGAGACAAACCAACGAGCCAATCACAGCTGTGGCAGAGAAAGTTGGTTTTAGTGATTATCGTATTTTTACGAAAATATTTAAGGGAATTGTAGGAGAAACGCCTTCACAGTTCCGAAAATAAACATATGGGAGGTAAAATTATGGTTTTAAAATTAAACGAGTTCCGTGACAAACTGGCTGGATGCTGGGCAGGAAAAAATGTAGGCGGTGTTCTTGGTGCACCTTTTGAGTGTAAGAGAATGGTTCCTGATGTGGATTTCTATATCCAGGATCTTTCCATGGGACCACCTGCAAATGATGATCTGGATCTTCAGATCGTATGGCTGGCAGCAGTGGAGCGCTATGGCAGAAACGTGAATGCCTCCATTCTTGGCGATTACTGGCTTTCCTATGTGATCCCAAACTGGGTTGAGTACGGAACCGGAAAAGCAAATCTGAAAGCCGGAATTGTTCCGCCTATGTGTGGTGATGTGGACAATACATATAAAAACAGCAATGGCTGCTGGATCCGTTCTGAACTTTGGGCGTGTCTGGCACCGGGACATCCGGAAATTGCAACCAGATATGCATTTGAGGATGCAATTGTCGATCATGCAAACGAGGGAATGTATGGTGAAATTTTCACAGCTGCGCTTCAGAGTGCTGCGTTTGCAGAAAGTGACCGTGAGAAACTGATTGATATCGGACTTTCCTATATTCCGGAGGACTGCGCTGTTGCAAGAGCAATCCGTAAAACCGTAGAATGCTATCATAATGGCATTGATTATCTGGAAGCAAGAAAAATTGTGCACAATACTGCGCCGGGAACCTTTGGTATCCAGGAATACAAGCTGAGTGAGATTCCAAAGGAAAACAATGAGGGAATGGAGATTGGAGAGCCTGGCTTTGATGCACCAGAAAACGTTGCCTTTGTAGTACTTGGTCTTCTCTACGGAGAAGGTGATTTCGGAAAGAGTCTTATTATCGCCAATAACTGTGGTGAAGATACAGACTGTACCTGCGCAACTCTTGGCGCGCTTCTGGGTATTATTTATGGTGCTTCCGGACTTCCGGAGAAATGGACAAAACCACTTGATGACAAAATTGTAACCATGTGTATTGATAAAACAAGTCATGGAATCTGGGTTCCAGATACGGCGACAGAATTGGCAGAGCGTATTCTTCGTGTAGTTCCGGGCTTCCTGGGACAGGATCTCTGCGATGCTTTTGCAGAGGGCGGAATGACTATTGAATGCCTGGAAAAAGAGGCTCTGTTCTGCAATAAGACAACAGATTATCTGCCATTGATCAATGGAAATGGGAAATCAGAGGAATTGCCAATCCGTGATCTGTGCGCTCTTTCTTCCTATGTGGCAAGATATCAGTTCCCGGCATTCAGTGTTATGGTGGATTATGAGGATTCTGTTTTCTTTACACCTGGCGAGAACAGAAAGTTTAAGATTAAGGTTGTAAATTCTAATACCATGAGAGAGCAGCAGTGGGTAAAAATCAAGCTGTATCTTCCAGAAGGAGCTACTGCTGTGGGTGCATCTACAGCAGAGCTGCCATTGAATAACCTGTATCTTTCCTGTGCAGAAAAAGAATTTGAAATCAATACAGAGGGCTTTAGTGACAGCCGGCTGGAGCTGATCGTGGATGTTTCCCTTACAGGAAGACATTCAAACGGACCTGTGAAGGTTGTGTTATTTGCGGGAAAATAAGGAGAATATAGAGTATGTATATTGCAATTGACGGAGGTGGAACGAAGACAGAATATCTGCTTCTGGATAAGCATTTCCAGGTAGTGGATTACTACCTGGGCGGTTGTCTGAACCATGATCTTCTGGGAAATGGGTGGGCAGATGTTTCGTTGGCTTTAAAAGCTTCCATAGATGTTTTGCTGGAGCGTAATGGACTGACTGTTTCAGATATTGAGGCAGTTGCGGCTGGTATTTCCGGGCTGGATACTGCCAGGGATCAGCAGCAGGCTGATACGTGTTTCTCTTCAGCTGGCATTTCCCGTTTTCTTGCAATTAACGATGGATATCTCCCCATTGCAGCCGAGAACCCGGCTGCGTGGGGAGTTTCTCTTAATTGTGGAACAGGGATGTGCTGTGCGGCAATTGATTCTTCAGGTAACCGGATCAAACTGGCCGGAATGGATGAATGGTCAGGGGATGCGGGGGGCGGAAATTGGATTGTGATGCAAATGTATCGCAAGGTTTACGAAAACCTGATTTTAAAGGATGTTAGTACACCGTTTGTAATGGAATATATGAAAGTGATGAATCTTGGCGGTAAGGTTGATTTTATAAATTCATGGTCAGATTTGAAAGACGGGGAGAATACAGAATGTAAGGTTCTGCATCGTAAGATCATCCAGCTTTTTTTTGAACTTCTCGAGCGCTCTAATCCAGAGGTGCAGGCTCTTGCAGATCAGATGATAAAGTGCGCGGCCTACACCATCGATGCTGCAGTTCGGGAGCTTAATTTTTCCGGTGAGAAAATTCCGGTATATCTTTCAGGCTCTATTATGACCAAGGCTGCTTCTTCTGGGTATCTGTCGATGCTGAAGGAAGCTCTTTCCTGTATTTGCCAGGGGAAACTGGAGGTGCATATGTGCACGAAAAGACCTGTGGAAGGGGCGGTGCAGTTGATGAAGTTTCCTGTTGTTGAAAATTTCAACTTGTCTTATAATAGCATATAAGAGTCAGAGGTAGGACACAGGAGGTAACCATGGGCAGATATCTGAATCCGGGAATGGAGAGCTTTGAAAAAAGTGTAAATTCTGAAATCTATGTAGATAAAACTGGTTTGATCGGATACACGAATCGGGTAATGAATACATTGCAGGGATATGTCTGCGTCAGCCGCCCACGGAGGTTTGGAAAATCCATGGCTGCGAATATGCTTACGGCATATTACAGCAGAGGCTGTGATTCCAGAGAAATATTTTCCAAATTTGAAATATCTGAGAGTCCTGATTTTGAAAAGTACAGAAATAAGTATAATACTATTTTTTTGAATATGCAGGAGTTTCTGAGTAGAAGCGATAGTGTTGAAGCATTGGTTGACCGGGTAAAAAAACTTGTTTTGCGGGATCTGAAGCGAGAATATCCGGATGTGGATTATTTTGACGATACGGATCTGGTGGAATCCATGCAGGATATTTATGAGACTGAGAAGTGTCCATTTGTTGTTATTATAGATGAGTGGGACTGTATTTTCAGGGAGTTCAGGCAGAATAAGGAAGCACAGGAGAAATACCTGGATTTCCTGAGAGACTTGCTGAAGGATAAGGCATGTATTCACTTAGCGTATATGACGGGTATTTTGCCAATAAAGAAATATGGAACCCATTCTGCATTAAATATGTTTGATGAATTTTCCATGATAAATCCAGGCCCTCTTGCACCGTATGTGGGTTTTACTAAGGTGGAAGTGGAATATCTGTGCCATAAATACAGGATGGATATGGAAGAAGTAAAAGCCTGGTATGATGGATATTCATTTTCTATGGCGGCATCTGTTTATAGTCCGCGTTCTGTTGTAAACAGTATGCTCTTCGGAAAAATAGAGAATTACTGGAATCAGACGGAAACATTCGAGGCCCTGCGGGTTTATATTGATATGAATTTTGATAGCCTGAAGGATGATGTTTTGAGCATGATTGCAGGGGAAAGGATTCCGGTTAATACGGGAAGCTTTACCAACGATATG
>NZ_JADPEX010000041.1:0-23744 GCF_015668065.1 Ruminococcus sp. 1001713B170207_170306_F1 | reverse complement strand
AGGGCTCTCCCGAACGCATTAGTCGCAGTTAGCGATTAGTTCGCTGGAGCGTTGCGCCGGCGAGTGAGTAATACACACTGTCCAAATGCGTCCGCATTAAAGAACTTTTAATCAACTAAATAACAATTTCGTTATTCTCTATGATAACAAGAACCAGGTCATACTTTCAATGTGTTATTGAAAATAGCCCGGTTCTTATAAATTTATTTTTTATAAATCCATCAGTCTGTCGTAGACGTCCTTCGGGATATACGGCTGCTGGTTGTGGATGGGTTCGCCCAGGCAGGTCTTGGGATAAGCGAAGGTGCCGGGCTCCAGGCGGATTTCAAGGAGTTTCGGCGCTTCGGTGCCATGTAAAAAGTCTGCCGCTTTTTCAACAACCTCATTGGCTTCCATACAGGCACTGCTGATTCCATAAGCTTTGGCTACCTCTGCGAAGTTGCAGGACGAGAAGCCACTGCCTTCTGAGGTATCAGCATAGACCTGCTCAAAGTAGTCGCGCTGGAGGTGGCGGATCATTCCCAGGGCGTGGTTGTTCATTACCATCATGGTAATAGGAAGATTCTCACGCTTGACCCACTCCAGTTCCTGAATGTTCATCTGGAATGCGCCGTCACCGCAAATGCAGGCTACTGGCTTTCCGGTGGCGTAATAAGCTCCGATTGCTGCTGGAAGAGCATAGCCCATTGCTCCGTGTCCGCCGGAGAAAAGAAGCTTCTGGTCTTTCTGGTTATGGAAGGACTGGTAGCTCCATACCATATGCTGTCCTACGTCAACTGCTACTGCGGAAGTGTCTGCAAGAGCGTCGCTTAAATCTGCGATCATACGGTTCGGATAGCGTTCTGGGATGGAATCATCTACTGCGCGCAAAGATTTCTTTATATCGGCGCACACAGCCAGCCATTCACTGAAATCATAAATCGTCGAACCATCAGATTCTGCACTTTCCGCATTTTCTGCCATTGCCCTAATCACCTCGGCAGCATCTGCACAGAATTTCATTTCATCAATTCCATTTTCGTGAATATTTCGCTGCAAATTATAGTTATCAATATCTACTCGGATGATTTTCGCATTTTTCGCGAACTCATGAACTTTCGTACCAATCTGACGGGTGCAAAGGGAAATGCCAAGACAAATCAGCAAGTCACTTTTCGCATTGGCGATCATATTGGCATAGCGATGTCCGTAAGCGCCTCCGATGCATCCAAAATTCAGCGGGTCGTCCCACGGTAGTGCTGACATTTCCAATACGCTTGTGATTATCGGGATTTTCCACTGACGTGCCAGAGTAAATAACTGGTCGCGAACTGCTTTGTCGCTGACTCCATGTCCTAACATGATTACGGGACGCTGTGCTTTATCCAGAGCTTCACGGATTGCATCTGCTGTAGAAACAGCACAAGCTGATATTTCACAGTCTGCCATTTTTGCAGACTCTAATACTCCACTGTCGTCCGGCTTCATTGCCATGTCCACGCCTGCTGCTCCGCAGCTGTTTGCAGTTGCTTCCATGTTGCTCTCGCAAGCTGCACCAAATCCCATCTCATCCAGACTTATGTCATAAACCGGATTTTTTACATCCCCCCGCTGTATATTCATAGGAAGATCAATCAATACCGGCCCCTTCCGGCCAGAATTCGCAATATGATAAGCTTTATTCAGTTCTTTTACAATATCCTCATCTTCCCGGATCTGTACTGCATACTTGGTCACAGGCTTCGCCATGGCAACAATATCAATCTCCTGAAAGCCCTGCTGCCGAAGTCCCGGAATACCGGAATACTCATAAGTATTCAGCTGACCAGTAAGAAAAACAACCGGAAGAGAATCAAAATAAGCGTCTGCGATTCCTGAAATCAGATTCGCAGCACCCGGGCCGCTGGTCGCATAAGCACATGCACACCGTTCCCCCGCCTGGGCATATCCACATGCTGCAAAAGCCGCTCCCTGCTCATGATAGCTGGAATGGCTTCTGGTATGAGGATTTTTCTCTATAGAATCAACCAGATGGGCGATCATGGTTCCCTGGTATCCAAAGAAATCATGAATCCCTTTTCTCTGTAAAAACTCAACAATATAATCCGTTACTTTCATTTCCAGAATTTCTCCACCTTTTTTTTCAGATTTGTCCTTCCTGCTACCCCCAACATATCCAGATAAATATGCTGAAGCTCCTCATCCGGAATAAACACCTCGTCATTCTTAAGGCTCTTCACCATAGCCTTTGTATATGGGACAAAAACTTTTTCCAAAGCCGGATAATCTTTATTCTTATAAAGATTTATAATATACTCTTTGTTATCCAGATAATATTTCTCCAATTCAATCTTGGATGCACAGAATTTCACATAATTCCAGCTCCAGTTCAGATATTCCTTTTTCTGGTTGGCATGTCCCTGCTTTCGTCGGGCATGGCTTCGCTTCCGGATCAGGCTCTTCTGACTTCCCACTTCCTGAAAATAATCCTCGAATCGGATCCTGGCACTGACCATTTCCGACAGCTTCACTGTATAATTATCCAGAACCTTCTCCTGGTAGTCTTCCCCATAATACTTCTGAAGATACGTATAAGTATCTCCCGGCACCGGAAACTTCCTGCCATCGATCACCACAGTTTCTGTCTCATCAAAAATTTCCCTTGGAAAATACACTGCCTTTTTCTTCAGGCGAACTACATATTCCTGGGTATCCTCCACATTCATCCTTTTACAGAGCATGCGGTAAAGGCTTTTTCCCAGACGGGCACGTCCTGTGACCAGGCGAAGCCTCATGACAAAACGGCAAATTGCCTTTTTCCTGCCTTTTCGGTCTCCATAATAATCAGCCAGCTCATTCCATCCCACTTCCTGGGCTCTTGTCCACAAATGAGCGAGTCTGGAACGCTGTTTTCCACGCAGGGGCAGAATATCCACTCCCATACCCGGATATTTGTAGTTCCTGCCTTCATTCAGACGGAAGCACAACGTATCCAGATCTGTATAGCGAAGGAAAAATCCATAAAAATGCTTATTGTTATTCATGGATTCCACAATTCTGCCATCTGGAGTCTCCTTCTCCACAGCCAGACGAAAGCGCTCCATATCCGCAGTCCGCATATAGACCACACCTGCATGAGGGCTGGTGATCTCCTGCCCGGTAACACAGCATAAAGTAAGCTGTGGTCCCAGATAATAAGGAATTCCTTCTCTTTTACATATTTTATCTATTTCGGCCAGAAGCTTTACAACTTCTTTTATTTCTCTGTTCAAGCTACGTCTGCTCCCATCTGTCTGTTCATAGTGATCACACTGTTACCAGCGCCTGTTTGAAAAAGGCTTTCTGCGAGATGTGTGTCACAAGCATTCTTTCACAAGCTGCTGTATCTCTTCTATACTTCCATACTTTCCAAGCCACTGATTCAAAAACTCAGAAGCATCTCCGGCTTTTGCATATACAGCTGCTCTCTTGCTTCCTTCATACAGATCTGTGAGAAATATTCTGGAAAGCTCCGTTCGCACAAAACCGCTTCCATTCTGCCGCAGTGCCTCCAGATAGTTCTGGAACGCAGCCTCCGTCTGTCCCTGTTTTCTTCTCACATCTCCAATTACCTTGTACACCTGGGCTCGTTTTTCCTTGCGGATCTGTCCGTCCTTGGCACGTTCTGCCAGCCATTCCAGATCATCCGCCTCACTGGTGTAAACCAGATCTGTGCGAACCCTTGCCAGCTCACCTGGATAGCCCAGGCGCTCCCATGCTTTTGTCAGTGCACGCTTATAGATCTGGATGTCATTGTTCTCACTCGGGCTCTCTGCACGCTCTGCATCAATGCGCTTTAGAATTTCCCCGATCAGTTCTTCCACCTCAGAACGCTTTTTCGCAACACTTGCGCGGGCCAGATAATAATATTCCCGCACAGAAGGATTCTCCGGCAGAAGTCTGTACCACAAAGCCATAAGCTTCATCGCCCCATCCTTCTGTCCAACATCCAGAAGCTGCTGACAGGTCTTCACCGTCTCCCTGCCATAAGGATTCAGAAATTTATCCAACTCCAGTTGGGTAATTCCATTATTTGTTTTCTCACGGGCATCTGCAAAAACTTCCAGAGCATCCGCACATTTGCCCTTCATCCAGAGCAGTTCTCCCTGGTACTTCAGGAAATACCCGTCCTCCGGGAAAAGCCGCAGTGCCTCATCAATATAAAGCTCCGCTTCCACCATATCAATTCCATTGCGGGCGCGTTCCATAAGAAAACGGCTCTTAAATTTCACAAATCCCGGCACTTCCGGATACCGTTCCATCAACGGCACCATCGTATCCTCCGCTTCCTGATAACGCTTAAATTCATAATCGCAGACTGCTCTTCGAAACAGTTCAATATCAGATTTCAACTGGGCCAGTTCAGAAGGGAATGTACCGGTCTGCTCCTTCACCACCAGCATTCTCCATGCTTTCCCGATCCGTTCTGTATAAACCAGCGTCAGCATTGCCGCATAAAAGGTCACATCGCTGACTTCCAGCAAAACAGGATGATAAAAAGCATAGATCCCGCCAAAATCCTCCCTGCCGATAAACGCAGAGCTCAGCTGGACCTGGTAATATTTTGTAAAGATTTCATTTAATTGGGAAAAGTCACGCTTTTCTACCAATTCCTTCAGGCTGTGTCTGCTTTCTGAAATGCGCGCCTCCAGATCCATCACCGTACTTTTTGCCAGCAGAAGATTGCGCTTATACTGAAGGCGGTGGTTCCGCTTCGCACCTGCAAGAGAATAGATCTTGCGCCAGATGGAATCTCTGCGAAGCCTGCCCTTGCGGATTCCCGGCAGATAATCATCCCGAAGCTCTTTATAGGTAATTCCCTCTACCGTAACCGCATCATGGGATTCTCTTTCCCCATGGGGCGGAATATAGGACCATTCATCTCCGTAATGCCAGATCAGATAGTCACTCATTCTGTGCGGCACCATTACCTCTGTGTTCTCAAAGTTCATATATTTCACAGGAAACATCATGTCCTTATCAAAAAGGAACGGACAGCCGCCCCAGCGCATTGCATAGCGCGGACAATCCTCTTCCTTATAGGAATACATGATCTTCTCCAGTTTCTTCAATGTGCGGTCTTTTCCCAGAAATGTATAGGAAAAAAGCCAGCGCAGATAGGCTGTCACTGGAATTTCCCAGCGGGCACCATATACAACTACCATATTTACCAGCTCAGAGTAGATCATCATATGAGTTCTGTATTTCTCATATTCCTTATCATCTGCGGGAATGGGATCCAGGGTGAGCACGTCGATGATCTCACCGGCACTGTCCCTGCCGATAATCTGATGCTTGTGAAGGGCGCAGCTGTCCGTAGCAACATACCGTGGAAAAGTATTGGTATAGCTGCGGTCTACATCCACACACTGAAGGGCGCGGTGCTCCGGAAGCACGGAGCCGGAAATTTCCACCAGTTTGTTCCAGTCGTCTCTGGGCATATAGATGTCCACATCATCATCCCAGGGAATAAATCCCTCGTTTCGCACAACACCGATGGCCGTTCCTCCCGCCATTACATATCTCAGATTATTCTTTTTACAGATCTCATCCAGCTCACGGAAAAGCTGCAGCAGATGTTCCTGTTTCTCTGTCATTGGTTATCCTCTCTGGTTTATGATTTCCAGAATGTCTGCCAGAGTCTCTGATTCCTCATTAAAAAGTCTGGTACATTCCGTTCTCTCATCACTGATCATAATAAGCAGCTCCTGCAAAAGGTAACGGAGGCCATTGCCTTCGAAGTTAAAGCAGTACCGCTTCAGTCCCTTGCTGTCGTCTATCTTTGCCTCAAAATATCCTGTATTCCACCAGTCTCCCGGGATGGTCACACGGCCTTTCGTACCGATCACAACAAACTCATCCTCCACATCTACTGTGGTGCCAATCTCGATTGTAGCAAGAGCATCCTGATATTTCATGGTGATCATGTCGTAAATGCAGTTTCCAGATCTGTCCTTCACCACATTGGAATTCACTTCCTGGTAATTTCTGCCTAGTATCTTGATAATAGCACACAAAGGCAGAACTGCAGTTTCGGAAAAACTTCTTCCTCCTTCGAAATGGTCCTGGGAAATAGAGCATTTCACACACACAATATCGCCCACCAAGGCGCTGTGTGTCTGCCAGACAAGCTGGTTAAAGGCCCGCAGATACACCAGATTTATTTTCTCCACAAGAAGTACATGACGGGCTGCTGCAAGTGCAAACAGATCCTTCAGCTTCTCCTTATTCTCTGTCATAGGCGCATCACTTATCACATATTTTCCAAGTTCCAGGGATCTGCGGATGTATTTCTCCCTCTTAGGCTGCTCGGTTTTGATATAAACTATGTCTACCTGGGACAAAAAGCAGTCAAATCCCTGCTGCCATTCCCCATTATCTGCCTCCACGCTGTAGTAGGAATCCAATTCATATTTGTCACAAAACGACTCCGCTGCCTCTGCATTCTCAGAAAAAACGCACTCCACATGAAGACCGCTGACATATTTTGTCTCCCACACAATCCCATTATCCTGGTCATTATCTGTAACTACACCCACGGTGTAAGTGGTTCCCTCACCGCGCAGCTTGGTGCTGGAAATATTCTTGGTACGCTCCAGGTACACAACATCACAGTAATTCTTAAGGTAGTCAAATTTGCCGCGCCAGTCAGAACCAAGTACCAGAAGGTCTACCTTATACTTGATGATATCGCTGAGCTTCTGCCCCTGGTACTCCTCGATGATGATCTCATCTGCAAAACCGGTACGGCGTACATTCTCAATCCTTTTCAGAAGGCTGTCCCGCACGTTCAGCTTACCACGCTCAATATCGTAGCTCTCGCTGGTCACGCCCACGATCAGATAATCGCCCAATGCTTTCGCTCTTTTTAAAATATTATAATGTCCCTCGTGGAACAGGTCAAAAGTTCCGTAAGTGATTACTTTTTTCATCGTATTTCCCCTTAAAAGCCCTCTTTGTATCCATGAATTCACTCATGCAAGCATGGCTCATTCATGGCTGCCGTCCGGGACTTTCATACTAAATACATTTAGTATAACACAGTTTGCATAGTAAGTCATTATGAAAGAATATCTGCTTTACAAAAAATATTCCCGGGTTTAACAAAAATATAACTCTTTTTTTGCTGTGAAACAACTGAACTGCTGTCTCTTTCTTAATAAGAAAAGAAAGACAATCCGTCAGGACTGCCCTTCTTCATGATCTTCTTTCTCTTCTGCATCAAAGGAGGTATCCCATGTGGCAGCCAGCTCTTCAATAGCCATTCTTCGCTGAGCCAGTACTGCAAACCGGTCCTCCTCTTCACTATCATATTCGTCTTCCAGACCTTCATCCTCAACCTTCTTCTCACGTTTAAAAAGAATGAAGGTGATCAGCCCCATAACATTGGTATAGACCCAGTCCACCGGAAGACTTCCAAGTATCAGTACAAACAGAACTGACACTCCAAATAACGCCCATACATTCATCAGCTGCGAAATATTCAGGATCATAAGTCCGTTCATCAGAATCATGATGGGATAATGGAAAAAGTAAATTCCCATTGTGTTTCTTCCCAGGAAAATAAATGGATGGCGTTTATCTGGCATCAGCACCAGCAATGCGAAAATAACCGTAAAGGAAATCAGATACATCATTCCTCTGACTACCATTCCCTGCACATTGTCCATTCCACTTGCAAGATAGGAATGATTGCCTCGGAAAAGGTCTACCGGAATATTATTTCCGATCATATAATTGGTCGCCACAAACAGCAGAATGATCACGAAAAGTGCAACCACGATCTTGCCTTTAAATTTGCGGATCACCTTGGTGTATTCACTCTTCCATAAATATCCTGCCACAAAAAACGGGAAAAATACCACAATTCTTGAAGCTGATAAAAATGTACTGAATTCCATTCTGGTTCCTGCCCACAGCGCAAAAATAATGCTGAGAGGTACAATAAACCTTATTTTTCCAAATGCTTCTATGGTCAGACGGTATGCAAACAACGCAAGCACATACCACATAACGGTTCCGGAAGGACGGAGCAGTTCATAATCCATTTTATTTCCCAGCCAGATCTGCGTTGCCCAGGTAAGTGTATAGCCCAGAATATATGGAATCAATAAATTCTTAACATTCTTCATCACATCCTGAGGCTTCTTGGACAGATAACCGGAAATAAATATAAACGCCGGCATATGAAATATGGTAATTCCATACCACACAAAACGCACAACCTGATCTGCTTTAACCAGCTGGAATGCAATGATATGATTAAAAACCACCAGAAAAATCAAAAATATTTTTATATTATCCACAAGGTAGGAATATGGGATTTCCTGTTCCTTCGTATTCTTGCTCATTTTAGCCACCTTTATACTTTGACATAATTATTTTCAGACATGTCAGTTTTATGAATAAAGGATAACATATTTTTGTGGTTTTTGGAATAACTTTTTAATATTTTAACGTGTTTTGAAATATTTTCCTGTGGTTTTGTGTTGCTGATGAACCGCAATAATGTATTATTTCATTTCTCCAAAAACCTGCTGGTGCAGTTTGCGCCCTGTAGGTGTTGCCGCCAGGCCACCCTCTGCTGTTTCTTTAAGGGCAGTGGGCATCACATCTCCTACCTTTTTCATAGTCCAGATCACCTCGTCAGCCGGAATTGCACTTCGGATTCCGGCCAGAGCCAGTTCTGCTGCCACAAATGCCCCAGCTACGCCTGATGCATTTCTCTTAATGCATGGAATTTCAACCAGCCCTGCAACAGGGTCACATACAAGACCCAGAATATTTTTTAGGGCAGTGGCTACTGCCGACTGGATCATATCAGGTGTGCCGCCGGCAAGTTCCACAATTGCCGCCGCTGCCATGGCAGATGCAGAACCGCACTCAGCCTGACAACCTCCCTGCGCTCCTGCAAGTGACGCATTATTGGCAATTACCATTCCCACTGCAGATGCTGTGAAAAGGGACATGACGCATTCCTCTTCTGTAAGCTGGTACTGCTCCTGCATGGTGAGTACAGCTGCCGGTACAATGCCGCAGCTTCCTGCTGTAGGCGCTGCTACGATTCTTCCCATGGAAGCGTTCAGTTCTGATACTGCAAGGGCACGATAGAGGGCGCCTCCAAGAAGGGGACCTGTAAGATTTTTCCCTTGCTCTACAGCAGTGCGCATGCGATAGGCATCTCCACCAGTGAGGCCACTTGTGCTTTTCAGATCCGGGGCGCTGCCAGGCTGGATACAGGATGCCATAACCCGATAGTTTTCCCTCATTTTTTTATATATTTCCTGCTTCGGCAGTTCCATCTGCTCCGCCTGCTGCTCCAGAATCAAAGCGGACAGGCGACAGTTGTTCTCCTTCGCTGCTTTCAGCAGGGATTCTATTGAGTGGTAGTTTAGATCCACAGTGAATTCTCCTTTACCGTATTTTTAGTGGGGTGAGATGTTTTTCAAAAAGGGACGCATTTGGGCAATGTCGGCTGGAACTTCGACCCACTAACTAGCAATTTATACACGCTCTAACATCGTACTAGAATATATATTCTCCAGCCGGTTAATCTTCTCATTGAGTTCCGGGACAAAGTGACTGTCGCTCTCGATAGTCATTACCGCCACACCACCCTTGGTCTCACGCGCCAGGTGGAAATTGCAGATATTCACCCCATACTCTGCCATCAGCTCTGTAACTGCAGCAATCGTCCCTGGTGCATCCTTGTGAAGCACGATCAAAGCAGGATTCTGCCCGGTAAGGGCAACCTCCATTCCATTCACCCGGGTGATCAGGATATTCCCCCCGCCAATACTGCTGCCCCGAAGAGACACCTTTTCCCCGTCTGCTGCAGTCAAAGTGATCTCCGCAGTATTCGGGTGCGTATCCTCCAGTTCACCAGTCTCGATCTGGATTTCCAGCCCCACCTTTTTCGCCACATCAAGGGAAAAACGGATACGCTCATCATCTGTCTGCATTCCTAGTATTCCCGCTACAAGAGCCTTATCCGTGCCGTGTCCCTTATAGGTTTTCGCAAAAGAACCATGCAAAAATATGTGCGCTTTCACCGGAGTTTTTCCAAGAAGAGCCCTTGTCATCAGACCGATCCGGGCTGCTCCCGCAGTATGTGAGCTGGACGGTCCGATCATAACCGGCCCCAGAATGTCAAATACATTCATACTTATTTTCCTCTTCCTTTTATTCATCCACTGCCATTTTTCGTTTTCGGCAGCCTGCAGATGTTTTCACGTTACCGCTCACATCTGCACTGTTATTGTTCCATCTTAACATTAAAACATACCTTTTACAACATGGATAAAGGGTAACTGTTTACTTCGTGTTTACTGTTCACTCCGTTCACAGTAACGCGCTTCGCAATGCACAATACTCCCGATAAATAATCTTATGTTTCCTTTCTACCTGGACTGTGGTAAAATAGTTCTATGTAAATCGCCTGGAACCATTCCGGCAAGACTATTTTCAGATTTCTTTATGAAAGGCACACAATTCATGAAACGAGTGATTACTTACGGTACCTTTGATTTACTTCACTATGGGCACATTAATCTGCTGCGCAGGGCGAAAGCTTATGGTGACTACCTGATCGTAGCTTTATCTACAGATGAATTTAACTGGAACGAGAAGCATAAAAAATGCTATTTCTCTTATGAAAAAAGAAAATCCCTGCTGGAAGCCATCCGCTACGTAGATCTGGTAATTCCGGAGGAGAACTGGGAGCAGAAGGTAAGTGATATTAAAGAATACCACGTAGATACCTTTGTTATGGGTGACGATTGGGAAGGGAAGTTTGACTTTCTGAAGCCTTACTGCGACGTGGTGTACCTTCCGAGGACACCGGAGATTTCTACTACGCAGATTAAGGCGGATCTGCAGAAGTAGGAAGCATTGGTAATTATATAGTCAGAGATTTCGTATGATTCATGCAGGTTACGAAATCTCTGACTTTTTTATTTCATGACAACAATGTGCACACTTCCCAAAAACAATTTGCAGGATGTGCGTCACAATTTATTGGAGATTTTGTCCGGATGAAGGCGCCGTAGCGGGCTACGGCAACTGAATTCGGGCAAAATATACCGCAAAGTGGGGCGTGCAGATTGCGGGAATGATTTTTCAAACACGCTCTAACACAGCATCTGCAAATATTTATCCCGGACTACTTAGCAAGACGGATCATATTCCAGCTGTGTTTTCCAAGCACAGTACTTAATTTACCGCCGTCAATCCGGCTTGCAGCGGATTCCACAGGCACAACCTTTTCGGGATCCGCTTCTGTATTTACAGCTTTCATATCGTCATTAGTAAGTACAATGTGTTCTTTCACCTGATAGCCTTCAAACTGGCGCAAATCGCAGCTTACCTCCAGATCTTCCTCAAGACTTTTATTCACTGCAAAAATTGTAAGAGTATCTTTCTCCTCATTCCATACGCACACAGAATCCAGATACGAAACATCACAGTAATTCCTGCTGTCATATACCGGAGCCAGTACCTGTGTATTCAACACAGTTCCTCTTCCGAAAATGCTTGTGTACATATATGGATAAAAGATAGTCTGGCGCCATGCACCTGTATCGGAGGTCATGATCGGCGCGATTACATTTACCAGCTGTGCCAGGCATGCCATTTTCACACGGTCTGCATGGCGAAGTAAAGTGATCAGCATGCTTCCAACCAGAAGGGCATCTTCGAAATTATAAATATCCTCAAGCTGATGTGGAGCCTGTCCCCATTTTTCCAGTTTCTCGTCGGCCGCATTGCTGTGATACCACACATTCCACTCATCAAAGGAAAGATTAATGCGCTTTTTGCCATGCTTTTTCGCACGGACAGCGTCGCAGATGCTGACTACGCCGGAAATAAAGTCATCCATCCCTTTGGAATTTGCAAGAAAATCAGGGGTGTCATCAGCAGCATTGCCGTAATACTGGTGAAGGGACATATAATCCACCAGATCATAGCACTCGTCCAGAACCGTGTACTCCCAATCTCCAAATGTCGGCATCATCAGATTGGAGCTTCCGCAGGCAACAGTCTCAATCTCCGGATCCAGCATTTTCATAATGCGGGAAGTCTCCGCTGCAGTTCTTCCATATTCATATGCAGTCTTATGTCCCATCTGCCATGGACCATCCATTTCATTTCCCAGACACCAGGTCTTAATGTTATGCGGCTCTGCATGGCCGTTGGCCTTACGCATGTCGCTGTAATAGGTACCGCCCTTAAAATTACAGTATTCCAGAAGATTTCTGGCTTCCTCCGGTCCTCTTGTGCCAAGATTGACTGCCATCATCACATCGGTATCCGCTTTCTGCGCCCAGTCCACAAACTCATCCAGACCAAAATGGTTATTCTCGATCACACCCCACGCCAGCTCCGGTCTGGCTGGTCTTAATTCCTTTGGTCCTACGCTGTCCTCCCACTTAAACCCGGAAACAAAGTTACCTCCCGGATAGCGGACGATTGGAACCTGAAGCTCTCTTACCAGCTCCAGAGTATCCTTACGGAAGCCCTGCTCGTCAGACAACGGACTGCCCTCCTGATAAATTCCCTGGTAAACAGCTCGTCCAAGCTGCTCAATAAATGATCCGAAAATTCGTTTATCCACCTTTCCGGTGAGGAAATATTTGTCAATAATGATCTGCGCTTTTTTCATAGGTATCCTCCTTATATGGTACCAGTTGTATGGCATTTTTCTGTTCTTTATGTATCTATTATTTTAATGGCATACGAATTTTTTACCAGTTTTTTTCTTCCGATATAGTTGACTTTTTTTCCGATAATGATTACAGTAAAAAAATGGCGAAAGGAGTCCGGACCATGAATTTTTTCGAAGCTGCAGACAGGGATTTTTCCATTCAGTTCTGCGAATACAACTATTCAAACCCTGATTATGATCAGATCTACCGTCCCAACGGAAGCGGAGACTATCTGTTTTTGCTTTTTAAGACACCCATGAAGGTTTATCTGGATAAAAAACTCAGTATTTCCGGGGAAAATGCGTGTATTCTCTATGCCCCCGGATATGAGCAGCATTATAAGGCTGTTCACAGATTCCGGAACAGCTACCTTCATTTTTCCTGTAAGGCAAATCTGAAAAAACAATATGGGATCCCGCTTAATACTGTTTTTTATCCGGGAAACTGTGAAGAGATTGACGCCTGCATCCGGCTCCTTCACAAAGAACATATAGCAAATGATTTATTTTCCGATGAATACGAGTATACTCTCTTTCAGCAGCTTATGATTACGATTGCAAGGGGACTTAAAAGCCATCAGATACATGGAAGTGGAACGGAAGGAGACAGTCTTTATTCTGCTTTTCGAAAGCTTCGACTGGAAATGCTCACGAATTACGCAGAGCCATGGAACACCACAGAACTTTGTAAAAAGGTCAGTCTGGAAAAAAGCCAGTTCTATTCCTGCTATCAGAAATTTTTCCAGAGTACCCCTCATGCAGATTTGCTTCAGATTCGTATGGATAAGGCAAAGAACCTGCTGACAAATGAAGCACTGACTGTCCAGCAGATTGCGCAGATGTGCGGATTTTCAGATTTTTCCCATTTCAGCAGATATTTCAGAAAACAGGTAGGATGCTCTCCCCTGCAATGGCGCAGAAAAATGGGAGAGCCCCACTAGAGCGTGTCTGAAAAAGGCTCTAATACTTTAACGATATTTCCAGATTCCGTGAAGTGCATAGGACAAAAAGAAACAGGCACTTCTCAGCGGCCCATAGCCAACGTAACGGTACACCTGATAGGTCATGATGGCAGATTTGGCTTTGTTTCTTGACTTTCCGCCCTGGGACAGACGATATTTCAGATAGGGCTTATTAATTCCTGTGGCATGTCCGTATTTTCGCACCACTTGCAGCCAGGTGATATAATCCTCATGGCTGTCATCATGCTCCATGGGAAATTCCAGTGCCACCTCACGGAGAATCAGGACGGAAGAACAGTTAATGCTGTTGTGTTTCAGAAGCTCATGATAGTCCAGCCTGGATTTAACCGAGATATACTTGCCTGTGAAGGTTCCGTCCGGATTCATGAGATCACGTCCTGTGGAGCAGATTACATCACCGGTCATTTCAAGAGCAGCCAGCTGTGCCGCTAGCTTTCCCTCTTCCCACCAGTCATCCGCATCCAGAAATGCCACATATCTGCCTTTCGCAACAGACACACCACGGTTACGGGAACCGGCAGCACCGAGATTGCGCTCATTTTTTATATAAACAAAATCCGGTCTGTTTTCCCATGGAATGAGAGCTTCCCGGGTTCCATCAACAGAGCCGTCATCAATGACAATCAGCTCCAGTGGAATATTCTGCGCATAAACAGACTGCACTGCCTGGGCGATGTATTTCTCTCCATTATATACAGGCATGATCACAGATACCGCTGGTCGCATTTCTTCCCCTGATGCCCTCTTGGATTGCTGCATTTTTTCTGCATTTTTCACTCGTAGCCCTGGTTCTGTAAGTTCCATTTGTAACTCCTCTTATCTTTCACATTCTATCATTATAAAACATCCGATTTCTTAAATACACACTTATCTTTAAAGAAGATCTTTATCAATAATCTGGTAGTTCGCCCGGTGTATGTACAGTGCCTTCCCATCGACCATAAGCTTGGTCATTTTCGGCAGATCGTCCGGAATTTCCCAATAGACATTGTCTCCGGAAAATGCGGCGATAGGCTGTCCAAGCTGGGATTTGATGACCACAACCCTGGATTTGCCGAAATCATTTTTGTACCGGTTCAAAACCCTTGCCAGAGCTGCATTATCCGTGATTCCGTTCCCACCGTTACTGTTGACCTCGTCTAATGAAAAATCCACCTCCGGTTTCAGTCCATTCTGCACAAATACACAAGTATCTCCGCAGCTTTCGATTTCTTTTCCATCAATGGTAATGGTGATTACTGAAGAAAGATCATAGCCGGTTACTGCTCTTCCATCGCTGTCATAGCTGACGGTTTCAATTTTATTTCCGGTAATGCTGATTTTCTTTCCAGAAGTTTTCAAGGTCTGATTCCCATAATTATCATAAGTATATACGGTATAATTGTTTCCGATCAATGAGCCATGAATTTCATTAATAATGGAACCCAGCTTACTGCAGCTGGTGAGCGCAACTACCAGAATTGCAGACAAAAGGACTGCGAATATTCTCTTCTTTTTCTTTTGCATTTTTCTTCTCTCCATGTGTTTTTATGTTTGATATGCTTCCACTATAACTTGTATCAAAAGATACTTACAGATTTATAGTAGCATGACAAATCACAGAACACAAGATGAATCACTGTCCCACATTTTAAATTATTTTAGTTCAGTTTATCTGTTCACTCCGAGACCAGCAGCTGCTTCGCGACGCACAGAAATCATGTAATCACATGATTTAGCGCCATTCTCACGCCAACCCAAACTCCACCAGTAGCTTATTTCGATACTCCCGATTGGTGCTTGCTTTTAACAGTTCGCTGATACGGTCTGCCAAAATAAGTTTCTCGCTCAAGGTCGCCATTTCATCTTGACCTTCCTGCCGTCCTTCCAAGCGTCCTTCCAAGCGTCCTTCCTGTTCTCCTTCTTGTCTGCTAACTCATAGCATCTCTTTAATCGCTTTACACATGTCAAATCCACCTCCTTTGGATTGTACTTCCTGTTTGATCAGCCTCAGCCGATATAAAAAAGAGAGCTCGCAGCGGTATATTCGGCATATGAGTTGACGGGTGCTCCTTCTTTTGGAAAACGTCAGAGAGTACAAACCTCATTTAACATTCAACAACCAACAATTACATTCAGAACTCCTGCTTTTTTCCTTTTTAACGGATTTAAAAGCATAAATTTCTGAAATATTATTAGATAAATCAGATGGGAGATATACCATTGTATATATTAAAAATATGTTTTTCATTATAATAGCATTGCAATCTAGAGTTTGCAAGTGTTCTATTTTGTTTCACTCAAAAGCATCAGAAAATATGAATTACTGGCTTTCAGGCACAGCTTGTACTAATAATTTTACATTAGTTGATATCTTGTTTTGGATAATTATTGTCTTTTTGTTTGATTCGCAAATGTTACGAAAATTACAGCTTATTTTGTCGAAAATGCAAATGGATTTCTAAAAAGCTATATGCTATCATTAAAAAGAAAAATATACATTTTATCAACAAATACATAAGAAAAAGGGATGTTTATGAAAAGAAAATTGAAGTCTGACAGAGGTTTTACGCTGGCAGAACTTTTAATCGTTGTGGCAATAATTGGTGTATTGGTTGCCATCGCCATTCCCATCTTTACAAGTCAGCTTGAGAGAAGCCGTGAAGCGGTGGATCTTTCGGATGTCAGGTCAGCGTATGCGGAAGTGATGATGGCGGCGATTACTGGGGATACCAGTGCTACGTATACAAAAACAGATCAGAAAATATATCAAGATAATGGCGATTATTACATTAAAGTAACGCCGTTAAAACAGCAGAAAAACGATTGGCAAACTCCATTGCCAATTACTATTGGAGGAGTATCATCGAATGCAGGCGAAACGTATTGGAAGGGAATTCCTGGACCAAATGGGTATTGCGAAATCACATATCATGCACCTACTAGTGATGCTATGGAGTATGTTTCATTTTACTGGGAAAGTGGAAATAATGCTAGTAATAAGAATGAAAATAATACAGATAAAGGAGATTCCAATAATTCAGACACAGAAGATAGCTCAGCCAATACCATTATTAAAGATTTAAATATAGGTGCAATTCAGTATCCTAATCAGCCGCCTAATAAAGAGGGCGTTACGGAACCATTTAGCATAAATATGGGATTGGCATATAAGAAAAATGGACTCCTTTACATTGCTATAACTAATGCAAGTTATACTAACTATCATGATTATGCGGCTCCTGATAACAACATAGGACAAGCTTATTTTGTCCAACCAACAGGAACAATACTAACTAAAGATAATTTAAAAGATATTTGGAATAATAAAGAATTACGATTGGAAAAGTTAAAAGCTGGAGATATATATAAAGAAGGAGAGGATTATTATATTTGCAGAACAGATTGCAGTTATTATTCCCCCCCCAGAAGTGACAATATTGATACCGTTGCAAATGATAGTGGTAATTGGATAAAAATTAATCTAAATGGTTCTACAAATTATAACTAATAAACCAAGATAAAAACTGTGATTAAGATGAAAATACTAATTATAATTTAAGGTTTTAAAATTCTCTTAGAGAGAAAGTTATGCCCTGTTCAAGTCCATTGCAATATTAAAATGCAATGAACTTGACAGGATCAGCTCTGTTACTTCCTTTTCCGTATTTTTGCGCTCCATTTCAACTCCAGCAATTTTTCCGACATCATATTTCTCCCTTTACCGAAGTGCCTCTTCCTCTTTCCGATTATATTCGCAAATTTTCAACATCCGCACTGACTATGTTTTCAGTTATTTAACTGTATAAAAGAGACTGACGTAATGCATACCGGACCTTTTCCCACTTGACTTCTCGGAACTTCAAAAGAAATTCTCACATCATCATCGTGCCCTTCTTCATGCGTATAATCAAATTCATATTTCCCCAATGTTTGAACATTTTGTTCAAGGTACGTATTATTGCCATTTCTATTAGACAGTCTGACCTTTAGATTCGCGCCGCACTCTTCTATATTGACAACAAGTTTGTATTTTTTATTCGCCTGTAACATAATCGTTTCATCGCCACCCCGTTTTAGCACGCTATCCTTATGAGAAGGAGTTAGAATTGCCTTTCCATTCTCAAATTTCGCATTTATTACCTCCCATCCGGCTGTGCTATCCCAGAAACTGCTATCTATCAGGATATTATTTTCCCCATTTGAACCGCTATCACCATTTTGGCTTTCTCCCTCAAACTTAATGTAAACCGTTTCTGTATCAGCATGATATTCTACCCACGCCTGTGTCCCAGGAATTCCTTCAATAACAGAAAAATTTCCCAGACTATTGGGGATTGTCTCCGTTTGCCAGTCTGGCTGTTTTTGCCTAAGATTGATTTTTTCAAAATCTTTTCCATCAATATTCACATTTCCATCGACTGTAATTGCTTCATCCATAACCTGTGCATACTGTGCCCTTATATTTGCAGCATCGGCTGCTTCTCGGCTTTTTTCAAGCAGGCTGGTAAATATGGGAATACCTATTGCCACCAATACTGCTATTATGGCAACAACAATGAGAAGCTCTGCCAGTGTAAAACCTTTTCTTTTTTTCTTCATAGTTCCTTTGCTCCATAAACGAATATGTCTCCTATCGGCGACAGTACTGTATATGCCTGAATTAGTCAAATACAATTGCGATTCTTAGAATAGAGTAACATATAAGCTCGTGAAGTACAATGTAATAAATGAAAATACTGAGGTTGAACTATATTTACCCAAAGAATTGTAATTCTTCTGGAATTAAATTGGGTGGCTGCTATCAAAGGCTGCCACCCAATTTTACCCTTATGCAATTCCCAACTCCGCCATCAGTTTTTTTCGATACTTTTTATTATTACTTGCCTGCAATAAATCATTAATACGCCCAGCAGAGACTAACTTTTGAATTAATTCATTCATTCGTTCTTCTGTCTTACGTTCGCCCTCACGTCTGCCCTCACGAATACCTTCCTGTTTGCTGTCTCTCATCATATCATCAAACGCCTTGCACATATCAAATTCACCTCCCACCGTTTCAACATCTCTCTTTATAAGTTTCATGGCCCTAATTCCCGACATTACAGTAAGTAGGTCAAATGTGTCTTCTTCTAGTTTGGAGAAAACCTCTTCATTTGCCTTTACATACTCCCGTAAAGCCGTTTTGTCATTCGTTCTTTGCAAAAATCCACAAACCTGTTGTAAATCGGTCTGGAACCAGTGTATATTTTTGAAATAATACACTTCAAAAAGCAGCATTGGTGTCTCGAAAAATAATTTCTGCAGTTCTTCTGGAAAATCATTTGCTCCGGTCAGATCATCCATTTTGAAGGCTGCACGCCAGTGCTCTTGTCCAAAATAGATTACAATTTGAAGCACAGGGTAAAAATGATCGGTCTTTTTCATTCCCGAAAGCCGCTCGGCATTATCTTTTAAATCATTACAGTTCTTATGATCCTTTTGCAGTTTTTTCCACTGATTATAATAGTCAATTCCTTTCTCGTGCAAAAGTCTGACCGGCATTGCATAATGCTCCAGTGTTTGTATCTGAATCATAAACTGAAATTTCAGACTCTTCCACGTCACTGCAACAGACAGATCTGGTGTATTTTCTATAGCGACAACTTTATTCTTTTCCCGATAGACATTATGCAGCACTGGATTTTTCTCCAACAGATTATCTTCTGTAATAACCTGCCTGCCATGAAAAACCATTCCATTCAGAAGATCCACTATCCGTCGTGGATCCTTAAAGTACTCAATTGATGTGGCGTTCTTTTCCCGCATGCACACTCCTTTCTTGGTATGAAAAAGTTATATAAAGTCATGTGTACAATACAAGAACGAACATTTTGTACTATCATTAGTATATACATATATTTTGTATTTTTCAAGTATTAGTATACAAAAGTACACCTTTACAACAACTATTTCATCCCCACGCAAAATATTCATAACGAAATGGAATTACCTGACCGAATGGTCAGATTTAGATTTTTCTTTTGTAAAAGTAAATTAAGTATACGACTTAACGAAGGGCAATGTCAATCAAAAAAATTGAGGATTATGTATATGATTTTCATAAGAATTGTGCAGAAAAGCAGACCAGAAATGACTTCTGGCCTGCCCGGTAAAAAGAATTATTTAAATTGAAATCACCCAAATTTCCTCATATTACTAAGGTCTGTCAGGTCGATCATCTGTGTTTCGCCGACTTCACCGGTTGGGCTCATCGGGCATACGGCGTAATTTCGTGTTTCGCTTCCTATCGTAAGTTTAGCCACATAATGCCAGCGTGACCATTCCTCAGTACCTCTCTGATAATCGCCATAACAATTGTGAATATCGTCAAAACCACCGATTAACTTTGCAAAATCACAAAGGGCTGCCGGTGATGTGCAGGAATCCCAACGATAAGATACAAAAAATGGAGTATTAGGTTCTGCAGCCAGAGATACCAGATAATTTCCATGTACCGTTACATATTTGAAGCGACCTGGCTCTGTGAGATAATCACTTACAGCGTCCATTTTTTCAAATGGAGTCATATCGGAAGTTGTAACTTTATTGATAATGTCAGTCATCCATGCTTTCTCAGCCTGGTCATAATCCATAACATTTAATGCCACTGTTTTTGCAACCGTGTAACCAGACATGGAGTATTCTCGGAATTCGATATCGTAAGTTCCTGCTTTTTCAAAATATACATATCCGATATAACCGCCTTTTACTTTTTTCAGGGAAGTGGTCTCGGAATCGCCGTTTTCATAAGGAATATCATCATATATGTGCGTTGTTCCACCTGAATACACATTTATCAAAGGGCTTTCTCCATCACAGATCAGTCTAAAAGAATTCAGATCCTGATTGTCTGTTTTTATAAAAAGAGGTTTGATACACTGTGTGTAAATATCTGCTTTCTGCTTGTCCAAACCATAAATTTCATAGGTATATTTAGCAGGTGTTATGCCTTTCGTATCATATATTGGCAAATCTACTTTACGAATTTCGCTCCACGGTCCAACGACTTTTACATTATTGCGGATGGTGTAAGAACGTACTTTTGCATAATAACTGCGGCCTGAGTCTAAATAATAGAAACTCACACTTCCTATCCCGTTATCATCACCGATTGTTCGCGTATCCTGAACACTATATGCAAACTTATCATTGTAAGAAAGATAACCTTCGTAACCAACATAAGGATCTGACTGGGAAAAAGTTCCCGGGCAGTTCAAATCCACCCATCCGTCACCATAATCTATTGACTTGATGGCTGGAACAGGAAGGGTGCTGTCAACTGTTTCAGATGTCACTACATAAGAAGTCTCAGTATGCGGATTGTATAGCTTCTGGGTAACTGAAACCGTGGAAGTAATTTTTTGTCCATAAATATCCGTGATGGTAATCACGCATTTCCCAGGCTCAAGCGTCGCAAATAAGTGGCTGTTTCCGCCTTCAGCTTCATCTGTGGAATATACAACAGCCGGATCAGAAATATTAATGTCTTTGATTCCATTTGAAATTTCAATCTCATAATACCTTCCGCTTTCCAGGGTTATATTTGCTTTTCCCTCTTCGAGCGTTAATTTCGGAACCGGCTTAGGGGTAGGCGTTGTATTTGAAGTATTTTCTTTTGACTTTCCGCTTGTTTTGCAATGTTCTGTGGAAGACCATTTGGAATAATATTTCTTTCCTTTAATGGCCATGTAGGTACGGGCTTGCATATAATATGTAGTTCCGGCTTTCAGTCCATTGAGGGAAACGGTGTTGTTTTTGTTTCCTTTGACTGTTATGGTTTTCGCATTTTTTAATTTGGAATTTGTGGCATAGCGCAGCTGGTAACCGCTGGTCTGAGCGGTTTGCCTTTTTATTACCACACTGGCAGTCTTTTTTCCAACATAACCACCCATTACCTGGGTCTTTGGAGGCAAAATGGTAAACTGCTTTTTCACTTTGCCGGTATAAGCACCTTTTCCAATAATCTGAACCGTATAGGTGCCTACCTTTTTGCAGCCCTTGGAATACTTCAGAACATAGTTTTTCTTCTCTTTCAGGGCTTTGCCCTTATAGGTGACGCTTACCTTCGGGCGCTGGACTTTTTGATTGTAGGTGAGTTTGGTGGCTGATAGTTTAATCTTGGTGTTTTTCAGATTTACCTTTGCAGCGGCAAATACCTGGCTTGTACTGCACAGCAGAAGCAGGGAAATGATGAGGCAAAGACGAACCAGCCGATGAAGGTGGTGATTCTTTTTCATAAATTTTTGCTCCTTCCTGCTAATTCCAAAACATGTTCTTTGCTAATTTTCAGTAAAGCCGCAATCTTTTCAATGCCCATTCCATCCTGAAGTAACGAATTGACAATTTCTTTTGTTTTCAATTCCTTTCCTTCCTGTATTCCCTCTTGTATTCCTTTTTGTATTCCACTTTGCTCCCCAGCCTCAAACTCAGCTTTTCTCAATTTACGTTCTTCCTCTTCTTTGTCATATTCAAATATACTCACTGCGATAACCTCCGCTCTATTTTTCCGAAGAAATTCTTCCAGAATTTCCTCCTGAATACATTCATCTACAGCTTTTTGAACAGCTGTTTCCAGTTGCATATATTTTGCATATTTACGAACCCGCGCTACATATATTGCATATTCCCTTAGTATCTGGCACTGTTCCATCAATTCCCTGTTACTGCCTTCATAGCATCCGGAATATCGTGACCTTGTAGTTTCTGTTTACCATAGGCTGGTCCTCCTTTTCTTTGCAGGAGTCAGAAAAGACAAGCTAAGCATACATACCTTTCATTCAGAACTCCTGCTCTTCTTCGTTAATGGGTAAAAAGCATGGATTTCTGATGTGTGATTAGATAAATCAGATGGCGGATATGCCTTGAACTATATGAGAAATATGCTTTTTATCATAATAACATTGAAGTTCTTGATTTACAAGTATTTTTCGAAAGTCTGCTAAATTCTTTTGCTTTCTTTCTTCACAGCCTATTCCCCTGGTAACGGGAATGATTTTTCAAACACGCTCTAATCCGTCACCAGCCTTACGCCATCCATAAACAAAATCTCACACCCCTTATCACCCCCAATTATAATTTCCCCAATCACCATTCTCGTATTCTTCGCCACCTGGAACCAGTCAGGATACTTTTCGGTCAGCTCTTTCATCTGTGCTGCGCGTAAGCGCTCCAGGGCATTTCCCTGGGCAATATCTTTCTCCCAACCTGACAGAAGATTTTCTCTCTGGGATACCAGCTGTGCCGCGTCCCATATTTCCCGCTCTATGATTGCTTCATGATCATTTTCCACATAATACTGTGTCAGTTTTCCATCGTTCTTTTCCAGCTCTTTCGTAAGAAAATCCCGGATATAATACTTCTGCATAAGCAGATCTCCCTTGTACTTTTCATTTTGAAGGATGCGAACGACCGAAACCGCAGCCCAACGAGATTCGCCATGCACCACAGTTTTGCAGTAACATATGCTCACTTATCGCTTGAAAACCTTTTGTTTCCTTGCTTTCAGGCTTTTTTTATTTTTAAATTTCGTCATATTTTACTAGCGTTTTGTATCGTTTTGTGGTGCAATAAATATTATACGAAACGGAGTGCTTGCTATGTACCTCAAAAAACACCAAACCTGAATGGTCGGATTCGCCTTTCCATTGTTGACACCTATTACGATAAAGCTAAGAAATGCTCCCGCCAGAAAACAGTAGAATCTATTGGCTGGCTAGACGAATTAGAAAAAAAATATGATGACCCTATTGCTCACTTTCAAAAAAGAGTCGAGCAGCTAAAAGCTGAAAAAGCAGCCAGACAGGCTCCCATCCACTTTACTTTTTACGATTCTGATTGCCTTTGTTTAGGTGACAAGCTGAGAAAAAACTTTGGCTATGCTGCACTGAGCCAGATCTACCATGAGCTCGGTCTCCATACTTTTCTAACGAACCGGCAGCGCCGCTCAAAAGAACAGTATGATGCCAATACCATCATGAAGATGCTGGTCTATTCCAGACTTCTTTTCCCTGCTTCAAAGA
>NZ_JADPEX010000040.1:0-24554 GCF_015668065.1 Ruminococcus sp. 1001713B170207_170306_F1 | reverse complement strand
CAGGATTCACAGTCCTGGTGAAGAACCTGTGATGTCGAAATCTGTCGCACTATCTCGCACGATAAAACTCGACAGATGAGAAAGAATCTGGTACATTAAATATATCCCTTAGATATGAGAAAAGCCCTTGCTTTCCTGCAGCTGCCCGCAGAAAAGCAAGGGCTTTTCTTCTTATTTTAATATAGCGAAAACAGAGTGAGGTAACATACGAAGAGATATGTAACATATGAGTAACTAACAAAAGCTATAATAATGCTGTAAAATAAAGGCTTACAGTTTCTGTAGAGGAAGCTGCTAAGGCTGGTAAGTTCTAATAATTGAATAAACTATAATTGCTATGTAGCAATGAAATTGGGCACTCTGTACAAAATACAGGGTGCTCATTTTTTATCCGCAAAGTCAACACGCAGACCCAGCCCACGTCCTGTTCACATAAGTAATTCCGTATGGGCAAAATGTGGGTGAAATTCTGAATGCATAATATATAATGTGGGTGCTAAAATTTGACTTCTACTCACAGAAATTTTCACAAACCCATCAAATCTCCCTCACAATTTCATCACAGATTTCAGGTATATTAATAATCAAACAAAGGCGATAACCTTTTTAATCGTATAGATCATATTTTCTTTTTCATACTTGCCAGGACTTTTTGATAAGCCCTGGCCCTCCTTTTTTTTCGGGGCAAAATCAGCCCGACAGATTCCATTGACGAAAACATAATTCTATGGTAAAACTTTACTATGCCAATACATTACAGGAGGTTGACCCGAAATGGCAAAAGAAGCAAAGACAAATGCAATGCGAATGCTGGACAGACAGAAGGTAAAGTATGAAACACTTGCCTATGAATGTGACGAATTTATTGACGGAATCCATTGTGCAGACATTACAGGTGCACCATATGAACAGTCCTTTAAGACACTTGTTATGGAAGGGAAAAGCGGCGGATATTATGTATTTGTAGTCCCGATTGAGAAAGAAGTGGATCGTAAGGCAGCTGCCAAAGCAGTAGGAGAGAAGGCAGTTGATATGATCCATGTGAAAGATATTACGAAGATCACAGGTTATGTTCGCGGTGGCTGTAGCCCTATTGGAATGAAGAAACCTTTTCCCACTGTTTTTGACGCTTCAGCAGGAAATTTTCAAGAAATTTATGTAAGCGGGGGGAGAATCGGTCTGACCTTGAAAGTGCCAGTTGCGGATCTTTTGAAAGTGACAGGCGGCAAACTGGCTGCAATCACAGCAGAAGAGTAAGAAACATATATTTTACAGAAAACAAAGCGAAATATGCTAAAATATTTATAAAGAAAACACTGCATGCTGCTATATGCCAAATGCCTTTTTCAAACACACTCTGGCACAGTCAGCAGTGCGAATCAGAAACAAATGATAAAGTGTTCCTGATAAGGGTTCGGTAAGCAAAAGCCACCAGCAAATGTATTATATTAAGCTCGCAAGACGAGCAGCAAGGAGGATTTATGAGAGAAGGAAAGAAGTTTAAGAAACTATTGATCGGGGTCGCAGCGGCTGCTATGACCATGCTTTGTACCTTGCCGGTATCAGCGGCAACCAAATCGTTTAAACCGATCACAGTAAAAGCAGGCAGATGTATTCATTTATTGAATACCAATATTCAGTCAAATGCGATTACGAATTACAGTTACCGCATTCAGCCGCAGAGTTCCGGCACCAGATATGATATTGTATATGCATATGGCGGAGAAGCAGAAGCTTTGAAGGGCGCCAGAACAGATTCCGGCCAGATCATTAACAACACATACATTAAGAGCAGCACCTCTTCCAATCAGGGAATGATCGCCTGCCTTAAGGTTACATCAGGTTCTGTGAAGCTTAGCGTGAAAATTACCTCACCGAATGCCAAGAGCAAGATTACAGCAGCATACCAGAGTTCCAGTCACAGTCCATTGAAGAACACAAGGACCATCAAGAAAGGTCAGTGGATCAAGATGACAAGAACCGGAAGCAATCTTTCTACTTTACCATTAATTGTTGCGGCTAAAAAGGGTGCTAACATTAATCGCAGATTAAACACAACCTCTTATGAAAATTACAGCTTCAAGTCCAAGTATGTGGCATTCAGACGCTACACCAATAAGAAGGGCGGCAAACTCTATAAGAGAAAATATCTGACTACCAATGGAAGCACCAAGTATCATTTTATGCTGATTCCACAGAGCTCTGCCGGAAGATCTTATACAGGTGTTCTGACCACGAAGAAAGGCAATGTAACTTATTACTATCCGTCTGATTATATCAAGGTAAGCGGATATGCAGGAAACAGTAAATAAACCCTGAACCCATTTTCAAACATGCTCTAGAAAAGCAAACAGCAATATCTGCGAAAAGCTCCTCCTGTCAGTTGATTTGACAGGAGGAGCTTTTTAAGAATGTGTTTGGAAAATCTGTGTCGTACATCTTGCGGAAAGACTTTTCAAACGCGTTTTAATTATCCTGAGCGTCTTCCTCAGTAATCTCAAAGACATGGCGCTTTTTAGCCATCTCATCACTTGCAAGATATTCGTCATAAGTAGTGATCTTGTCAATCATAGTACCATTTGGAAGAATTTCCATGATGCGGTTTGCAGTTGTCTGAACAAACTGATGATCATGAGAGGTGAAAAGAATTACCCCCGGGAACTTGATCAGACCATTGTTCAATGCAGTGATGGACTCCATATCCAGATGGTTAGTAGGCTCATCCAGAATCAGGATGTTGGCACCGGAAATCATCATTTTGGAAAGAAGGCAGCGAACCTTCTCACCACCGGAAAGTACGCGGACACGTTTCACACCATCCTCACCAGGGAAGAGCATACGTCCAAGGAAACCACGTACATAAGTGGCATCCTTGATCTCAGAATACTGTGTCAGCCAGTCTGTGATCGTAAGATCGTTATCGAATTCCTGAGTATTGTCTTTGGGGAAATAAGCCTGGGTGGTAGTGATTCCCCATTTATAATTACCTTCATCCGGTTCCATTTCTCCAGTGATGATCTTGAAGAAAGTAGTGATCGCCTGCTCATTGGCACCAACGAAAGCAACCTTGTCCTCACGTCCAAGAGTGAAAGAAATGTTATCCAGAACCTTCACGCCATCAATGGTTTTGGAAAGATTTTCAACCATGAGAACTTCATTTCCAATTTCACGGTTCGGGCGGAAGTCGATGTAGGGATATTTACGGCTGGAAGGACGCATGTCATCCAGCTGGATCTTCTCAAGGGCTCTCTTACGGGAGGTTGCCTGCTTGGACTTGGAAGCGTTAGCACTGAATCGGGAAATAAATTCCTGGAGCTCTTTGATCTTCTCTTCTTTTTTCTTGTTTGCTTCTTTCATCTGCTTGATCAGAAGCTGGCTGGATTCATACCAGAAATCATAGTTACCAGCGTACAGCTGAATTTTACCATAATCAATATCAGCAGTCTGTGTACAAACCTTGTTCAGGAAGTAACGGTCATGGGATACCACGATAACAGTATTATCAAAATTGATCAGGAATTCTTCAAGCCATTCAATTGCGGGAAGATCCAGATGGTTGGTAGGCTCATCCAGCAGCAGAATGTCAGGATTTCCGAAAAGTGCCTGTGCAAGAAGAACCTTGACTTTCATACTACCGGTCAGGTCAGCCATCTGTGCATAGTGGAATTCAGTGTCAATTCCAAGACCGTTCAGAAGAGTAGCAGCATCGGATTCTGCTTCCCATCCGTTCATCTCTGCGAATTCACCTTCAAGCTCGCTGGCACGGATTCCGTCTTCGTCGGTAAAATCCTCCTTGGCGTAAATGGCTTCCTTCTCTTTCATGATCTCATAGAGACGAAGGTTACCCATAATTACAGTGTCGAGAACTGTATAGGCATCATATTTGAAGTGATCCTGCTGTAAAAAAGAGAGACGTTGTCCTGGTGTGATCACAATGTCGCCCTTGGTAGGCTCCAGCTGACCGGAAAGAATCTTCAGAAATGTAGATTTTCCTGCACCGTTGGCGCCAATAAGTCCGTAGCAGTTTCCTTCTGTAAATTTGATATTAACATCTTCGAAAAGAGCTTTCTTTCCAACTCGCAAAGTAATATTGTTTGCTGAAATCATATTTTCCTCCTATATTAAAACGTTATCCTTATAAATACACATATAATGATAAGTATAGCCGATTTTCATTTTATCGTAAACTGGCAAATTTGCAACAATTATTTCTTGTTTAAAGGCTGTTTTACAGCAGAAACATGGAGAAAACTTACAAAATCCAAAAACCTTAGACTTTACAAAAAAAAAAGCCGCTGTTATAATGGCTGAATATAATGCCAGAATGAATAAAAGCTCCGGAAGTTTTTTCTAAAAGGTGGTGTACGGTGCTGCTTCCCTGGCATTCAACTGGAGGAAAAATTATGCCGAAGAAACAGATATATCTTACCGGTTTTATGGGAACCGGTAAAAGTATGATCCTGAATTGCCTGCATGAGGTATGCGGTTTTGACAAAATTGAGATGGATGAGCAGATTGTTCAGGAACAGGGAATGAGCATTCCAGAAATTTTTGAAAAAAAAGGGGAAGAATATTTTCGAAATCTGGAGACCGAACTTGTAAGAAAAATTTCTGACATGGATAATATTGTAGTATCGTGTGGCGGAGGAACTGTAATGCGTCAGTGCAATGTAGATGAGATGAAGAAGAATGGAACGATTGTTCTTTTGACAGCAGAACCAGAGACTGTTTACGAAAGAGTGAAAGGCAGCCACAACAGACCTCTTCTGGAAAAAAATATGAATCCGGAATACATAAAAGAATTGATGGAGGCAAGGCGTCCCAAGTATGAAGCTGCTGCAGACTTTGTTATAAAAACAGACAATCGGACAGCGGAAGAAATCTGTCTGGAAATAAATAAACGTCTAAAAACAGTCGATAACTAAAAATAGTGTGAAATTAATGTTAAAAAAATTAAAAAACTATTGAAATAGAAGTTGAAAATTGCTATAATTTGAACATACTGGGAGGGGAAGAGAAGAAAAGGGACATAATATAAGAATCAGTACGATTTGTGTCCAGTAAGGAGAAGGTACAGACATGTTTATTACAAGAGAGTGCGATTACGCAGCAAGAGTTCTTCGGGCACTGTCAGGGGAAACTCGCCTTAGCGTTAATGAAATCTGCGAGAAGGAATCCATTACCGCTCCCTTTGCCTATAAGATACTAAAGAAACTTCAGAAAGCCGGTATTGTGAAAGGATATCGCGGAGTCCATGGTGGATATGCCATGAATAAATCACTTGGTGAACTGACTCTGTTTGACGTATATAAGGCTATTGACCCGGATTTGTTCATTATAGAATGTATGGCTTCAGGTTATGAGTGTCCAACAGATGGAAAAGGAGATCATCTTCCTTGCTACATGCACAGAGAACTCTGTGAGATTCAGCAGGGGGTGTGGGAAATGCTTAAGAGAAAATCCCTTCAGGAAGTTCTCATGCCGGAAATGTAATATGCTAAAAAGCTGGTCAGACTCCATAAAGGAGTATCTGGCTGGCTTTTTTTATGCTTACTGGTAATCTTTGTATGTGATAATATACAAAAATCAAAATAGACATCATTGGAAGATTATGCTATAATGTCATATGGACTTTTAGACACATTGTGTCTAGAAATATTATTTTCATCATACCTTTAAGGAGGAAAAACAAACTATGGCAAGAAAGATGAAAACCATGGATGGTAACCATGCAGCCGCTCATGCATCATACGCTTTTTCTGATGTAGCTGCAATTTACCCGATCACCCCTTCATCTGTTATGGCTGAGGCTACAGACGAGTGGGCAACCCAGGGAAGAAAGAACATCTTTGGACAGGAAGTACAGGTAACAGAGATGCAGTCTGAGGCTGGTGCTGCTGGTGCAGTACACGGATCTCTTGCAGCTGGTGCCCTTACTACTACCTATACAGCATCCCAGGGTCTGTTACTGATGATCCCGAACCTTTACAAGATCGCTGGTGAGCAGCTTCCGGGTGTATTCAACGTATCCGCTCGTGCACTTGCTTCCCACGCACTTTCCATTTTCGGAGATCATTCCGATGTTATGGCCTGTCGTCAGACTGGTTGTGCAATGCTGTGTGAGTCTTCCGTACAGGAAGTTATGGACCTTACTCCGGTAGCACACCTTGCAGCAATCAAGGGAAAAGTTCCGTTCATCAACTTCTTCGACGGATTCCGTACATCTCACGAGATCCAGAAGATTGAGACATGGGACTATGAAGACCTGAAAGATATGGCAGATATGGACGCTATCCAGGCATTTCGTGATCACGCACTGAATCCGAACCATCCATGTCAGAGAGGTTCCGCTCAGAACCCGGATATCTTCTTCCAGGCAAGAGAGGCATGTAACCCATACTACGATGCTCTTCCGGCAGTCGTACAGGAGTACATGGACAAAGTTAACGCTAAGATCGGTACTGATTACAAGCTGTTCAACTACTATGGAGCAGCAGACGCAGAGCACGTTATCGTAGCTATGGGTTCTGTAAATGATACCATCGAGGAGACAATCGACTACTTAATGGCAGCTGGCAGAAAAGTTGGTGTTGTTAAAGTTCGTCTTTACAGACCATTCTGCGCACAGGCTCTTATCGATGCTATTCCTGAGACAGTTAAACAGATCACAGTTCTTGACAGAACGAAAGAGCCAGGAGCTCAGGGCGAGCCTCTGTATCTTGATGTTGTTGCTGCACTTAAGAACAGCAAATTTGACGGCGTTAAGATCTTCACCGGACGTTACGGACTTGGTTCAAAGGACACAACACCGGCTCAGATCGTAGCTGTTTATGACAATACTGAGAAAGAGAAATTTACTCTTGGTATCGTTGATGATGTTACAAACCTTTCTCTTGAGACAGGCGCTCCGCTTGTAACTACTCCAGAGGGAACAACAAACTGTAAGTTCTGGGGACTTGGTGCTGATGGTACTGTAGGTGCTAACAAAAACTCCATCAAGATCATCGGTGACAATACAGATATGTACGCTCAGGCATACTTTGATTATGACTCCAAGAAGTCAGGTGGTGTTACAATGTCCCACCTTCGTTTTGGTAAGAAACCGATCAAATCTACCTACCTGATCCACAAAGCAAACTTTGTAGCATGCCACAATCCGTCCTATGTGAACAAATATAACATGGTACAGGAACTGGTTGACGGCGGTACATTCCTTCTGAACTGTGCATGGGATATGGAAGGTCTTGAAAAACATCTTCCAGGACAGGTTAAGGCATTCATCGCTAACCACGGTATCAAATTCTACACCATCGACGGTGTTAAGATCGGTATTGAGACTGGCATGGGACCAACACGTATCAACACAATCCTTCAGTCCGCATTCTTCAAACTTACCGGAATCATTCCGGAGGAGCAGGCTATCGAGCTTATGAAGGCTGCTGCGAAAGCAACATACGGACGTAAAGGTGATGATGTTGTTCAGAAGAACTGGGCAGCTATCGATGCTGGTGCTAAGCAGGTTGTTGAGATTCAGGTTCCAGAGAGCTGGAAAGATGCTGCAGACGAGGGTCTTCATATGACTCACGCTACAGAAGGACGTCAGGAAGTTGTTGATTTCGTTAACAACATCCAGGCTAAGGTTAATGCTCAGGAAGGTAATACACTGCCTGTATCTGCATTTAAAGATTATGTTGACGGTACTACACCATCCGGTGCTGCTGCATACGAGAAACGTGGTATCGCTGTAAATATCCCTGTATGGAATCCGGAGAACTGTATCCAGTGTAACAGATGTGCTTATGTCTGCCCGCACGCAGTTATCCGTCCGGTAGCTCTTACAGCTGAAGAGGCTGCAAATGCTCCGGAGGGAATCAAGACATTACCAATGACTGGTATGAAAGATGAGTATCAGTTCACAATGACTGTATCCGCTCTTGACTGTACAGGATGTGGTTCCTGTGCGAATGTCTGCCCAGGCAAGAAAGGTGCGAAAGCACTTGCCATGGAAAACCTTGAAGCAAACATGGGAGAGCAGAAATACTTCGATTACGGTGTAACTCTTCCGGTTAAAGAAGACGTTATCGCTAAATTCAAAGAGACAACTGTTAAGGGAAGCCAGTTCAAACAGCCGCTTCTTGAGTTCTCAGGAGCTTGCGCAGGATGTGGTGAGACACCTTACGCAAAACTGATCACTCAGCTGTTTGGTGACAGAATGTACATTGCAAACGCTACAGGATGCTCCTCTATCTGGGGTAACTCCTCACCTTCTACACCATATACCGTAAATGCTAAGGGACAGGGTCCTGCATGGGGCAACTCCTTATTCGAGGATAACGCTGAGTTCGGTTATGGTATGCTTCTTGCTCAGAAAGCTATCCGTGATGGCCTGAAAGCAAAAATTGAAGATGTTGTAGCTAACGGCGATAATGCAGATGTTAAAGCTGCTGGTCAGGAATGGCTGGATACTTTCGCATGCGGTGCTACCAACGGTGCAGCAACAGAGAAACTGGTTGCAGCTCTTGAGGCTTGCGGATGCGACAAAGCAAAAGACATTCTTACACAGAAAGACTTCCTTGCTAAGAAATCCCAGTGGATCTTCGGTGGTGACGGATGGGCTTACGATATCGGATTCGGTGGTGTTGACCATGTTCTCGCAAGCGGACGTGACATCAACGTTATGGTATTCGATACAGAGGTTTACTCCAACACAGGCGGACAGTCTTCCAAGTCTACACCTACAGGTGCGATCGCACAGTTCGCAGCTGGCGGTAAAGAGACCAAGAAGAAAGATATGGCTTCTATCGCAATGAGCTATGGTTATGTATATGTTGCTCAGATCTCTATGGGAGCTGACTTCAACCAGGCTATCAAAGCAATTGCAGAGGCAGAGGCTTATCCGGGACCATCCCTTATCATTGCATACGCTCCATGTATCAACCATGGTATCAAGAAAGGTATGTCAAAAGCTCAGACAGAGGAAGAGCTTGCTGTTAAGTGTGGATACTGGCATAACTTCCGCTTCAATCCAGCTGCTGAGGGAAGCAAGTTCAGCCTTGATTCCAAAGCACCGGATATGACAGATTATCAGGAATTCCTGAATGGTGAGGTTCGTTACAACTCCTTACAGCGTCAGAATCCTGAGAAAGCTGCCAGACTGTTCGCTAAGAACCAGTCCGAGGCTAAGGCAAGATACGAGTATCTGCAGAAGCTGATCACTTTGTACGGAACAGAGGAATAAGAATTTTTCGCGGCAAGTCCGCATTATAAATATATAATATAAACATGTAATGTTTATTATGTCGTAGCGTAAAGTGAGCCTGCGATACTGCCTGAAAAGGGTGGTATCACAGGCTTTTCTTGTGTGGATTAAATTCTGGGTGGCTACGGTGACTGACGTAGGCGCAGCAGATGAAAAATCAGACAAGTCAATATGGCGGTTGCTTAATATTCGATGTACCCGATCAGTTCAGTTACTGTCAGAAGTGCTAGTGCAAATAGGAAAGCATTCACGTATAATGAAAATAACAAAAAACACGATAATAACAAGAAGGGAGATGTTTTTATGAACAAAAAAATGAGACTGTGGGTGGCTGGAACAGTTGGAGTCTTAATGACAGGCCTGATGAGCGTGAATGCTTATGCACTTGAAGAAAAGGATGTTATTGGAACCTGGTATGTAAATGAGCTTTCCATGGGTGGAGACATTTTGTTTCATCCAGGAGTAATGGGAATGGAAGTGACCGTGGATATTAAAGAGGGCGGTCAGATGGAAACCATAACGTCTTACAGTGGGGAAGAACCAGAGGCAGATCAATCAGAGTGGAAAATAGAAAATGATAAATTGTTGATGACTTATAGCGATCAAACGGTAGAATGTGAGTATGCTGATGGAAAAATAACGATAACTGCAGATGGAACGACAATGATCCTAAGCCAGGAAAAGGAAGAGTATGAGCCATATGTACCAGGCAAACCGGTGGAAAACCCGACCATGGAGGATTTCAAAGGAGAATGGATCTGCACTTTGATGGATGCATTTGGAATGCAGATGCCTGTCAATTCTGAACTGACCGGATTTGAGATGATGTTGTCTATTCAGGAAGATAAGTCTGAGCTTATCGTAATTGAAAGCGGAGAAGAGGGCAGAGCTGAACTCCAGGGAGAAATGGATGGAAATATTCTGGTATTGAAAACTGCAGCGGGAGATGAGGCTGGAACTATGCTTTTCAGTTGTGATACTATGAGGCTCAGTTTATTAGATGATGGAAAACTGTGTTTTGAACCAGAGTCTGATGGCAGTGAAGAAGAAACTTCTGAAACAGATGGAGAGGACTTCTCCGTAAAGACATATTTTGACAAAATAGATGTTGTAGAATAGTGTAAAATACTGCCGCACCAGAACTGCATGATTCTGGTGCGGCAGAAAAGAAAGGAAAGCTATGGGATTATTTGATAAGAAAATCTGTGATATCTGCGGAGAAAAAATAGGTTTACTGGGAAATCGAAAATTAGATGACGGGAATCTATGTAAAAACTGTGCCAAAAAATTATCACCATGGTTTGAGGAACGGCGGCACAGTACGGTAGAGGATATAAAACGCCAATTGGAATATCGTGAAAATAACAAAAAGGCAGTAATGGATTTTTGCATAACCCGTCAGATCAGTACCAGAAATTATACTGTTTTCATTGATGATCATAAGAGAAATTTTACTGTTGCACGGAAACTGGATGTTAATGAAAATCCGGATATAGTTCCGTTATCCGCCATTGTACAGTGTAGAGTAGAGGTGGATCGACAACAGATTGAGAAAACCTATACAAAGGATGGAAAAACGGTAAGCTATCAGCCGCCAATATATGACTATGAGTTTGATTATACCATGCGCATTAAGGTTAACACTCCATGGTTTGACGATATGGATTTTCGTCTGAATACTTTTTCCATAAGCAGTGAAAAGAGAGGCGAATTGATGGAAGTGGAGCAGACTGGACATCAGATCATTGCGGCTTTGACACAAAATGATGCCGGAATACAGCCTGGAACGAGCATGAACACAGGGATGCAGCCTGGAATGAGCATGAACGCAGGAACGCGTCCTGGAATGAACATGAACCCAGGAATGCAACCTGATAGCGGATCGTGGAGATGCCAGTGTGGTGCAGAGAATGTGGGAAGGTTCTGCGAATATTGTGGTCAGCCAAGACCGTTTTAAGTAATGAAAAACAGAGTGGACATGATTGTTCACTCTGTTCGTGATAATAGGGTTATTGTTCATTCTAACCCAGTGACCAATAATCGGAAAACTCTGAAAATTGACAATTTCTCTAAAAACTATATAATAAAACAGAGTTTTATAGTATACTTGTTATAAAAGTATACAATGAGAGAGGAATTTTCATGACATATAATAAAAAGAGGATGTTGTCGTATGGAGTAATTCTGATAAGCGTGCTTCTGGCTTATTTCTGCAGGCTGGTAAGACCGAAAAATACTTTTGCAGGAAATTTTGCAGACCAGTGCCGCAATTGTATTTACCTGGGGCTGTACTGTGCCTGGGTAATCTATCTGGAAAAGCATGTAGTATATAAAAAAATGCGCAGATGTCTGACTGCAATTGGTTGTCTGATGGTATTCTGGTTCTTTGTAAGAACAGTGAAATTTCATATTTTTCATGAACCTCTTGGAGAACATATATGTTGGTATCTGTATTATATTCCGATGATCTTGATCCCTGTTTTAGGTCTGTCAGCAGCATTGTTTTTTGTTGAAAAAGATGAAGAAAAAACGGTCAGACAAATCATAATTCTTTTGACTGTGGCGGCAGTATTGATCATAAGTGTTTTTACAAATGATTTGCATCAGCTGGTGTTTCGGTTTTCTAAACAGCCTCCATTTTCGGATAGGGATTATAGTTATGGTATTCTTTTTGCAGTGATTCAGGGGTGGATGCTGAGTTGTCTGACGGGAATGGAAATTATTCTGATCAGAAAAAGCAGGATTCCGGGAAAGAAACAGTTTTGGCTGCCAGTCATTCCAGGAATATTGCTTCTGGGATGGAATGTTGGAAATATATTTCATTTGTCTTTCATCAAAACCCTTGCAGGGGATATGACAGCAGTGTGTTGTCTTTTAATGGCAGCAATTTATCAGGGCTGTATAGTATGCGGATTGATACAGACAAACAATCGATATTTTGAATTATTCCAGACTTCAGGAGGGCTGGACGCAGAGATTACAGATGATTCTTTTCAGCGTTATTATCATTCTGGTGATTTTCCCAAGCTTTCTCCTGAAATGCGTACAATGATCATTCACAGATCATCTGTGCAGGAACAGGGAATCCGGATCAACCATATTCCCATAAGGGGAGGACATCTGTTTTGGTCAGAAGATATTTCAATATTGCTGGATCAATATCAGGATATTCGGGAACAGCAGGAAGAACTGACTGCCAGAAACAGACTGCTGCAGAAAACCTATGAGAAAGAAGCGGAGCGAAGAAAAACAGAAGAACAGAATCGGCTGTTAAACATGATACAGAATCAGACTGCCGGACAGCTGGAATTGCTGTCGCAGTTGATGGATGAACTGGAAAGGACGGAATCAAGGGAACGATATGATCTGCTTCTCGGTAAAATTGTAGTTATTGGTACATATTTGAAGCGGAGAAAAAATCTGGTATTGACACAATATACATCAGATGGAAATGTGCTTACTATGGAAGATCTCAGGCAAAGTCTTGCAGAATCCTGTGACAGTTTAAAATTATGCAGGATCCGGGCTGCTTATTATGTGGAAAATGGAGATATTCAGCTGAATGCAGAGGATATACTAAAATGCTATGATACCTTTGAATGGCTTGCAGAACGGCTATCTGATGTGATGCAGTCTATGTTTTACCGTGTGTCGCAGATTGATGATGATCTTCGGATTTCCGTTCACATTGCATCAGAGGCAGATCTGTGCGGCTTAATGTCAGAAAGACCGGACCTTAAAGTGCAGCAGGAAGATGAAAAAGAATGGTTTGTTGGGTGCAGCATATTCAGAAAGAGAGGCGGCAGATGAATAGTTTTGTAGAATGCAGCATAGCAATGCAGAATTTTCTGATGATTCTTCTGGAAATCTGCCTGATTTTGGAACTTATTCTCTTTCTGCTAAGAATCACCTGTTTTTCCGGGAAAAAGAAAGTGATAACGACAATAACTGTTTTTGCAGTTTCTTTTGCTCTTATGGTTTCTTTGATGAATGAGCATAGATATAGTATTGGAGAAAGTGCATATCAGCCAATGCTCCAGGATTATCCGGCCAGTATTTTAGCAGCAGGGATTGTTGCATTGACATTTTATCTTTGTTGGGCAATCTGGAAGGAGAGATACAAATATAATCATTCCTTGTCGTACTGGTCTGTGAATGAAGCTGTGGATGACGTTCCGTGTGGAGTATGCTTTTCGGATTCGCTTGGAAGGATTGTTTTGTGTAATACCAAGATGCAGGAATTGTGCAGAATGATGACGGGGGCTTATCTGCAGGATTATGATACATTGCGAAAAGCAATGGACAATGAAATTATATCAAAAGGACTTATCCGATTAAGCAGCGACAGTAACGTGTTTTATTTTCCAGATGATTCTGTCTGGATGTTTCAGGAATATCGTCTGCAGGAGCCGGATTGTGCAGGATATCTGCAGACAGTAGCAGTTAATGTATCAGAAATTTACTATAATAGTGAAAAGATCAGGGCAAACAATGAAAAGCTGGAAATCCTGAATCATAAGCTGGAGGAAATGTACGAAAAAATCGGTGATAAAATCAGAGAGCAGGAAACACTTGCTATGAAAATGCAAGTCCATGATAATTTTGGGCGAAGTCTTCTGTCAATACGCAGAATATTGGAGAGAAAAGAAAATCAGGACAAAATGGATAAACAATTGTCTGCATTGAAGCATCTGGTTTATATTCTTACCGGCTCTGCCGTAGAGAGTATGGAAAAGCTGTATGAGGATACGATTAAACATGCAGAGGAGCTTGGGATTTCGGTTCAGATCAGCGGAAACTTTCCTTTATATCCATCTTACAGAGTTCTGGCAGACAGAGCAATCCGTGAATGTGTGACAAACTGTGCCAGACATGCCCACGGCAATGTTGTTTTTGTGAAGATAGACAAATATGCAAATGAATACAACATCCGGATCACCAATGATGGAGATGCGCCTGAAAAAAATGCGGAAGAAGGCGGTGGTTTGTCTGCACTGAAAAAAGCAGCCGAATCAATGAACTGCACAATGCAAATTTCATTTGTCCCTGAGTTTTGTCTGATATTGAAAATGCCGCTGACAGAAAGGATGAGTTTGGATGGTACGTGTACTGATAGTAGAAGATCAGAAGATCATGCAGAAGTATTTTGAATATATTCTTATGCAGAATCCGGAATTTCGACATGTTCAGACAATTTCGGATGCCCGTGAAGCTGTAAAAATCTGTGATTATTCAGTAATAGATCTTGTAATCATGGATGTTCAGACATTTCATAATCACGATGGGCTGAGCGCCGGAAAAATGATCAGGGAAAAGTACCCATATACAAAGGTATTGGTTGTTACGTCTCTGATCGATCCCAAGGTGCTGGAAAGAGCAAAAAGCGGATGTGCGGACAGTCTCTGGTATAAAGATCACGGTGAAGAGGATATACGGAGTGTGATTTACAGAACCTTAAATGGTGAGCGTGTATTTCCGGATATAACGCCAAAGGTGGAACTTAACTGGATCACAAGCGGTGATATCAGTCCAAGACAACTGGAAATGCTGCGTTTGTATATTCATGGGATGTCCTATTCGGAGATTGCAAGGAAAATGGATTGTTCGACTTCCGGGGTAAGATGGAATTTTCAGGAAATGATTGACAAGGCAGGATATAGCTGTAAGGAAGATCTGATAGCAGCTGCGTTGGAAAGTAAATTGATTGTAACCACACTGAAATAGAAAGGCATAGGCATATTCTGACAGGAAGGAGCTGAAAGTATGAAAAAATTTTCTATTGCTGTATGTGTTTGCGCAGTACTGTTTTCTTTTAGTAACTACGGTGAATGTGTGAGAGAAGTATCTGCCCAAACTTCTGGGGCAGAAGAGAATCTGGCAATTTTGCAAGACATTATCAGAGAAAATGAATGCCAGGCTGGAATGGCATTTCTGGGCTACACTTATGAAAATGCAGATACATCAGAGATACTTGAATATACCAGGCAGGAAGAATTGGCTGCGGCTTATCCTTTTTTGCAGGATGGAACTGTTGTTGATGCAGGAGGTTATGAAATCTATGCTATTGTTCCAGGACTTGATTGTAAGATCAGTATTTATCCGACTCAGGTTACGGAAGAAGGGGAATATTTGGAAGATCTGAACAATCCATGGTATATGGGGCAGGAAAATGAAGTCATTATCCTGCGCTGCAATATGAGCGAGATTTTTTCCAATGTAATGGTTTCTGTGCAGAAGCAGAATATGAGTGTGCAATACCATCCTATGGTATCGCTAAAGGATGGACACCTTGCAGCGGAAGCCTACTGCTATGATTTTTCAATATATTATGATTGGGATGAGTATCAATCAGAGTATGATTATTCATTGGATATAAATATTGCCAGGGACTTGATTGCGCAAACAGACGAAGTTAGTTATTACCTTGGTCTTGGAATGTCCCTGTGGTATACCGGTACGGAGGAGTATATTGAGGGAAGAAACTGTCCGGTATTTGTTATAGGGACAGATCATGAGGAACATTTTACAAAAGAAAAATATTATGCGGCAGGAGATAATGTGGTTTATTATTACGATCCGTTAGGCGATGCGTGGCTTTTGCTGGGAGCTGGCTGACAGACGGATTTTGGTATATGCTGACAGAAGATTCATCAGGGCGTGCAGATTGCAGGAATGATTTTTTAAACAGGCTTTCGTATATAACAGAGATTGATTAATTGGGGAAAGAGGAAACAGACATGAATGATTTTTTAACAGAAAAGAATAAAAAAACAGGAGTGTTAGGAAAACTGAAATGGGTTCTTTGTGGCTTCTGTATACTTTTTACTCTGGGAGCTATTGGCGCAGCAGAGAAATATATTGGTGAAGGACGCTGGGGAATGGCAGCAACGGAGATTATACTGGGATTGTTATTTTTGTATCCCACCTTCCGGGAAATCCAGAAAGCATTGAAGAAGAAAAAAGCCAGAGAAATAGCCTGTTGGTTTGAATCTTATGCCCAGAGCACGCTCTCATTTGAGAAGTTTGAGACTGAGATGGGAAAAGATGCTGTAAGGAAATTGGAAAAAATGATTGCCAAAGGGTATATTCGAAATATTCAGATAGACAGAGAAGAAAATTATATATTGATCACTGCACCAAACAGACGTGTGAATGAGAAGATTTATATTACAGTTACCTGTCCCAGCTGCGGTGCAAAGAATCAGATAATAAAAGGCCGCCTGTGCAACTGTGAATATTGCGGACAGCGTCTCACTTCCTGACAGCAGATGCGAATTATTACACAAGGGGCTGCCTGTTTTCCGGCAGCCCCAATGTTAGATTGTCACTTGTTAAGTTGGTTGAACCGCTGTATACGGAACCGTACGGTGGCGTGATAGCACGGATTACGAATGCGGTCGGCAGCTGTGGGAGCGTCATAGGCGCGGAACAGCTGACTTTCATATGTGATGTCGCCGGTAGGCGACATGTTCGTTTAGCGGCAAAGAAGAATATTTAAAAGCTGTGAAATTGTCTGATTTAGTACAGGATGCCTGAGGTAAGGGGCAATCTGGTTCATAGGAGCCAGCACAAAGTCACGATTCTGCATATCCGGATGGGGGATGTGAAGATCTGCAGTATCAATGATTTCCTGATCATAAAAGAGAATATCCAGATCCAGAGTACGAGGACCCCAGTGAATAATACGTTCCCGGTTTGCCTCCTGTTCCAGCTGATGAAGACGTTCCAGCAATTCTTCCGGTGAAAGAAGGGTACGCATTTTCAAAACTCCATTCAGAAATTCATCCTGATCGGTAACACCATAAGGTTCTGTTACAAGATAATCAGAAACGGCCTCTATCCGGCATCCTTTTGTTTTATTCAAACCACGTATCCCATTGTCGATGAACAGCTTTTTATCTCCCATATTAGAGCCAAAAGCAATGTATGCAGTATGCCATTTTCTTGTGATTTCCACAGATACGGTTTTCAGTGGAAGACCAACAGGAGCCCATGGCTTTTCAATTTTCAGTGTGATCTGTTCCAGACCGGAAAGAGAGTCGAGCAGCATCTCTGCAAGATTTTCTGCAAGCGCTTCCAGAAGCTTAAAAGTATGTTTTCTGGTGAAATCTGTAATCATGTGGCTGACTTCCCCGTAATTGATAGAAGCAGACAGATCGTCCGTTAACCCGGCCTGACGTGTGTGGGTAAAGAGGGTGGCAGAAATAACAAATTTTTGTCCAAGTACATTTTCTTCCGGATAGACACCATGGTTGGCAAAAATTTCCAGTTCTTTAATTTCTATTTTATCAAATCTGGTTTCATCCATAACAGTTGTTCCTTTCTGTTGACTATTTACAATTTTGAGGAATTTGAACGCAATCGTTTCGCGACTGCGTTCATGAGCAAGTAGCAAAGCGGATTGCGAATGTCCTCTTTACTCTCAATTACAACCCCAAATTGCTTCTGTCATCTGGATCACGCGTCTGTTCTCCTTGACATCATGAACACGCACAAAAGAACAGCCCTTCATCACACCAATTACACTGGTAGCCAGTGTTCCCTCTACACGCTGGTCTACAGGCAGATCAAGTGCCAGTCCGATCATCGACTTGCGTGAGGTGCCAAGAAGAACCGGAAAGCCCAGATTCTTAAAAAGCTCCAGATGATTCATAGTTTCCAGATTCATCTCAAATGTTTTTCCAAATCCAACCCCTGGATCGAGAATGATTTTCTCATCTTTGATTCCTGCTTTTCTTGCAAGATTGACACATTCCTGTGTCTCAGAAAGCATATCGATGAGAAAATTGTTATATTCTGTATTGGACTTATTGTGCATGAGACAGCATGCAACATCATATTTGGCAATTACAGCTCCCATTTCAGAATCATATTTTAATCCCCAGATATCGTTGACCAGATCTGCACCGGCCTGAATCGCACTTTCTGCCACGCTGCTTTTGAAGGTATCTACAGAAATGGGAATGTCAAAACGTTTTCTGACCGCTTCGATAACGGGCAAAACTCTCTGAGCTTCTTCCTCTGCACTGACCGGCGTGTGTCCGGGACGCGTAGACTCCCCGCCAATATCGATAATATCCGCACCATCCGCGATCATGGCTTCTGTATGCCGCAAAGCTTCATCTAAATGATTCCATTTCCCGCCATCGGAAAAAGAATCAGGAGTAATATTTAAAATTCCCATTATATAAGTGTGATTTTGTGTATCAAAAAAACGATTTCCAATTTTCATAAATAGAAACCATCCTTTCTGTTAGATTTTTTAGAAGGCTTAATATTCAATTGTCAGATTTTTTTTCTCAGAAGGCCAGTAACATTCTGAAGCTGCTGAACATGAAAAACAATTTCTGGACTTTTTATCAGCCTTATATAGCAGCATAGCCAACACATTATCAGATCCATCCGTCCTGTGCTGACTGATCGCAGATAATATTTCCTCTTTTTCCTGCTCTGTAAAATGCAGATCTGCCAGAATCTTTCCGGCTATTTCAACTCCTGCAATGTCATGAGAAATACCCGACAGATATTGCTGCGCACGGCCAATGTCATGAAGAAGAGCAGTGGCATAAATGATTTCCCTGGACAGATTAAGCTTGTTTTCCAGAGAATAAATATACATCAGCCTGGCAACATCCAGAAAGTGTTCCGGCGTATGTCTGCAGAAAATACGATTTTTTTCAAGCTCCTGTATTTTCTCACAGTGCTTTTGATAAAGGGGATGCCGCCAGATTAAAGAAATACGGTTTGTTTCAGAAAAAGAACTGCTCATTTTCCGACCATGGAAAGGAACATTTTCTGCAGCTCCTTATCTTCTTTGAAGGCTCCGCGGGTTACAGTCGTAATTGTTTTGCTTCCTGGCTTTTTAACGCCTCGCATGGTCATGCAGGTGTGTTCTGCTTCCAGCATAACCATAATTCCCTTCGGAGAGAGGGCACGCTCCAGAGCGTCCGCAATCTGTACTGTGAGGCGTTCCTGGATCTGCGGTCTTCTGGCATAAACCTCTACCGTACGTGCCAGCTTGCTTAATCCTGTGACTTTTCCATCGGGAATATAAGCCAGGTGCGCCTTACCATAAAAAGGCATCAGATGATGCTCGCACATAGAGTAAAAAGTAATATCTTTTTCCAATACGATCTCATTATTTTCTACTGGAAACTGCTTCAGTAAATGGTGATCTGCTTCCTGATCGAGACCACCGTAAATTTCCTCGCACATACGTGCAATTCTGTCGGGAGTATCAATCAGTCCCTCCCGGGTAATATCCTCACCGATTCCTTCCAGAAGCAGGCGGATGGCCTGTTCTATTTTTTGTTTGTCAACCATTAAAAATAACCTCCTTTGTATTTGATTGCGGAGACTATCCTTTTTTGATAAAACCGGGGAAGGATTTTCGAATTCGAATATCTGCCTGCTTAATACGCAAAAAAGGATATCTCCAATTGTGATAGAATGTATGTCGAAAACATTCCCTTGAGCCTGTTAAAAAACGTTTCCACAAATCGCAATGTGCATCTTGCAGAAAGCTCCTTTCGGGCAGGCTCTGACACAATATGAGATATCCCTCTTATAGTGCTTGCAACGGGTGCGGATAATATACCGTAAGACGTGCTTTTCGTTTCAGTGACAACTCCCCATTCACCGAACACTTGACGCATAAAATCCTATTTTGCATATCATTCATTTCGAAAGTTAGTATATCACGTCTTTTGGGAATAGAAAAGTGTTTTTTCTTAAACAGGTTGCGAAAGGGTAACGTGGATATTATAATAGGAATAGACAAAATTCACTGGAAGGAGTCAGTTTTATGACAGTTAAAGAACGAATCACCGCACTTCGGGAAGTAATGGCAGAGAAGAAAATAGATGCTTATCTTGTTCCCACAGATGATTTTCATGCATCTGAATATGTAGGAGAATACTTTAAGTGCAGAAAATATATTACAGGTTTTACCGGATCTGCCGGCAGAGCAGTCATCATGCAGGATATGGCTGGATTGTGGACAGATGGAAGATATTTCATCCAGGCGGCCGCACAGCTGGAGGGAACGGGTGTAGAGCTTTTTAAAATGGGAGAACCAGATGTTCCCACTGTGCACCAGTTTCTGGAAGAAAAATTAGGCGAGGGAATGTGCCTTGGTTTTGACGGAAGAACCGTCAGCGCCGAAGAAGCAGATGAACTGGCCGAACTTCTTGCAAAAAAAGGAGCCACTCTTCAGACGGATTCTGATCTGGTAGGAGAAATCTGGGAAGATCGTCCGGCACTTTCCTGCGAACCGGTTATGGAACTGGATGTAAAATGGGCAGGCGAATCCCGTGCTGACAAATGTGGAAGAATCCGTAAATCAATGGAAGAGAAAGGTGCAGATGGATTTGTACTGACTTCTCTGGATGACATTGCATGGCTGCTGAATATTCGTGGCGGCGATGTACATTGCTGTCCGGTTGTTCTCTCTTATTTGGTCATGACCAAAACAGAAATCAGGCTGTTTGCAAATGAAAAAGCATTTTCGGCTTCAATTCTGGACGCATTATCTAAGGATGGCGTAACCATTTTGCCCTATGACAGCATTTATGAATATGTAAAAACATTTGAGAAAGACATGACAGTTCTTCTTTGTAAAAAGAAAGCCAACTGTCGTCTGGTAAACAGTATTCCGAAGGAAGTAACGATTCTGGATGAAGCCAACCTGACTTTTCTTCCAAAATCAATTAAAAATCCAGTAGAAGTAGAAAATGAACGTATCGCTCATATCAAAGACGGAGTTGCGCTTACCAAATTCATCTGCTGGCTAAAGAAAAATGTTGGCAAAATTCCAATAACAGAGTTAAGCGCAGGAGAGAAGCTGTACAGCTTCCGTGCCCAGCAGGAGAACTTTATCGACAACAGCTTTGACCCCATTATTTCTTATGGCATTCATGCTGCAATCAACCATTATTCTGCAACACCAGAGACAGATATTGCCATTGAGCCTGGCAATTTCCTTCTGGCAGATACAGGCGGACACTATTACGAAGGTACTACAGATACCACCCGCACAATTGTTATGGGCTCTGTGAATGACGAGCAGAAGAAATATTTTACCGCTGTTTTACGTGGCATGCTGAACCTTGGAAATGCCAAATTCCGTTATGGCTGTACTGGTGTAAATCTGGATTATCTGGCGCGTGGTCCGTTATGGGAAATGGGACAGGATTTTAATCATGGAACAGGACATGGAGTTGGTTATCTTCTGAATGTTCATGAAGGACCAAACAGCTTCCGCTGGAGAATTATTCAGGGAGATAATGCAGTACTGGAAGAGGGTATGATCACATCAGATGAGCCTGGATACTATGTGGAAAACCAATATGGAATCCGCCACGAAAACCTGCTTGTATGCAAAAAAGCAGAGAAAACCTCATTTGGCCAGTTTATGTGCTTTGAACATCTGACTATGGTACCGTTTGATCTGGATGCTGTTGTTCCCGAGCTGATGACTGTGCAGGAACGGGCACTTCTTAATAATTATCATGCACAGGTATATAAAAAGATTTCTCCATATCTGGAAGAAGAGGAAAAAGAATGGCTGAAAGAAGCTACACGCGAAATCTGATTTAAAACAGTAAACAGGGGCATGTATAAAACTGATATGCATCGCCCTTGTTTTATATTTTACAGAAAAAAGCAGTGCCTGCGGGAAGGAGAATAAATGACAATAACTACTTTATGCTATATCGAAAACGATGGCAAATATTTGATGCTTCACAGAGTAAAAAAGCAAAATGACATAAATAAAGGCAAATGGATCGGTGTAGGTGGACATACAGAAGATCAGGAATCCCCTGAAGAATGTCTTCTGCGTGAAGTAAAAGAAGAAACAGGACTCACACTTACTTCCTACAAATTTCGTGGCCTGGTAACCTTTATAAACAGCGAATGTGAATCTGAGCTTATGTGTGTATTTACAGCTGATGGATATACCGGGGAACTGATTGAATGCAATGAAGGCGAACTATGCTGGGTTGATAAGAAAATAGTGCCAGAGCTTCCTACATGGGAAGGTGATAAAGTTTTTCTGAACCTGCTTCTTTCAGAGGAAAAACGTTTTTTCTCTGTTAAACTACAATATGAGGGAGAGCTGCTTGTAAATACGGAAATTCGCTTATACTAAATGAAAATTAATATAACAGAAAGAAGAAACAAATATGTTAAAATAAAACAAAAACTTGCAGAAAACCTTTGCAAAAAGGACTTCATCGACCGTACAAGGAGGTTATACATGAATAAAATAAAACTTTTTGCCGGAGCACTGACGTTCATGACAACCATGGCTCCTCCAATCCATGTATATGCTGCCACAGCCAGTCACGCAGAATTAAATGCAGCTGAAAAGAACATTGATCTTGATAAATCAGTTAATCTGCAGAATTCTATTAACCTTACAGATGAAATAGCCAAAGAAAATCAGGATTCCAATATAATGTTAAGCCCCACAAGCCTTAACTTCGCCCTTGGCATGATTGCAGAAGGTGCCAAGGGCGAAACGAAAAACGCATTAAATGAATATTTAGGAACCGATGATTTTGCAGCATATGCCAGAAAGTATATGAATGTAATTAAAAGCTATAATACAGAAGACGAAAATTATGGTTATACATCGAAATTAAAAATTGCAGATGCTTTATGGGTAAATCGGGGACTGACTCTGCAGGACCAATTTCAAAAAAATGCAGAAGATAATTTTGAAGCAGAGGCGGAAATTCTTGATTTTTCTGATAAAGAAAACACATGCAATACTATTAATGCATGGTGCAATGAAAATACAGATGGGCTGATTCCGGAAATTATGAAACCTGACATGCTTAATGAAAACAGTGAATTGTGTCTCACCAATTCATTGTATTTCGAATCCGGATGGTCCCAGGATCCATGGGATGTTTCTGATGAAAAAGAAAAATTCGGCGATAACGAAGAAACAAAGTACATGACAAGCATCGGTGATAATTACTATGAAAATGATGCGGCAACAGCATTTGAAAAATACTATGCAAATAATCTGAGTTTCATTGGAATTTTGCCGAAAGCAGAAGGAGATTTTACTCTTGATGAGCTGGATATTGAAGGTCTTCTGGAATCAGAACCGGAATACGATGAAGTTAATTGTAAAATGCCTAAGCTGAATTTTGAAACAACCGCTGAGTTAAGTGATATCCTCAGCAGAATAGGACTTGAGAATGTTTTTTCAGACGATGCTGATTTTTCAGGCATTGCAGATAAAGCGGTTCATGTCAGTTCTGTTTTACAGAAAACAAAGCTGGAACTAGACGAAAATGGAACTAAGGCTGCCGCTGTGACTGCAGTGACAATGGAATGCATGTCTGCAATGGATACGGATCCGATTATAAAAGATGTTGAGCTGACACGGCCATTTGCATTTCTGATCTACGACAGTGCAAATGAGGAAGTGCTGTTTATGGGAAAAGTTCTAACGTTACAGTGACAGAAATTCTTTCATTATGAAAACAATTTAATTAAAAAATGAAAGAAAATATATTTGATGTATATTATGGCGTACTTGTTATGATAGGACTTTTCAGATTGAGTGTTTTATTGGGCTGCAATATGGAGATTGCTGCGAAAAAATCTAAAAGATTTTTGTAAGATTTTGTAAAAAGTGCTTGACGATTCCTTGCGGCAGTGGTATAGTAAACAAGCTGTCGCAAGGAATTGCTTCTGAAATACTGAAAAATAAAATGGTTTTCAGAAAATTCAAATTAACTGTTGACAAATGACTGAACTTATGATAAAGTAACCAAGTCGCTTGAACAGAACGACAGAAACAAACAGCTTTAGACAGGATCTTGAAAATCTTAAAAACTTTTGAAAAAAGTGCTTGACAAGATCTGAAAGATATGATAAAGTAAACAAGCTGTCGCAAAGAGATGACAGACAAACAACCTTGATAACTAAACAGTGAAACACATACGATTCTCGAAAATTCTTAACGAATCATCATTCAAAAGAATGAACTTTTTATAACAGTAATGACGAGAGATAACTAAGCTAGTTGGTTGTCTTGAGTGCATCAAACACTTCGTGAGCTTTGCTCACTCAGTGATGCGCAATTAAGCCGCTGCAAGCAGCGCTGAATTGCTGACACACTTTATCAGAGAGTTTGATCCTGGCTCAGGATGAACGCTGGCGGCGTGCTTAACACATGCAAGTCGAACGGGAAATATTTTATTGAAGCTTCGGTTGATTTAATTTATTTCTAGTGGCGGACGGGTGAGTAACGCGTGGGTAACCTGCCTTATAC
>NZ_JADPEX010000003.1:0-195774 GCF_015668065.1 Ruminococcus sp. 1001713B170207_170306_F1 | reverse complement strand
GCGGTAACTACATAGTACCATAAAATTTGTAATTAGGGATTCTCATTTTGACTTGTACTATTTATATTCTAGCACCATATCCTTGCATTCTATTGCCATATATTGTTAAAATAAAAAACACATGATAAAATATGTTTTAACCTCAAATATCAAAAATATTAAGCTCTATATCATTCACTCTAAAGGAGGAAAATATGAACAGATCAGATATTATGCGCATCAGCGCACTATTTGAAATAGCCCTGGGTTCTGCTTCTTTGATCGCAGCCCGCTTCTGGATCGGAACCACTAATATTGTGGGCAGACATGTAAGCCATGGTGATACTACAGAGGCTTTTGCACTTACTTATGCATTTACACTTCTTCAGATTGCAATTGGAATTATAGGCGTGATGAATGCAGAAAAAGGAAGAATGAGCACCGTTATCTTTGGAATTTTGGCCTTTATTCCCCAGATTGCCCACTTCTTTCATATTAAGGGAAGTATTATACTGGTTCTTATGAATCTTGCAGCATTTGCGGTACCGATTTTATATACTTTCACGGCGTATAAGCTTTTTAAAGGAGATAACAAAACAATTGCCTTTTCCAAAAAATGATGTTAAAATATAGTTTATGTGAAACAAGAATGTAACTGTTCAGTTTCTTCACGGTCACACGCTTTGCGGAACCGTGCAGGCTGAATAGTTATTAAGAAACTTTATAATATAGTAGGAGGATAAGTATGCATCCAGTAACAATCGTCCTTCTGGTGATTCTCGTAATCCTCATCGGATTACTGGTTGGTTTATATTTCTTTGGCAAGAAGACCCAGAAGAAGCAGGAAGAACAGCAGGCACAGATCGAGGCAAGTAAACAGACCGTTTCCATGCTCGTTATTGATAAGAAGAGAATGCCACTTAAGGAATCAGGTCTCCCACAGATGGTCATCGACCAGACTCCGAAGCTTCTCCGCCGCTCCAAGATGCCGATCGTTAAGGCTAAAGTCGGACCGAAGATTTCCATTCTTATCGCAGACGAGAAAGTATTCGACCTTATCCCTGTGAAGAAAGAGATCAAAGCTGAAGTAAGTGGACTTTACATAGTAGGTGTAAAAGGCATCCGCGGTAACCTGGACGCTCCGGTTAAGAAGAAAAAAGGATTTTTCGCACGTTTTAAGAAATCTGCTGAGGAAGCTCAGGCAGCCCAGAATGAGACTAAGAAATCCAAAAAGAATAAAAAGAAATGATTATTTTAGCCCTGCCATTATGATGGCAGGGCTATTTTAATGCTCCTTTCCCCATATTGTAATGCCAGACATTATTTCCTGCGTGTTGCATTTTATCAAGAATCTTTCTCTCATTTCAAAAAGGATCCTGCATTTCTGCAAGATCCTCATTCTCAATCTTATTTCTCATTATCCATATAAAATTTTCTAAGAAAATACGTCGGCGTACAGCTCCATGCGTGACAGTAGCTGTTAACCATGCTGCAGCCATAAGGGGATTCCTCCCGGTTGTATGGATTGTACAGTTCCCAGAAGGTGTCGGCGCCGTCGCGGATCATCTCGCCCCAGTAACGCTTCATTTCTTCCAGTGCAAGCTCTTTCTCATCACAGCGGATAAGCGCATCAATATAGTGATGATACATATATGGAGTTACCATGCGGATTCTTGGATTCACTTCCATTACATGATGGATCAATTTACAGTTTGTCTCTTTGTCAAAGACACGGGCCAGAATCATCCAGATCTGGGTTGCCCAGGAAGCCTGACGGTCCGGACCGCTTACGAACATTCCAAGCTCTTCATCCCAGAACTCTTTCACCGCTGCCTCTTTCAGCATGGCCTGCTTCTCTTCCAGCCAGCTGATATCCTCCTGTTTATCCAGAATCTTTGCAAGGCGGATTCCGTAACGGATACAGTAAATAAGAACTGCTGTAGCTCCGGCCTGCTTATTCAGACCATCTCCCCAGTCCAGGAAGCACCAGAATGCATCACCTAAATCCTCCACAACATTTTTCTCATTTAACTGTGTCATGGCAATGCGGATCTGATCAATTGCCACATCATAGAGATCCCTTAAGGTTTCCAGATCATCGGTTGCCTCATAATAATCCAGAAGCACAGATGAGAAAAACAATGCATAGTCCAGAAGGTAAGTATCATCTGGCTCCATCTCCGGTTCTGTGAATACACAGGCGCTTAGCTTTCCCTCATTAAAAAGCAGTCCTGCAAAAATATACATACAGCGTTTGGCAAGATCATAATTCTTAAAGGTGTAATAATTGGCTCTCGCCTGAAGTCTCAGATCTCCCAGCCACATTCTGCGGTCACGCTTTGGTCCATCCTCAAAAACATCCTGCATACATTCTTTCAGGGTTTTTCGGCTTACCAGATCAATCTGATTCAGAAGCGGATCTCCGAAATCCACAGGCTTTACAGACTCCATATCTACAGCAGAAACCGTATCACAGGAAATACCATCGATTTTCAGCTGGAACTTGGCAGAAGTATCAATTACACGAAGCTCCATATAACGGAAAGAATATCTTCTTGGCAGCTTCACCTTCGCCGGAAGTACATCCACATGAATATACTCCTCCTGAATCCAGCCACGGCTGAGCCAGCCGTCATAATCAGCAGTTTTGTCCGTCATTTCCTCCAGACGCTCACCGAATTTCAGGTAAAAATAAACCGGTGCATCCTGATGGCTTCCTGTTTTACTAAGCTCCAAAGTCACATAACCTACAGCATGATCCCCGAAATCCACAAATACTGTATCATCTCATTTTAAATATTTTGCATACAGATTTTCAATCGGGTGCTCTTCTGTAATAACCGTTCTCATCTGGCGGTCTTTTCCCACCATAATTTCCTTTTCAGCCTTAATTTCTTTATGCAAAAGCTCCGGCTTCAGGGCCTCTGCAATTTCCAGAAAACGATTATTTTTATGTACTTCGAAATTCTCAATTATACTATATGATGGCATTATTTTTCCTCCTAAAAATCGTCTAATGTTTCATCGGAATCAGTATCTTCAGCTCAAACCAGTTATTCGCCTTGCCCGCCATAACTGAACCGCCATACTTCTCTACAATTTTTTTCATACTCTTCATTCCATATCCATGGAACCGTTTGTCTTTCTTGGTGGTGATCGGGATTCCATCCTGGAACTGAACGTTCTCCTCGCAGTAATTCTCTGTGCGAATACGAATAAACTGTTTATCCTGAATCACATGCAGGGAAATCAGACGTTTCTGACGGTCTTTGATCTTCACCACACTTTCAATAGCATTATCCAGCATATTTCCGAAAAGAGCACTGATATCCATATCCTCCATAAAATTCAGCAGCTGCCCCTCACCCATAAATTTCAGCTCAATACCATGTCTCTGACAATGCATGCTTTTACTGGTAAGAATGGTATCAAGGACCTTATTTCCCGTTTTATTCTGTGTCTCATAAATCTTGATCTCACGCTCCATCTGTTCCAGGTATTCCCCTGCTTTTTCAGAATCTGCGCCGCTTTTTAAAAGATTGATCTGATGCTTCAGATCATGGTATTTCTGATTTACAATGTCGATACTCTCCTTGGAAAGCTTGTAATTTTTGTACTGCATATCCATAATATTCCGAAGCGTATCCTTCTCAAAACGCATCTGGATCTCTTTTACCTGAATGTGATAAGCATAAAGCACCGCCATACCGCTAAGATCCGCCAGTGTACGGATAATAAACACATCCATAGCTGTTCCTGCACTGAAAATACTTTTTACATCCACATAGCTTACATTGCTGATACAATACACCATAATCAGCACAAAATATACAACCAGTAATTCTCTGCGGGTGATCTGCAATTCTTCAATATCCTTCTTCAGATAACGTTCGATCAGATAAATCAGAATGTATAGTACTGCATAAATAACTACCATATGCAGCACTCTCCATAGCATCTGCTCTGGTGTCCCCTTCTCCTGACCGCTGAAATCACCTGTATAAAAATAATGAATCTGCCAGCACAAAGAGGCTGCAAATTCTGCGTTGATAAATGCCTTCGCACAGAAAAATCCGGTTTCACGCCATGGAAGCTCTCCTGCCATCCTGATGTACAAAAGCATCAGCAAAAACACACAAACCATAAGAGGCATGAAAAACATCTGCTTTATTCCATCTGTAAAAAACATAACGGTAAAAATACTGATAAAGCTCAACACCCCATACACATATTTCCACACATCTTTTTTCCCGCATCCATGCACAAGAATCATTACCAGTGCAGAAAGCCAGTAGGAAATGGCATAATAATATCCGGGAGTGTTGACTACTGTGCCTCTCATTTTTCCACCTCATTCATATATTCATTCAGGGCATCCAGGAAGGGCTTCCGCCTGCTTCTGCTCACCTGGATCGTATCGCCGTTTACCATAATATCACTGCCCTGATAAGTCTCTACAAATTCCAGATTTACCAGATAACAGCGGTTACACCGAAAATATTTCTTCGGATCAAACTGATTATCTGTATCCCTCATAGTGCCCTTTGTCTCAAAATCCCCATCCAGAGTGTGGTAGATCAGCACATGGTCCTGAACCTCCACGTAACAAATCCGCGCCACATCCAGCTTCTTTTTACCTCCCTTCAGAACAATGGTAATGTACTCCTTCTCCGGTGTCTTCACCTTTGCCAGAGCCCTTACCATACTCTCTGAAAATGAAAAATAGGAAATTGGCTTCAAAATATAATCCAGCGCATTTACTTTATATCCCTGAATGGCATACTGAGGCATATTTGTAATAAAAATAATAATTACATTTGTATCAAGCTCGCGGATTTTTTCTGCTGCTTTCATTCCATTGAGAAAAGCCATCTCAATATCCAGAATAATAAGGTCATAGCTGGCTGTATAATCGGTTACAATGTCCTCTCCGTCCTGAAATTCTGTTACGGAAAATTTCATCTGGTTCTCTTTTTCATAACGATTCAGGCATTTCTTCAACGCCTCCCGGTCATGCCTGTCATCCTCTACAATTGCAATTCTTATCATAATTATTTCTCACCTATCCTATTCAATCAAACGGATACTCCAATCCGCTTTGCTGCCTTCTCATAATCGAATAGCTTCTTCGCAGCTTATTCGGCTAAAACGGCTCCCTGGCACAGTGACACTGCACCAGGGAGCCGGAATCACTTGTGTTAACTAAGAATAGTATAACAGGAAACAGGTTCTGAAACAATTAATCATTAGCTGCTTTCTTCTGATTTTCTTTTATCTTTTTCTGATCCTCTTCAATGTGTTTTTCCACATCCAGACGGCTCATGAGAATGATAACAACTGCATAGGTGATCACATCTGCCGCCAGAAATGCAAATGCAAGCACCTGCTCCACGCCGCCCATCTGACGGTAAACGATCTGCCCTGTATAGTTTGCCACATTTTCAATGATTTCCAGAGTCTGCGGATTGCAGGCAATGCCGGTATTGCTGTAGCCTGCAAAGGTAAGAAGACTGTTCAGCACACCGATACAGAGTCCGCTAAGACCTACCATAATGGAGCTATAAACAGACATTGTAAATCCATCGCTTCGGAAACCATTTTTCGCTTCCAGGTGATCCAGCACATCAGAAAGAAGCGCCATCGTCACATACATTGCCGGAATACTTCCGATTCCTTTCAGTACCATACTTGCAGCAACCATTCCGAAGCTGTGTACATTCAGGAAACAGACAAGGCCGCCTACAACGGAGAAGCAAAGTCCTGTAACAACAGCTCTCTTTTTGCCCAGCTTACGGGCAATTGGCCATGCCACTACCATACCAACGGCAGTAGGAATTCCGCCAACCAAACCAAGTGTTGACATTAATGCACCGGAAGTCTGCTCCGGATTTGCAGAATTAATTACACTGTCAAACATCCATCTTACATAGAAGCTCATGGAACTGTTTTTGATCAGCTGGCCAAACTGGAAAATCAGGAAATAGAGAATGATGATCCACCAGTATTTGTTGTGGATACAGCCTTCCAGCTGTTTTTTCAGAGGAAGCTTCTCTTCCTTCACATTCAGATTGATGGTTTCCTCTGTAATACGCTCTCTGGTAAAATAATATTCCAGCATACAGCCAAATGCACTTACCAGGCAAAGCACGATGGAAATAATTCTCCAGTGTGAATAGCTTGCATCCACATCAATTCCGCCGTCCTTTGTCACAAACAGAAAACTCTGCAAAAGAATCGGCACTACAATGCTGGCTCCAACTCCTGCGGAAGCAACCATTGCTGCATTTGACAGTGTTGCAAGAAGCCCGCGGCTCTCAGAATTTCTGGTAGAAAGAGAAACCATGGAGCTATGTGCACAGTAAAAACATGGATATGCAAGTGCATAGTACAGGTTATAGGACACTGCGATCCAGATCATCTGCACTGCATTATTGCCCTTAGTTGGTGTCATAAACATAAGAATAATGGCTATGATCAGCATTGGTGCTGCAATGATCATATAAGGTCTTGCTTTTCCCTGTGTACTTCTGGTGTTGTCGATCCACTGCCCGATCATCAGATTTCCGAGAACTACGAAAATCACAGATACGATTGGCAGAAGTGTGGCAAATGCTCCGAATTTCGTCCAGCCAAGTACATCCACATAATAACGGTTCAGATAGGCACCGAAAATGGCATTGGCAAACATGGCGCAAAAGGGCGCCAGAAAATATCCAATGGCAATTTCCGGAAGCTTCACCTGATCGGATTTGATTCTTGTTTTAAAAACCGGCTTTTCTGCAAGTTTTTTTGCAAAATTAGTAATGTTCAAATATTTCGCCTCCTGGGTTTATTTGACTCTTAAGATAAACTCTTTTTCCCTTTATTTAAGCTCTGTCTTCCATTTGCAGGCAGAATATTTCCTGCACATTTAATGGAATCTTACTTCAGATCAAAAGACATAAAATTAAATGCGCCAGTTCCCTTGTAACTGAAGTACAGTGCCTCTTTCTCACCGAGTCCGTTTACATCAGCTGCAAAACCGTGCTGTTCCTTGCAAGGTTTTACCTGAATCTTTGCCACTGGCTTGCCGCCTTCCTCTGTGGATACATAAACAACTCCAGTTGCTTTTCCCTTAATATTAATACGAACCTTAGAAGTCTCACGCAGGTCAAAATATTTGAAACCTGCAACTGCTCCGTCACACATATTGGCAATATACTGATCTGACCCCTGCTCACGATCCTTTCCTTCCTGAGTCAGATATGGATGACCGGACTTTGGATGTTTGATCATACTTAAGAAACGGGTTCCTTTTTTGCCATATACGTTGCAGGCAATGTAGGAAGGATAGTTTCCTTTTCCCTTAAGCGGTCCGTCATTCAGACCACAGGAGGTCATCTCTGCCTGATAGAATTTGCCATTCTCGAAGCGGATGCGCTCTGCACAGGCCTGACGGGAAGACTGCTTACGGTTACTGTGTCTGTGATAGAAAACATAATAGCTTCCATTAATCTCGATCAGGCTTCCGTGAGTGTTTCCGGTGCAGTTTCTTGCATTTTTTACATCTGTGATTCCAGGAAGGCCGATGTCCCCGTTGCTGACCAGAACACCGCCAAACTCAAAGCCCTCTGTAGGGTTATCGCTTGTTGCATAGCAAAGCTCATGGCTGTTCAGGGAACTGTAGATGAAGTAATAGGTTCCATTGAATTTACGCATGGAGCTTGCCTCCAGGAAGGGATGTCCCTCATAAGAACTTCCCGGTGCTTCTTTCTCACTGGCAATTCCAATGTATTTCGGTCCCATTTTTACAGTAAGCATATCTGCCGGGTCCAGCTCGAAGCACATTGCACCGTGCTCAGTCGGCTTGGATCCATCAAGCAGAAGGGGATTTCCCTGAAGGGCAAAGCCTGTATAAAGATACAGCTTTCCATCATCATCCATAAAAACGCCCGGGTCAAACTGCAGCGGCTCCTCTTTCTTTCCAATAGGAGTGCCGTCTGCATATTTTACATAACCATAGAATTCATATTTGCCTGCCGGCTTGTCACAGACAGCCACAGAGATCATCTTGGTGCCGCCCATGAAATAATAAAGATAAAATCTTCCGTCCGGTCCCTGGATCATATCCGGTGCTGCCAGACCATTTGTAAGACGGATCTTCGGTGCTGCCGGATCCTGCTCTCTTTTGAAAATAACACCCTCATAACGCCAGTTGCCCAGATCGTCTACCGGCGCTGACCAGCATACATAATCTCCCAGACAGAAATTCAAGCCGTTAAAAAGATCATGAGAACCATATATGTATACACGTCCATCCACAATATGCGGCTCCGCATCCGGCACGTATTCCCAGCTTGGCAGGTACGGATTTACAGCCTGCTTTGTTTTCATACCTTCATCCTCCATCGATTATTTTACATAATTCATAATATGGATTTATTATAACACCCTGCAATTTCTGTACCTGTTTTTTACGTAAAGTGTAAGAAATCCATCGCAAATAGCACATCTTCAAAATCCAGAAGTTGAATCTCAATGAAAAAAAGCCGTCTAGTCACAGACAGCTTTCTTCCTTTGCACCATTTCCTTACCTGATTCACTTTATTCCAAGACATCTGCCATTGGAAGCACTCCTAGGGAGATTCGAACTCTCGACACCGCGCTTCGTAGACGCGTGCTCTATCCAGCTGAGCTACAGGAGTATACTCGGCCATGAGGGAATCGAACCCACTCGTGTTATGATAACAGCGGATTTACAGTCCGCTCCGCCTCCTTAGCGGGATAATGACCGATATGATTTCTTGCATGTTTTATATTACCAGAAGAACTACATATTCTGCAATAAACCACTAGTTTAATATAACCAAGGAACATAAGTAAAGTTACTGTTCACTCCGTTCACAGTAACTAAGTAAAACTGCATTCTGACTTATAAAAAATTCCCATTACCATTTCTTAGTCCATCTTATATATCGATTTTCTTATTGCATTTTCCAATTTATCTGGTATAATAATCATTCGGTAAACAATTTAATAACAAATCAGCTCTGGTATAAAATTGGAAACGACACAAGTGCATGCTTGATAACGAACAACACATGTGTCTTTTTTGTACCCATTTTTAGAAAAAGGAGAACAATTTTATGCCAAAAACTAAGTTTCAAAATGTTATTTTCACTCTGATGATGGCTTTCCTTATGGTCTACGCCATGATCTGCTACAACATTTCCCTGAACATCGGTGGAATGAGCAACCAGGTATTTCTCATGGCTTTCGGCGAAATGAAGATTATGTGGCCGGTTGCATTTGTACTGGAGTTCTTTATTGTTGATAACCTTGCCCATAAGCTTGCTTTTCGTATTGTCACACCTAAAGACAGACCTTTCGCCATCACAGTTGCAATTTCTGTTATGATCATCTGCATTATGTGCCCGATCATGAGCTTAATTGCCACAATCTTGTTTAAAAATGCGGGTTCCCAGTTCGTTGCCGTATGGCTCCAGACCACTTTCATGAACTTCCCGGTAGCCTTCTTCTGGCAGCTGATGTACTGCGGACCGCTGATTCGTTTTATCTTTGGAAAGATGTTTCCGGAGAAAGAGAACGCATAAATAGTTTCATTAGTGGAATATAATATAAATATTTTAAAAGGCATTGCAAGATATAGCCTCTCCCTAGAGCGTGTTTGACTCCAAAATCAAAACCTTTACAGACGCCATATGATTTCTTGCAATGCCTTTTCTCGTTAAACTTTCTCAGCTACTATTCTGTAATTTCTAATCCAAATCAAGAAGTATGTACTGGCATTGTTGTATTCTCGATAAACCCTTCACACATTTTCTGTACTTTTTTAAGCGGCAGCTCGGAAATTGCCGCAATTTCTTTCTGTGAATACCCCCGAGAAAACATGTTAAAAACGGTCCTGCGATCTTTTTCTCTGGCCTGTCTTCTCATTTCTTTTTTCATCTCTTTCTTCATTTCTTTCCGCGTTGCTGCTCTCGCTTCATCTGCATACATTTGCATTGCGCCATCCCATGCCTTACACATATCCTTCACCTCCACAACCTCTTCATCAACAAATTCATATTGCTCCAGTAATATCGCCAGAAGCCATCTGGTTTCTTGACTTAGCTTTCGTATTTCTTCGGTACTCTCTTCTACGTATTTTCTCAATTCGTCTTTTTTACGGCTGTGCTTCATAAGCTGGAAAATATCTTTCCATTCCGTGTGAAACAACTCAGGATTCTGTTCATGAATATCTATCATACAAATATCATAATCAGGAAGCCTGTCTGAAAAACTCATCACATTTTCCGGGATGTCCATCATTTCCTGTAATTTTAACTTACTCTTCCACCTTTTCTCTCCCAGGTATAATACCTGATGAAATACCGGAAGCAATGGACGACGGATTCGGCGCCGTTTTTTCCCACGTCTTCCTCTTCCCCAGAACATTTGCTGGGATTTTCTTTTCCACTCTTTTAGCTGATCTGTATATTCTATGCTGTCATATGTAAAGCATCTCACAGGCATCTCATAGTTTGCCCCAGACTCAACTTCACATGCCAGAAAAAATCTACAGCCCGGTTTGTCGTGCAGACGTAGAAAATCGCGTTCTCTTTCCAGATACATGAGCTTCGCGCTGTCATCCCCGAATTCTCCCTCTTCAAAAACACCTTTTTCCCTGGCAATTTCCTCTTCGCCGTATTTTTCAGAACTGTTTTTCTTTTGTATATTTTTTGCCATAATCGACTGTTTATATGATACTCTCTTCTTCCTTTGTACTTCCTTAAGATAACATGGATCCACAATCTGCTTTCCTGCAAATAAGGTACCATTCACAAAATCTGCAAAGCGTTCGTTATCTTTCAGATACTCCTGTAGTCCCTGGTCTTTTACACCCAAGTTTCACCACCTTCTTTATTACGCTTATTTCACAGGAATACTTCACCGAATGGCAATGAATAGACTGCTGTTCATGAGCTGAACCGCCTACGAATAGTACATAGAGTTCCTGAGATGTGAATTCAGCGTAACATAAAATATAATGTACTGCAAGGAGTTTATATTTTTTTAAGAATCATTCCTCGTTAATATTATACCATTTGTATTTATTTTATACAATATTATTTTTATAAAATATATACTTAAATAAAAAAAGGCATTGTAGAACATACCGCCCAAAAGTCAGACATTAAAATCTAACTTTTAGTACGCGGTATAATATCCTTGCAATGCCTTTAATTCATAACGATCTATAAATACGCCCTACATGTTTTTTTCACTTTTTGGTTTCCTAAACCTTTATTCTTCCTCTTTCAAATGCACATCCAAAAATTCCAATCCAACTGTCTCCGCATAGTCTCTTCCCTCTTCAAAGTTCATCTCGAAACCATGGCTAGATCTTTTTCCATAAATCGGAACCAGAACAGAACCTTCCCCTGTGTACGCTTCCTCTATTGCCTTTTCAGAATAGCTGTATGGTACCACGCTGTCATTGATTCCGTGAATGATCATCACGTCTCCGTCATATGCGCTGATAGTGCCATAAACATCCAGATCATAAACTGCTTTCACATACTCAGAGCCCACAGTTCCTACCGGCATCTCGGCCTCCCCTTCTGGAATATCATCTGCGGTAGCATACAGTTCCCGGGCATTATCTGGAATACAAAAGGCTGGATAAACCAGAAGCATAGCTGCTACATCCTCTTTTCTGTCTGCTGCGGCAAGGGCACCTATAAGCCCTCCCTGGCTCTGTCCCAGAAGGAAAAGATGATCCTGATCCACATAATCCTTTGTTTTCACAAAATCTATAACGGCACTTAAATCTTCTTTCTCCGTCATCACCGTCATATCCATGAAATCTACATCACTATTTCCGTTAAGGGAACCTCCGCAAAAATCAAATGTATAAACCACATATCCATCCTGGGCTGCTTTTTCCGGCCATTTTGCACGCTCTACCATCTGGGAAGTAGAACCGATTCCGTGGCTCATAATGATTACTGGATAAGTCTTTGTTTCGTCAAAATCTTCCGGATAATAGAACTGTCCGTAAATATTATTGTCTCCATTTTTGCACCAGGAAACCACCTTTGTGCAGCCTTCTAGTTCTGTAGTGTATCCCTCTTCAATCTCCGGATTGTCAGACTCTTCTAAATCAGCATCTTCCTCTCCTTCAGAATTAGAACTGTCCTCTGCTTCCTCTGTCTGCTCTTCTGCGTTTTCCTCAGCCCAGACAGTCACACTTACACAGCTCACACTCAATACTGCTGCCACCCCTAAAGCAATTAACATCTTTTTCTTTAACATCTTTATTGCTCCACTTACTTTTTTCTCAATCAATCACATCATTCTGAAATCTGGACAAATGCTCATAAGGCAGAATCAATCTGCCTCGGAACAATCCACAGCCATCGTTGATCAGACTGTTATTTACCGCAGAAAACATATTCACGTCAAGATCTGCTAATTCCAGGGAAAGCAGCTTCATCCCCCGCTCATAAGCCTCATCAAAGTAAACACATTCCCCTTCCGGGATCACATCTCTTCTGGCTCGCTCGTCCTGCTGGCGTTTCTCATAGCCCAGATGATTGGCCGGTCCGATTTCCGCAGTATCATCCATTTTCTGGGTGCGGAGCTGTACCTCCATGTAGGATCTGGAGCTGTTATCATAGAACGTAATATGTAAAGACTGATACCCATATTCACTGGTACCACAAATATAATCTCTGTAATAAGGCTTTACATCATCATTTAGTTGATCAGAAGTACTCAATTTCACTCCCTGAGCCGATTCTGCTGTAAAGCCTCTCTCTTCCAGAAATCCTGGCAGCACATTTGCAATCTCATAAAGATAGCGGATAGACGCCTGCTCCTGGTCTTCCCCTGGCTTCAAATGACATCTTGGCATACAGACCACGATCCTGTAAGCAATAAAATCACGGAAGCAGCTCAGCTTGTTTTTCAACTCTGCAACCGACGGATAGGTACCATTTTCCCTGTAATAATCATAAATATATTCCACTACATATCCATTAAATTTCTCTTCTGCCCGGATCAGGGACTTGATCCTGCCTTTAAATGTAAAGGCAAGAAACGGATATTCATGGGCCATATATTTGTAAAATTCCCGGATCTTCTGGGACTGGGCCGTAAGGAAATCATTATGCTCCAGAAGTTCCGTGATCTGGAGCAGAAAGTTGCTGTGCACCAAATCGACTTCGTTATGGTTCTTCTTCGCTTCCTTACGCAGATCCTCTGTATATTTCTGTAAAATTTTTAAAACCGTATCTCCGGAATATAAATAATCATTCAGTGTAATCATAGCGGTCACCTCGTTTGTGAACGTTCTTTCTGACTGTGTTTGTTACAACTATTCTAGCAAACTTTTACGATTTAGCAAGAAAAAGTTTTATTAACATTTTCCCATTTTAAAAGGGACCTCCGAAGAAGTCCCTTTATTGTATTCCTATTCTTTTGAATATTTTATATTAATAGCTTTATTTCTTTTTCTTCCGGCATTACTCTCAGTGCGCCTTTTCTTGTTGTGATAATTGAGGCAGCTGCATTGGCAAACGTTAACATTTCAGCCAGATTTTCCTCTTTTAGTCCATTAATTCCATGTTCACAGACATAGTGCAATACACAGCCGCAGAAGGTATCTCCTGCTCCGGTTGTCTCGATGGTATTATCCTGTAAAAACGGCTTTACTTCCACCATCATTTCATTATAATAAGCACGACTTCCTTCTCTTCCCATAGACACAAGGATCAGTGGAATCTGATAACGTTCTCTAATCCAGTTTACGCCATCACTATAATCTTCTTCTCCTGTCAGCCACTGAATTTCATTATCTGAAATTTTCAGTATCTGACAATGACCAAGACCATATAATACCTGCTTTCTCGCCTCTTCCATAGACTCCCAGAGCGGTGGACGTAAGTTGGGATCAAATGAAATAATAGCGCCAGCTTCTTCTGCAATATGAATTGCTTCTTTCGTTGCCTCCCGCACCCCTTCATGTGTCATAGACAATGTACCAAAATGAAAAATTTTCGTATTTTTGAGAATATCTTCACAAATTTCAGCTTTATTCAGCATCATGTCTGCACCCGGATTACGGTAAAAAGAGAAATCCCTGTCTCCATCTGGATATGTATGTACCATAGCAAGGGTTGTATGGATCTTTTCGTCTGTACATAATCCAGTGTCATCAATTCCAACTTCTTTTATTGCAGCCCTCAACTGTTCTCCGAAGAAATCATTTCCTACCTTTCCGATAAATGCCGTGTCATGCCCTAACTTTGCTAACATTGCAAGCACATTACAAGGTGCTCCTCCGGGATTTGCTTCAAAAAGTGGATTTCCCTGACTGCTTTTTCCGTTTTCAGTAAAATCAATCAATAATTCTCCCAGTGCCGTTACATCATATTTCTTCATACGTCGCTCCCAATTCTTGTATTTTTACTTTACTCATTCATTACAAGCGTCTGGAACTTTCATACCAAATCATATTTCACTACATCGATCTTAGCCGCACCGTCAACAAAGAAAGAAATTCCTTTTGCATCCTGCTCTGTAAGAATAACAGCAGACATAACCTGCTCGCCGTCATTGATAAATATTTCCGCGCTGAATCTGTCCAGAATTACTCGTAATTTCAATTCATTACAGTCACCATTTACCAGACATTCTCTCTGATGAACCACTGCACGTTCGCTTCCGGAGAAGCTTCTGTCGATTTTCAAAACTGATTCATCTGGACGGAATCGTAAAGTGGAATGATATTTTTCATTCTCTGCAAAACAGAGTTCGAATTTTTTATAAAGCTTATCTTTATCTACCGGTCGTATTACAAGCTCCAGATCTACGGTACGTCCTTCAATCTGGTCAAGTGTGATTCTGGTGTCTTTAATCACAACATCCCTGTACTCGACTTTATTTGCACGCATGGAATCCAGTTCTCTGACCGGAACCTGATACAATCTTCCGTTTTTCACAGACACTTCTCTCGGAAGGCTCATTTGTGCAAACCATTTAGATTCATTTCTGCGATAAGCAAGAGTATCCCAGTTCTGCATCCAGGCAATCATAATTCTTCTTCCATCTGGAGCAAGCAATGTCTGCATTGCATAACAGTCAATTCCATAATCCACACTCTGATAAGACTGTTCCTTCAAAGTATGTGTCTCAGAATCCAGATCTCCTATGATACATAATGTTCCATTTCCATTATGATATTCCATTCCTTCCGGAATCATGTCCTGTGGGCTTGTCAGAAGCACATATTTGCCGTCCAGTTCAAAGAAATCCGGACATTCCCACATCTTTCCATAGCGGTTTTTATTCTCTGCCAAAGTACTTACAAATTCCCATTCAAAACCATTTTTACTTCTGTAAAGAAGAATTTGTCCGCTTCCATCAGCAGGACGACTTCCTATAACACAATAAAAGTTTCCATCTTTTTCTTTCCAGATTTTTGGGTCACGGAAATCAACTCTGCTTGCACCTTCCGGCAGATCTTTAAAGGTCAGGACCGGATTTTTGTCATACTTCACGTAATCTTTTCCATCTCCCACAGCCACCGCCTGTGTCTGAACATCCCTTGCGGTTCCGTCCTCCAGTATTTCCCGGTCCACAGCAGTATACATAAGCAGCTGTCTGCCGTCCTCCAGCTCTATGGCACTTCCGGAAAAGCAGCCCACTTTATCGTAATCCTGGTCTGGTGCCAATGCTGCCGGGAGATAGTCCCAATGCAGCAGATCCTTACTTACCACATGCCCCCAGTGCATGCTGTCCCAATGTGTGTTATATGGATTGTACTGATAAAACAAATGGTATTCTCCCTTATAGCAGGAAAATCCATTGGGATCATTCATCCATCCAACATAAGGAGTTATATGAAAAGCCGGTCTGTCTTCCGCTTTAATCTGCTGTCCCTGTGTAAATTCATATTTTCTTGCCTTTTCTAACATTTCGCTCATGAAAAATCTCCTGTCAAAGTCGTTGTTCAGTTCTTACATCTTTTGTTACTTTTCCGCGCTTAAGGATTCCTGATACTGGTCAAAATATTTCTGCTTAATTGAAAGATAATCTGAAAGCCCGTACTTCTCCATCTTTTCCAGATAGGAATCCCACTCTTCCTCAATTCCTCCGTTCAGGATCCAGTCTGCCTTCTTCTGCTCTGCGTATTTCTTAATATCGGTATCATACTGTGATACTTTATTCGTATCATCAATACTCATAAATACATTCGGATAAACATATTTGCTGTTCATATCCTGTAAATATGTCTCATGCATATTATCCAGACGCCATTTCGCATCTTCCGGCTGTGTCACATATACATCATAATATTCATTCAGCACAGCCAGAGGGCCATTTACAGATTGCGCCTCACGCACTTCCACTGGAGACTGCTCTCCCAAATCCATATGTTTTAACATTTCGCCGCCGTCTTTGTTTGTAGACAGTTCAAAAATGTTAAAGGAATCCTCTTCGCCATAAGTACCCCAGTTATTCTGCGGAGACTGGAGGGGTGCATACATCTGATCAATCCATGCAGCAGCAAGTGCTGTATTACGACAACTGGATGTAAGAACACATCTTCCACGGTCAAATCCACTGGTTTCACTGTTGTTCTGTCTGGTAATATTTCTCATGCCATCTGGCCCGGTCAGTGCCGGAAGCATCACATAATCTGTATTGTTATCTATATTCGCAATATCCCATGTGAAGCAGAGTCCATAACGGTGATTCTTTCCTTTTGCAACATAAGTAGACCACTCCTGTGTAAAGGCTTCCGGATCTACAAGGTCTTCTGTCACCAGTTTATGAAGCCATTCAATTCCTTCCTTGTAGCCTTCCTGAACAGTTGTATAAATTACTTTTCCTTCATCCGTTACCGCGAAATGATCTCCTGTGTCTCCGTAACCCTCTCCAAATCCGTTTATTAAAATCGCCGGATCCTGATCTCCGTTATTGATAATAAAGGACATTGGAATTACATCACCTTCAATGGAAAATTCTTTCTCCAGTTCTTCTGCATGATCGCGGAACTGAATCAGTACCTGTTCCAGTTCGTCTGTTGTTGTAGGAATCTCAAGTCCAAGGTAGTCAAGCCATTTTTTATTAATATATGGAATATCTCCAATCGCCTGAATTGCTTCTTTTCCTGCACCAAGCTGTTCAATCCACGGGAAAGAATAGATATGTCCATCCGGTGCTGTGCACATAGTCCTGTACTCTGGGTATTTTTCAAACACAGCCTGAAGATTCGGCATATATTTGTCAATCAGATTTTCCAGTGGAATGATAATTCCCTGCTTGGCATAACGCAGCAGGTCATAATCACTCATACCTGCATTAAACAGACCATCCGGCAGATTTCCAAACTGAGCCAATGCCAGATTCTTTTTATCTGAAAACTGATCTGATACAAAACAGGTCCAGTCAATATGAACATTTGTCTGTTCTTCCAGTCGCTGGAAAATCACTCTTTCATTGGGATCCTGTGTGGAAGTAGCCGGTGCACTTGTAATAAAAGAAAGCTCCTCTGTTTCCTTTAATGGAAACTGTACCTCAGATACTGGTGTGTCCGGGTTGATCTCCGCATTAAGCTGCTGCTCTTTTCCACACCCTGCCGTACTTATCATCATCGTCAAAGAAAGTCCAAGTGCAAGTAAACCTTTTACTCTGTTTTTCTTCATATCTGTATCGTTCCTTTCTTATCAGCCTTTTACTGATCCGACCATAATTCCCTGATCAAAATACTTCTGGAAGAATGGGTACATTACTAAAAGCGGTAAGCTTGATACTACAATGGTTGCATATTTCAGCTGTTCCGCTACCTTTGCCATTTCAGCAGTACTCTGAATATCTGCAATCATACCTGGCTGCGGAGTATTCTGTACCAGAATGGAACGAAGTACTAACTGCAGGGGCTGAAGATTTGCATCATTCAGATAAATCATTGCATCAAAATAGCTGTTCCACATTCCTACGAATGACCACAGTGCAAGTACTGCAATGATCGGCTTACATACCGGCATCATGATTTTGAAGAAATGCTGGATCTCATTGGCTCCATCAATTGCAGAGGCTTCTCTTAATTCTGCCGGGATCGACTGGTAGTATGTTCTTGCAAGGATCATATTCCAGACATTAAATGCTCCAGGAATTAAAACTGCCCAGACTGTATTTACCATATGCAGCTGATTGATTAAAATAAAAGTCGGGATCATTCCACCGCCAAAGAACATTGTGATCAGAAAAATGAGATTGAAAAATTTTCTTCCCACAAATTCCTTCTTGGACAATGGATACGCTGCCAGCAATGTTATAAAAACAGAAATAGCTGTAAATGCAAGTGAATACAGAAAAGAATTCAGGAATCCACGCCAGATCATCTCATTTTCCAGTACTCTGCGATATGCATCCAAAGTCCAGTCCTTAATATGAAAACTCAGTCCCTGATTATTCAAAACTGTAGGATCCATAAAAGAGGCCAGCACTACATACACGATTGGAATTGCAATAGAAAGTACAAACAGTCCAAGAATCAGGAATCCAATTCCAAGGATCAGACAGTCTGTCTTCGAATATTTTTTCTTTATTTTCTCCATCTTCGCTTCCTCCTATAATCCTTCTCCGTCGTTCAGCTTCTTTACCACCCAGTTTACAAAAACTAACAGAATTACATTTACTACTGAATTAAACAGACCAACAGCCGTCGAATAACCATAATCGCCGTTCAAAAGACCAATACGGTATACATATGTTGATAAAATTTCTGATGCCGGCAGGTTCATATCTGTCTGTAATGCATAGGCTTTCTCAAATCCAATACTCATAATATTTCCAGCCTGCAGAATAAACTGAATTACAATAATATTCTTGATTGCAGGAAGCTCCACATACCAGATCTGCTGCAGAAGATTTGCGCCATCCATAATAGCTGCTTCTTCCAGTTCTTTGCTTGCATTGGATAAAGCAGCCGTATACATAATAGAGGCCCAGCCTGCTGTCTGCCAGATTCCACTTGCTATGTAAATGGTGCGGAAAGCAGATGGCATTGTCATCCAGTTTGTACTGATTCCTAACAGTTTATTCAGAGGTCCGACTGGAGAAAGCAGCATTCGTACCATACCGCAAAGTACAATTACAGATATAAAGTTCGGCATATAGACCAGAAGCTGTACTTTCTTCTTAACTCCGGTTCTGCGGATACGATTTAAAAGCAATGCCAGAATGATCGGAACCGGAAAGCCCCACAACAGTCCATAAATACTCAGTTTTAACGTATTCAACAGGTAGTTCATAAAATCCGGTGAAGATAAAAACCGCCTGAAATATTCAAGTCCAACCCATGGACTTCCAAGCACTCCCTTGATTACGTTGTAATCCTCAAATGCAATCAGAAGTCCCCCCATAGGAAGATACTTAAAAATGATTGTCAGTAAAAGTCCTGGCATTAAGAAAAAAAGATATAACTGCCAGTTTTTCTTCACATATGTAGCCTTATCTCTCCACGTTTGCTTTTTCACGGGCATTGTTTGGTTCTGCATTCTTTTCATGCACTTCTCCTCCATTCCTTTCCCTTTTCGTTCTCGGAACCGGTTAAGTAACCGGTTACTTTATAGTTCGATGTTACTACATCCAAGTTCATATGTCAACACTTTTTCAAGCTAAAATAACCGGTTACGTAATCGGTTATTTTAGCATTGCCTTTTTTTTAAATAATTGCTATACTAAAAAAATAATATAATCCCAGTAATTAAAAGATTCCCCAATATTATTCTCATTTATTTATAAGGAGATTAAATTTTTATGGCAAAAAAACAGGTGACATTTGCAGATATTGCAGAATATACTCATTTTTCAAAAACTACAATATCACGGTATTTCAATCATCCCGATTCTCTTACGCTTGAAAATCAGGAAAAGATTTCACAGGCCCTTGATACCCTTGGCTATAAAAAAAATAAACTTGCAAAAGTTCTGGCAAATGGTAAAAGTGAGTTTATCGGAATTATTGTTCCAAATCTCTACTTGCATTACTACTCTGAAATGCTGACACAGCTTCTTTCAAGCTATAGTAACTACCATTACAAATTTCTTGTTTTTTCCAGTGAACACGGTGCCGAAGAGGAACAACAGTATATTGAAGAGCTTCTTTCCTATCAGATTGAGGGGCTTATTGTTTTAAGCCATACACTGTCATCCCAAAAACTGGCTTCCTATCAGATTCCTGTCATTGCCATTGAGCGAGAGGCAGAATATATCAGCAGCATTACCACTGACAATTATATGGGTTCCCTTCAGGCTACCTCCCTGTTAATTCGTGATAAATGTGATATATTGATTCATATCAATGTCAATGTTGAAAAAACAGTCCCGGCTTATGATCGTATACGTGCATTTGAGGAAACATGTAAAGAATATCAGGTTCCTTATGACATTGATCTAAGCGTAAGCGGCAATTCTTATCAAGAGATTTTAAATGTGATAAGACGTATCTTTACAAGAATTGAAGAAAAGTATCCGAATCAAAAAAAAGGTATCTTTCTTGCGAATGATACCTATGCCAATATGTTTCTCAATTTAATTTTCCAGAAATATGGTAAATTACCACCTACTTACGAAATTATAGGTTTTGATAATTCTCCAATTGCCAGTGAATCAATCCTTCCGATCACAACTGTCGGTCAGCAAATTGATGTTATTGCACAGACTGCCATGGAGCTTCTGGTGCAGCAGATGGAAGAGCAAAAAAAGCGAGCGCCTAAGCCACTGGAAAAGCCAATTCACAAACAGATCGCTCCGGTGCTGATTCGCCGGAATACTACCAGTTAACTTATTGCTTTCGTATATTAGTAAAGCGGACATTCCAGGTCCGCTTCGCTACTTGCTCATGAACGCAGTCGCTTTGCGATCTGTCAGTAGGAGCTGAAGGCTCCCACTGACAGAAGCATCCCCCCTCACCTGCCGCTTAGTGCTCCGCGCACTTGAAGCGGGGGAATGCATATCTGCGTTCAAAAAAAGGCACCTCCCCAGTTTGAAAAAGGCTCTAATCTAGAACTTGAAAAATAATATCTACACTAAAAATCTTTTCTTCCAAATTCGCCACAAGATTTCCGCCATATTTTTCCACCACATATTGAATACTTTTCATGCCAAAGCCATGATAATTATCATCTCCTTTGGTACTCACCGGAAGCCCATTACGAAATTCCAGTTCATCCTCGCAATAATTCTCAATATGAATCCCCATCACATCCTGTCTCGCATATCCGATGAGGCTGATAATTCTCTTTTCAACTGGCAGCTCCGCTGCACATTCAATAGCGTTATCTAAAGCATTTCCAAATATGGCAGCGATATCTCCCGATTTAATACCAGTAAGCTTCTCTCCATCAATCATATATGAAAACTTAATTTGATATTTTTCACAAAGAAGATTCTTTTCTGAAAGAATAATATCCAATGGTTGGCAGCCTGTTTTCGCAAGCCCGTCATAAATATCTACTGCTTTACGTATTTCTTCCAGCTGGCCATGATCTGCATTTCCGGCTTGTTCCAATTCCAGAATCCGGTGCTTAAGATCATGACATTTCATGTTAATGATTTCAACTGTTTTCTTTGACAACTCATACTGTTTTGCATTTTCCTTTATTAACTGCTCAAGAGCCAGATTTTCTTCATTGAGCCGGGACTGTTCCAGAAGCCCAAACTGCATAAAAAGAGATAAAATACAGCAGAATACAAATGGAACACGGCACGCCATAACCATATCCAGCTTTTCACTGATCAGCCAGCTTTGAAGGAGCCAGCAGACACATAAGGAAATAATGGCTACCCAAAGTACACGGACTCTGTTCTGGCTGATATTCGGAAAATTTTTTATTTTTGCTGCACAAGTGAGATAACAAATAATATATACAATGGTAAATCCAATGACCATTTCCGTGGAAAGCATCTTGAAAGAAGTTTTGGTCACGATACAAATCAGCACCTGAATATTGCTTCCAAGATTCTGTACAGTAAAAGCTCCAATTGTACAAAATAAAATATCCAAAAAAGAACGCCTGAAGCAAAACCACATGTAAAGCTGCATAAAAACAAGCACAATAAAGGTTCGAATTCCGCTTATATATTGACCAATTATAATTGGAAGGGTAACTCCCAAAAGCAGACAGGCAGTTCCCCCTACAAGCAGGCGTAACCAGAAGCGTTTCCTTTTTTTTAGATGGAAAAAGAACATAGCTTCCGCTATAAAAAGCTGGATGATAAAACAGGTAATTCCCTGTATTTCACTTGTAGATGAAGCTAATATTTCATAAATTGCCACGTCAGTTTCCTCCCCGGTTAATGTACATTGTCATTTGATCTATAAAAGTTTTTTTATAAGAACGGGAAATCGATAATTCCTTTCCATTTACAAACACGCTGTTTCCCTGATAGCGGGAAATCCATTCCAGATTTACACAAAAGGATTTGCTGCAACAGGAGAAGCGACCTGTCGGAAGCTGTGCTATAAAATCTCCCATTGTGCTTCGCAGACGAAAGGTCTCTTTCGAAGTATGAAGATAAAGATAATGCTTTGCACTTTCAATATAAATCAGATCTGCAATATCAATTTTAACAGTTCCCTGTTCAGAAGGAACATATATCTGATAACCATGAAGCTTTTTACAGATTCGGATCGCTTTGTCCAGTTTCAGCGAAAAGTTGAAATATTCAATAGGCTTTACCATAAAATCAAGAGCCTGCACTTCATATCCGTTAATGGCATATTGCGCCATATTGGTAATAAAAATAAGAGGAATCTGGCTATCAAATTCCCGCAGTTTTCTGGCGGTGTCAAGACCATTCATATGAGGCATTTCAATATCCATAAGAGCAATGTCGCAGCTGGCTTTATAATCGCTGATAAAATTTAATCCGTTTTCAAAGCATTCTACAGCTAACGGTTCCTGTTTTTCTTCTGAATAGCGTAATATATAGTCTTGAAGAATTTTTGCACTTTTCTTATCATCTTCCACAATAGCAATGGTAATCATAGTTATCCTCCATGGTATACGGCAAAAGCCGGAGTCCTTTTGGGCATTCCGGCTTTTTCATTATACCATGTAAATATTAATTTGTTCCATATTTTACAGCAGATAAATCAAGCTTTTGTCTCATCCTTACAAGTGCATTTCTGAAATCCAGAATAAGAGGAAACAATATATGCAATCATGGAAAGTGCCATAAGTACGGCTGAAATTATGAATTTCTTTATGGTTGCAAACTCATAAAGTCCTGATACCACATATCCAATAAAATCAACTTGTGTATAAAAACTGTTAACAAGTGCTGCTGCAGTCAGAATTGCATTTGCAGTAAGCAGAAGGCTTGTCCACTTAAAATCAGGTGCCACCTTCAAAACGATCATCGCAAGAATCTGCAGAACCACTGTTACAAGCAGCAGAACCTCAATATAAGATTCTGTATGTCCTGACTGACGGTACATTACAAAGCCGATCAGCGCAAGGATTGCAGCCACAAAGCTTAAGTAAAAACCAAATGTTTTATTTTTCAGATATCCCATATTACTTGTCCTCCTTCACGTAAACTGTCTTTTTGCGAAGTGAATTTCGAAGGTACATAACTGCAAACAAAAGTGTCAGAAGTCCAAATACCACCTCTGCTGCCATAAAGGCAATCTGCCACCATGTAAGAACGTGAATATATTTAGTGGAGGTTGTAATTGTATTCATATCATTACTTGCAACTGTATTATATACGAAATATTTAATTGTTTCTTTCATCTTTTTCTGGAAAGCAGAGTCCTTTGCAATCAGCTTCAGGTTCTCGGTTGAAGTCATGGAACCAATATTAGCGCTTTCATATGCGGAAGTTGTAAGACATCCGCCACCGCCGCCAAATACAATATCTCTCCAGTTCATGTAATCAGCACCGTTGATCATATCTGTTACGATCCAGCCTTCAAAGCCCCACTCGTTACGTGCAACCTGCACCTGTGAAGCTTCAGAAGCTCCTGAATATACAGTTCCAAGACGGTTGAAGCCTGTCATGATTCCCTGCGCATAGTTATTTTCCATAGCTCCCTGGAATGCGCGGAGTTCATTTTCCCTTGCAGCCTGCTCTGTGAAAAATGTGGAAACACCGGAACGGTTTAACTCCTGATGATTCATGATATAGTGTTTCGGCATCATCATAAGACCTTTGGATTTTCCGCCTTTGCAGACAGCCTGTCCCAACAGGTTGGTAAGCATGGCATCTTCTGAATAATATTCATGATTTCTGGAGCAGTAAGGTGCACGGTGAATGTTAAGACCAGGTGCTGCAATGGAGTTGGCATTGGACCACAATCCATCTTCACCAAAGAGCTCTCCTTCTCTCTCTACAAGTTCTTTATTGAATGTTGCTGCAACTACAGGTTCTGTAGGCATGGAGCTCATAGAGTAGGAAGCATATTCGTTGTCTGAAGAAACATAAGTCGGCTCGGAAGAGTTGGATTCATTCCAGCGGGTTGCATATCCTGCAATCTGGTCGTAGCTGTAACCGATCGGTCCGTCATACCAGATTGCTTCTGGCAGGAAAATAGAATCCAGCTTCTCAAAGTTTTTATCTCCTGCTTTTTCAATAAAGTTGGCAGCCTCTTCCAAAGTCAGCTGATCCATAAGCTGATCCCATTTTTCATCAGACAGAGGAAGTGCGCCTGCGAAAGTTCCATCCTCATTAAACTGGAGGAAATCAACGGTGCTTAATCCGTTGTCAGCTCCCCAGACAACTTCTTCGTCATTGTTCTCAGTAAGCTCATAAGCGGAGTTTGTAAGACCTTTCATCATTTCCTCTATTGGAGTAATGCTTTCCACTTCTTTCCAGCCCTTGCTCCAGTCAGAACGTGTAGTGTATTCAGCAGTATCCGGGATCAGATTGTTAATATCGCAATCCTGGAATGCATTCTCTACGTTTTCAGAATAAGTCTCTTTATCTTCACCAAGAGAAACTGTCACTACATTTTCCGGCTCAATTGTTTCATCGTCTGTAATTGTGATCAGATCGTCTGTGGAATCTGTTTTTACCGCCAAGACATTGTTTAATGCTTCATGCGCACCGTTTCCGATTGTGAAATAATAATCACCGGAATCCAGCACCCATGCGCCCTCTGTTCCATCTTCTTTTACAGCTTTTTCATCATAGCTTGCCATATATTCCGGAGCGAACTCAATTTCCAGAGTCTGTGATTCGCCAGGCTCAAGAACCTCTGTTTTTCCAAAATCAAGAAGCTGAATAGAAGCTTTCTCCAGTCCGCCCTCTATATATGGTGTCTGTACATAAAGCTGGACAACATCTTTTCCGGCAACGTCACCGGTATTGGTTACCTTCACTTTTGCAAGTCCCTTTTCCCCAGATATTACATCTACACTTTCCAGCTCCTGAGTAAAGGTTGTATAAGATAAACCATATCCAAACGGATAAGTTACTTCATCTACATAGTTCCAGGCTTTGCCAGTAGAAGAGCCTTCTGTGGTGGCTGCATTTCCCTGATCCAGAACAGTATCCTCGTAACGGGTTTCATAATATTTATAACCAATATAGATACCTTCTGTTTCTACTACATACCAGTCACCCTTGTCTGCTTCTGTAAGTTCTGCACCAGATTCTGCATTGGAAGCATTAGTATAAGTATAAAGACCAAAGTTGGTCATTGCCGGAGCAGAAACAGAACTTGTGGCATAAGTATCAGAAATATGACCGGATGGATTCACAGCGCCAGAAAGTACATCACATACTCCAAGGAATCCATTCATTCCCGGAAGTCCAGTCCAAAGAATTGCTCCAATCTCCGGATCATCCTTCAGTTCCTGGATTTCCATAGGAACATCAGAATTGATCAAAACGATCACCTTGCCATTGCTATTTTCCTTTGCAAGCTGGATCATCTCTTTTTCGTAAGCTGAGATAGACATCGGTGTGTCGAAGCTGTCCCCATTAGGATCCTTCATATTTGTGCTGTAGTCAGACGCCTCTGAACTGTCTCGGGAAAGAACAACAACTGCTGTTGTATCCTTAGCAGATTCCAGAATATCATCTGTGTAAAGTTCAGCAGGTGCCTCACCTACTGTATATGTATCTGCTTCATTATAAGAAGCGGAAAAAGCAGGTACAAGGCTATGGCCCGGAACTTCATTTCCAAAGAAAGAAGCTTTTCTGTAATATGGCGCGCAGGTTTCACTTGCATAAAAGCCTTTCATGGTTTCATTTACTGTGAAGCCTCTTTCATCCATAGCTTCTTCAATACCATAAGCGATCTGACCATCCTCTGAATCAGCCACAACAGAGGAACCAATTAATCCGCCGGTTCCCGGAAGATGGCTGTTTAAGCCCCAGAGGGTAACAGCTTCTTTGGATTTGTCAAGTGGAAGGGTCTGATCTGTATTTTTGAATAAAACGGAACCTTCTGAAGAAATTTCAGCAGCCAGCTGTTCTTTAGCCTTTACCAGATCCTCTACATTATCAAATTCAGATTCATAATAAATGCCATCAGAGTCAGAATCTCCCTGCTCGATTTTGTAGCTTGAGGTTCCAAGTGTCGCATTAATGAAATCCACTCTTGCATTTGCAATTGAGCTTCCGCCCAGTGTGATTGTGAGAAGTGAGGCTGTAGTTGTTGCCAAACCACGCCAGATTTTCCCGGTATGCTTTTTCATATTTCCTTTCCTCCTAGTAAATTTCCTTTGACAGATAAACACATACTTTTCAGATAGTTACTCTGTCCTTTCAGTTCTGTTTGAACCGCTGGATTTACTATAGCAAAAGGAATGGGATTTGTGAAAAATTCGGCAAATTTGGAACCGTTTCTGGCAAAACTGGTAAGCATATGAAATTTAAATCAATCTAATATTTCAATCTCTGTCTCTGCATTTCCAAGCTCAGATTCAGCTTTCACAACTACTTTACCAGCTCCAGCCTGTGGACGGATAATCGCCAGTGCTTCTCCATAATAAGTATCTGTCTCATTGCTCTGGTAGCTTTCCGGATAGTATGGGCAGGCACTTCCAAATGCCAGAAGCTCGCCACCTTTTACAGCAAGCTTGATTCTGCCTCTTGCCAACGGTTTTGTCTGGCCGTTTTCGTCTGTGTAGCGCATTCTTACGTAGCAAAGATCGGTGTCTGCATTCACACAGGTAAGCTCTGGTTCTGCCTGGAGGATTGTTTCTTTTCCCGCGGTTGTCAAGGTTTTCTCTGCAATTATATTGTCATTTGCATCATAGGCAACAGCCTTGATTTCTCCATTCTGATAGGTTGTATCAAAGAATACCTTGCAGTCATTTTTCGGCTTCTTAGTGCCTACACACTTGCCGTTTATATACAACTTCACATGATCTGCACGAGTGTAAACTTCCACTTTTGCTGCATTCCCATCACAGCCATTCCATGACCAGCTTTCCATTGCATTTGTCATTTTCCATGCAGAAGGAGAATGGGCATCCTTTGTGTGATCAACCGGCATAACTGCAATTGCCAGATTCTCCAGTTCAAAGGCAACTCTGGTATATGCCATCTCACCAAGAGGCTTTCCTGTGAGATCAATTCGGCCTGAACCGGCACTTACCCAGCCACAGCCGCCATCAAAACGAGGTGCATAATCCTTATATTCCCATGCGCCGATTCCAACCTCACCCAGATAATCCTGAGCTGCCCAGACGAAGTCACCAATGATACGCTTATCACGTTTTGCTTCCTGCATAAATCTGTAAGCATCTGCACAGAAGGTTTCACTTCCAAGAATAATTCGCTTGGAATACTTCTTTAAGTCATGACGGTAACGCTTGATTCCATAGTTATATCCTGCTACATCCATATTGGCATATGCATCCCTTGTTTTCACATCACATGGATAAAGAGTTGCTCCTGTTTTCATAAATCCGGCACCAAAAATTCCGGCTACCGTGTTATAAAATTCACTTCCCACAGCCTTTTTCTTCTTGGCATTCTCAGCAGCTTCATCTGCTTTTTTATCGCTGTAAACACCAAATCCCATAGAGCTTAAGAAGTTAAAGAAGATGTTGATTCCGCAGCTTACAGGGCGGGTGGAATCCAGCTCATGAAGTCTGTCTGTAAGGGATTTTGTAAGGGCAATTCCCTTTTTCTGCGCAGTCTCAGACACTTCATTTCCTGTAGAATACATGATCACAGATGGATGATTATAGTCCTTATCCACCATATCTTTTAAGTCTTTTCTGTAATTTTCCAGAATCTCATCTGCATAGTCATACTTTGTTTTATGGATATACCAGCCATCAATATATTCGTCCATTACAAGCATTCCCATCTCGTCACAGGCGCGAAGAAGTGCTTTGGAGCATGGGTTATGTGCAGAACGGATTGCATTATAGCCAGCGTCCAGAAGGATGCGGATTTTACGGCGTTCTGCAAATTCATACGCACAGGCACCAAGAAGGCCGTTATCGTGATGGATACAGCCACCTTTTAACAGGACACGTTTTCCATTGATACAGAAGCCCTCTTCCGGAGTACAGCTTACTACACGGATTCCAAAGGTTTCTTCCTGAATATCCTCGCCGAAGGTTACGCGACAGGTGTAAAGATTCGGTGCTTCCGGACTCCAAAGGTTTGCTCCCGGAAGAGCAATTTCTCTAGAAAATTTACCATCTGCCTGGAGAATTTCCAAGGCGATGATCTTATCTGATGCTTTGTCAGAATTTTGAACGATTGGTTGTACTGCATTTTCGTCAATACACTGCTCTATGGTCTCGTCTGTCTGGTCTGCACTTTCGCCAGCCACAGCTTTTCTGGTAACAATCTGTTTCTCCATAATTTCCACTTTCACCTCACCGGCAGCATTCGGCCATGCCTCCACGCGGATTTTCGGCTCCTTATAATCCAGTGTAGTGATCTTCACGCTGTCAAATCTTAAATGTTTCTTCGGCACGATATACAGCCACACCGGACGGTAAATTCCGGTACCGGAATACCAGCGGCTATTAGGCTGATCGTGATTGATCACTTCCACCCGGATCACATTTTCTTCCCCGAATTTTACATATTTTGTTGCATCTACATAGAAACCAAGATAGCCATAAGAATGATATGCAACTTTTTCGCCGTTGAGATATACAGTTGCCTTACGGTAAACGCCCTCAAATTCCAGGATCACTTTCTCGTCTTTCGCTTCCTCTGGAAGGATAAATGTTTTCTCGTAAGTGTAATCCTGTGCCTCATACCATCCTGTATTCACACCGCCGGCACTTGTCTCGCTTCTCTCATCCAGCTGCATGGCATCATGCGGAAGAGTTACTGCAAATGCATTTTCTTTATCTCCTGTTTTGTAGCAAATCCAGTTTTCGTTAAATGACTGCTTCATGATTTCCTCCTGAAATTTTCTATAATTTTCTTTTAATGTCAAGCGGATATTCCAGGTCCGCTTCGCTACTTACTCATAACCAAATGCTGCTTCTCAGCTTAATTCTACCAAATAAAAAGCAGGCTGCGCTATTCCAAACGCAACCTGCCAAAAAACACGCGCCAACTGTGCAAAAAGCGCATTGCTGTTCTCCTGTTCGCAGCGACAGGCTCTAAAGCCTTTTTCAAACACGCTCTAGAAAATCTTCTGTAAAAAATTATACAGCGCCAGATGCCAGTTTCCCATAGAATGATACCGCATTGGAAATACATCAAAACAGGTATTTACACCAGACCGCAATCTGGGTTCAATATCCAGCAGAGCCTGGTAATCCTGAATCTGTCCAGGCAGGGCGAAGTCGAGGTTGCCACTTGCCACATATAAATAATGAATTGGCAGTTCTGCAAAATCGCCTGTCTGAATGGTGTCTTCAAATGCAGTCTTATCTGTCCTGCTTCCGCTGAATGCCCCAAACCAGGAAAAATAATCCAGGCTCTGGCACAATACGGAATGGTACATCGTTACCGCCCCTCTTGACAAACCAGCAAAGGCTCTGTGATCCCGGCTCTTGGAAAATCCCTTATCATCTGCCGATTTTGCATATGTAGAATAAGAGGATTCAATCTCAGGCATCAGATCATTTCGCAGCTCCTTTGCAAAAGAATAGGTCAGCTGATCCAGATCATCTGCACAGTCATCTTCCACATAAAAGGTTGGTGTCACCACAATCAGAGGCTCAATATCTCCATCTGCAATCATATTATCCAGCATGGTTTTATTATACGGATTTGTTTTCAGCCAGTATTTTTCATCATCACCTGTTCCATGCATCAAGTAAAGAATATTGTACTCTTTCTCCTCGCTGTAGCCATAAGGCAGATATACATAAGCTGTCTTTTTCACGTCCCGCTCATCAGTGGCATAAGCCCTGGTATCGTATACAACTTCTTCCACAGTTCCAGCCTGTTCTGGTTCTTCCCCATCATATTTCGACGGAACTGCCCATAACTCATCCCGAGCCTGTCCCTGTGCTTCATGTCCTGCATCATACCTTACTTTCCAAAATCCCAGAAATCCTGCCAGTATCAGAACTGCTGCCGCAAGCGGTAAAACTGCCACACGCCCCATAGGGATTTTTTTCCAGATCATCACCGTTGTCCCCAGGATTCCTCCCAGCGCGGCTACAATAGCCTCTGCCAGAAATAACCAGTTAAAGTAATATGTACTGGTAGAAAAATTGGTATTAAAATACAGAATGAAAGCTGCCGCTGCAATCAGCAAATATAAAAATGGCATTCTGCTTTTCCATGCCATATACGCCACCAGCATAAAAACCACCGCGATCATACTGAATGTAATAAATGCTGTCTTATCTCCCAAAATTGCAAACCGGACAATATCAATTCCGGAAAGTAGCACCAGAACAACTGCGAGAATCTGGCTGATCCGGTTCCACATTTTTTCATCTGCTGTCATCTCAATTTTATGCCTCATTATTTTCCCACTCCTACATTTTCTCCAGATACTTTACCACATTTCCTGAAAAATCCGCAATTTGCAGCTCAGAAACCGCAGACTGCATACAATAAAATTCTTCACAGATAAAGATAACAGATTTCTTCTTATTTTTCAGCATTCTGGCAAATGTAGGCACCTTTTAGGCAAAAAAATACCGGAAACAGCTCTCCAAATCCTAACATTCAAAGAACCATTCCCGGTTTAGAAGGAATTTCAATTATAATTTGCAGCCTCGCTGCGCGCCCCAGATCATTCTTTCACCGCACCGGAAGTCATACCGCCCACAATATATTTCTGTCCAATCATATACACGATTACAACCGGAATACAGGTAAGTACAATATCTGCGAAAATATAATTCCAGTAGCTCTTATTTTTTCCAAAGAACTGATAAACAGCCATAGTCATCGGGAACATTTTACTCTTGCTGGACAGATACAACGGAGTCAGGAAATCACTCCACACACCCATAAACTGCAGAATAAAACATGTTACCATAGTAGGCTTCAGAAGGGGCATGATGATCTTGAAAAACAGGCTGATAGGACCTGCGCCATCAATGACTGCTGCCTCGTCCAGTTCCACCGGAACGGAAACCACAAAGTTGCGGATAGTAAACACACAGAATGGAATCATGGCGCTTGTAAACACCATAATAATTCCCTGTCGCGTATCGTTCAGATGAAGAGTGCTTAATACTCTCACCAATGTTACATAGTTAACCGGGAAAAACAGTCCGCAAAGTACGAAATAATATAAAAATACATTTAATCTGGTACGCTTGCGGCACATTACAAAGGCAGCCATTGCACAGAGCACAACCCCCAAAGTGGTTGCGACCAGTGCGTAAAGTAAACTGTTTGAAAATCCCTGGATCAGGTTTCCTTTGTCAATAACCTCGGTATAATTGGAAAACAGCCATTCCTTCGGCAGGGCAAGACTCATTCGGGAAGCCTCGCCTTTACTCTTGAAAGAATTTATAACTACCATATAAAAAGGCAGGATAACTGTCAGGCACAGCAGGATGCATACCAGATGTTTCAGCAGATTCTGAACTTTTTTCTTTGTCATTGCTGTACCTCCTGTTTTCCTAAAGTTTTAACAATTACAACACCGGCAATTGCTGTGATCAGAAGCAGAATACTGTTTAAAGCAGAAGACATACCGTACTGACCTCTGGAATAAAGCTGGAATGCATAGGTGGTAAGAACCTCTGTTGCATGTCCAGGGCCACCGTTTGTGAGAACGTAAACAATATCAAATACCTTCAGGCCATAGGTAATACCAAATACCAGGTTGATCATAATGGCGCCGCTGAGCATTGGAAGTGTCACATAGCGAAGCCTCTGCCAGAAGTTTGCCCCATCGATCTCAGCTGCCTCATAGTAGGATCTCGGAATGGTATTAAGACCGGCAAGGAAAATCGTCATTACATAACCAATACCTCTCCATGCATCCACACCATAAATGGATTTCCACACAACGCCAAGATCCGAAAGCCATTTCTGTTTCAGGATTCCAAGATGCAGACCATCCAGAATTGCATTTAAAAGACCATTGTTATAGTTGAGAATGGACTTGAAAACAAGACCAATGATAACAAAAGGAAGGATAGACGGCAGATACAAAAGTGTTCTGTAAAGTCCCTTTCCTTTCAGTCCTTCCTGAAGCATGATGGCAATCAGAAGTGCCGGAATCAGCTTCACAATATTGGAAATAATGGTAAATTTCAATGTATTTCCAATACCGCTTAAGTAATCTTTGTTTGATGTGAAAATCTCTTTAAAATTGTCAAGTCCGACAAAATGAATACCATTTAATACACTTCTTGAATTCCAGTCAGTGAATGAATATGCAACACCCATTATACTGGGAAGCAGGAAAAAGATAATGTACAAAGCCAGCGGCAGTATCAGAAACCACTGTGGATAAATTTTCTTCTTATTCAAAGGCGATACCTCCCCTTTATCAAACAGTGCGAAGGAATCACTCCTTCGCACTGAAGATATACCCTTATTAAATATCTTATGCTTAAATAATTATGTCAATTTCTTACCGAAAAACTTTATTTAGTTCCAGTTTGCATCGCCAACTGTCTTGGCAGCCTCTGCACGGTTGGTGTCCATATTTGCAAGAACGTCATTTGCTTCCATTTCGCCCTGGCAGAACGCAACCATATCCTGACCGAACTGCATCCAGTAGTCGTTTGTATATTTGGTACCAGTCTGAAGAACAGATACGCTCTTCTTGCTGTCATCTACTGTTGCAAGGAACTCTTCTTCCTCTGGCAGCCAGTGTTGCTCAATTGCATCATCGTTCATATCAACGTTTGTGTATGCAGGAGAGTTGTCAAGGATTTCCTGAAGACTCTCTGTGGTTGTAACAAAATTGAAGAATTCTTTTACAAGATCCTCATGCTCTGTTCCCTTGTAACCAAACATGGTAGGTCCAGCCGGGTTGGTCGGATACCAGGTGTTATCGCCAAGTGGGATCAGGAACATACCAAACTCATCCTCTGTGCCTGTGTCATCTTTGATCTGCTGAATGTAACTGGAGTTTGCCATAGCCATTGCAATGTTTCTGTCGCCAAATTCATTTGTCAGGTTGGTGCTGTCAGTTCCAATCCAGTCCTCTCCGAAATATCCTGCATCGGAAAGCTCTTTGAACTCGTTCAGAACCTCAAGCATTTTCTCATTGTCAGCAAATGTAGCCTGATTTGTATTCAAAGCATCGTAAAGTCCTGGTGTAGCTTCTTCGTAAACACCACCGATCTGGAAGAATGCCAGCTGATGCTGCCATCCATCTGCACCTGGCATAAACCATGGAGTAATTCCCTGTTCTGCGATCTTAGCGCAAAGGTCTTTCAGCTCTGCATAAGTAGATGGTATCTCCCAACCATTCTCTTCGAACAATGTTTTGTTATAAACCATTACATATTCTGGTGAATTGTGCCAGATCTGAAGTCCGTATAATTTATCATTGTATACACAGGATGTTTTTCTTGCTTCCGGCATAAGATCTTCCCAGGAAGCTCCTGTGAAATCAATACAGTATTTCTCTGGATCAACGATTGTAGACTCGATTGCAAATGGGTTGGACTGAATCCAGAAAATATCTGCACAGGAATCAGTAGCCAGTTTGGACTGAAGCAGGTCAGAATACTGGTCAGCCGGAATAGTCTGAAGGTCAACTGTTACACCATAAGTATCTTCAAAACGCTCGATTGTTGCATCATATCTGTTATCCATCCAGCCTGCTGATACCAGAATACTCAGCTCCTCACCGGAAAAATCTGCCGTCTCCTCTGCAAATACGGTAAGTCCGCTTGTCATGGACGCGATCATTGCTGCTGCACAAGCCACTGCCACAAAACTCTTTCTTTTCATTTACATATCCTCCTTTTAATAAAATGGCATTTACCTCATTCAGGAATCTCCGCTGATTCCTCTGTTCTTTTGATGATATTATTTTATCAGCCAGATGCTTTTTAATCCATGGATATTCTTACTTTCAATTTGTACTTTTTTCACCACATATTATACTTTTTTCACATAAGCTTATGTTTCTTCGAAAAGTCACCCGAAATTCTTATATATATTTTCTCTGTTTTCGAGCATTTATTTGTACTTTTTAAACAAATATGATATACTGATTTTTAATGTTTCACACATGGATTTCTGCATCTGCTTTCATAATATAGTCAGCAGCGCGGGCAAAACAATTACAGGAGGTATCGCCAGATGAAATCACGCAGTTTACAATCCAAGCTTTTTTTTGCCTATATCAGTCTGGCCTGCCTGATTCTTTTTTCTTTTGCTGTTTTTTTCTATGCTTTTGTTTCCAGACAGCTCAAGCAAAGTCAGATCAGTGCCATGAACACTCTCAATTCCAGCTTTCAGACTCAGGTAGATTCCGCGATCCGCAATCTGGATGCAGTATCTGTAAACATTAACTACAGCAATCAGTCAAAAACCATTCTGGACAATTCCTTCAACTTAAATATTTCCAGCAACATGCTTTCTGCCATGTCTGATTTGTTTATTTCCCTTTCCGGAACCGAGCTGAAGGCAGATCAGGTAAATCTCTATGATTTTTCCGGATATGTTCTGGAAGCCGGCATCTCAACTATAGTCAAAAAGACGGATGGCTCAAAGGATGAGTGGATTGAGGTCGCCCGTGAACTGGAGGGAAAAAAAGTCCTTACTCCACCCTACTGTACCAGAGAATATACAAAAACAGCCACCTATGACCAGTGGTTTATTTCCCTGTACCGATCCTTTAATAATCAATATAAACGTGGCGTGGGTGTGATTGAAACAGCCAAGCAGTGCAAATCTGTTTTTAAAAGTATCATCACTTATAAAAAAAAGAACCATGAAGATGCTGCCAGCATCTATGTTTTTGACAGCAATGGCGATCTGATCTATCCCTACGATATTTCCCAGGAATACAAAGCAGCACTTCAGCCCTACTATGAACTTACCAAGGGAGATGATTCAGCCCTCACTTTTATCAGTCCTCTTACAGGAAAAACAGAGTATGCAGCAGAGGCCGTATCCTCTTATACCGGCTATACCTATCTTACAATTCAGCCGGAATCTGTAGTTCTGGCTCCGGTTTACAATCTGCTTCGTATTCTTGCGGCAATTGTTGCGCTGTTTCTGACAATCTCCATCTTTATTTCCTACCGGCTTTCCCGTTCAGTCGTAAAACCGGTAAAGCATCTGAAGCATATTATTCAGCGCATGGAGCTTGATACACTTGGACAGGAAAAGGTGACTGCATATCCGGTTTCCGTTAATGAACTGGAAGAGCTCTACCAGGCCTTTCAGCTGATGAGCGATAATCTGAAAGATTCCATGGAGCAGCTGAATCAGGCTAAGGAGCAGGAAATGAAAGCCAGAAGCATGGCTTTGCAGACACAGATCAATCCTCATTTTTACTACAATACCTTGTCCAGCATTATAGTTCTGGCAGAGAACGGAGATTCTGAGACCGTGGTAAAAATGTGCCGGAATCTTTCCCGGATCATGCGTTATATTACCAATACCACAGAGACAACGGTCACTTTAAAGGATGAACTGGATTATGTACAGAAATATCTGTATTGTATGAAGGTCCGTTATCAGTCCAGCCTGAATTACAGCATCCATGTAGATGAAAGCCTTCTTTCCCAACCAGTCCCCAAGCTGATCATCCAGCCTATTGTGGAAAATGCCATTCGCTATGGTTCGAACTGTGCACCGCCATGGAACATTTCGATCACCAGCATGGTCACGGAAGGAAGCTGGCAGATTGAAGTAACGGATTCCGGTCCTGGCTTTACAGAGGAAGCCAAAGAGAGGATCACTGCCAACATTATGAAAGCCATTCAGAATCCGGGACTTCCGGAACTAAAAATAAATGGGCTGGGAACTATAAATGTGTATCTCAGATGGAAAATATTCTGTAAAGGAGACATTATTTTCAGATATGGAAATACCGCTGATGGGCACGGAATCGTGTCTATTGGACGGTATTTTTCCAAGACAGCTAAATCAGCAGATGAAACTGACTGCATAAGTGAATAAGCAAGGAGGAATCAAAACAGTATGACGTACACTGTCATCGTTGCGGAGGATGAAGAACTTCTGCTCACAAATCTTGTCCAGAAAATCCAGAAAGCGGATCCGGATTTTCTGGTGGCAGGAACTGCACAAACAGGCGATCAGGCTCTGGCTCTGGTAGAAAAGCTCAGCCCTGATCTTGTAATTACGGATATCCGTATGCCTGTGATGGATGGAATCACCCTGCTCACAAAAGTAAGGGAGCAGTTTCCATTTACTAAATTTATTATCACCAGTGGATTTTCAGATTTCGAATATGCAAAAAAGGCCATCACTTTAAAGGTTTCTGATTATCTACTGAAGCCAGTTGATTCAGAGGAGCTTAAAGAAGCTCTCTCCAAGATCAAACAGGAATTTCAGATTGCCGGAAATGATTACGAAGAGGTGTTTAATGCCCGGACTGCTGCCATGACACCAGCCCAGATTGCCACATTACTGAAAGATTTCATTGTAAAAAACTACAGCGAGGACATTAATCTGAACCTGATCGCAGATAACATGAACTACAGTCCCAGCTACCTGACCAAAATTTTCTGCCAGGTCTACGGTTGTACCCCGTCCAAATATCTGATCACCCTGCGCATGAGCCACGCCCAGCGCCTTCTGGTCCATGAGCCTGGTCTGTCCGTGAAACAGATCGGGGAAATGTGCGGCTATCATGATCAGGGGTATTTCAGCAGGATTTTTAAGAAACATACAGGTAAAAGCCCGTTGGAATTCCGGGGGTAAAGCTTTGAAGACCGGCAGGGATTGTTCCCTGCCGGCCTTCTGACACGCTCTAGAGCGTGTTTGAAAAAGGCTTTCTGCAAGATGTGCATCACAATTTGTGGGAGATTTCGCCCGGATGAGGGCGCCGTAGCGGGCTACAGCAACCAAATTCGGGTGAAATATACCGCAAAGCGGGGCGTACAGATTGCGGGAATGATTTTTCAAACAGGCTCTAGATCCGGAATAATTCTGCATGCTCTTCTTTATACAGCTCTATATTTAAGTACTCTCCAAAGTGCACTTCATTCGGTCTTCCGTATTCATAGGAAACCTTCACAGATTTTCCTGGCCATGGGTTTTTCACTCTGCATGGGTGACCTTTGTGACTGAGTATGGTAACTCGCTCTACCTCACCGTCTTTCAAAACAGCGCTCACTTCAAAGCCACCCCAGGCACGGAAATTCCGGAAAGAGGCATTGGGATGCTCTGCGCTCGGCCATACCGGGAAAATACGGATCACACCCTCGCAGCTTTGCAGCATCATCTCTTGGATGGCATCTGGGATGGTGTTCAGCTGCTCGATTCCGTGAGGATTTTCTTTCAGGAATCCATTTGGGATTCCCCTGTTAAGAATCATGTCGCGCATTTCTTTCCAGATGATTTCCGGATCGTAGCCTACACGTACTGCGGCAGTGAAAAACAGACAGCTTAGGTTAGAGGCATTAAAAGCACCAGCCTTGTAGAAATGAGGATTTTTTACTCCACCAGATTCCATTCCATTGCTGTAAGCTTCGCCATTTTCTAATTCACCATTGCTATTGAACAGCAAGTTATTTGCATTATCTTTATCTGCAAATTCTGCTTCTTCAAGTGCCTTCCTGTATTCCAGCTCCCCCAGCGCATTCTCCACCAGCGCATGAATCTGCACCGTATTTCGCGCCACTTCCAGCTCTTCCGGTTCACTTCCAAGCCCAATTGCATTACCCGGGTAAATCTGCATCACATTTCCCGGAAAATGGAAAGACCATTTGCCACCGATACCTTCATCATAATAAATCTCTTTGTCCAGCATTTCTTCCGGAAGCAGATCCTCCAGCTTCACATCCACCTCTTTCCAAAGAGTGGGATTCTCCTGAATCTCCCGAATTGTCCCCTTTGGATAAGGTGCCAGGTTCTCTGCGATTTCCAGCCATTTTTCCCTCTTTTTCTCATCCAGATCAAGTGCCTCACTGATTCTCGGCATCCAGGTAAAGAAGGTTTTCAGATAACCTAATGTATTCACCGGATTTTCCGGAACGCCATTGTCACGGATATTCCCATCCGTGCGCTCGTGCATACCATCTCCAACCACATGGTAAACGCCATCTCTGTACACCAGATCCTTTTCCCAGAAATCTGCCACACCGCGAAGATAGGGATAAACCTTCTGTGCATACGCCTCATCCTCCGTGATTCCATAACGATAGATCATATTCAAAGCACCGTGAATGGCAGGAGATTTCATATGCAAAAGCAGGGCCTCACTTACCAGGCCGTGAGGTCCCAGTCCCAGCGGATAATAAAGTCCCTCATGGTGAAGCAGCCGCTTACACATCTCATCTGAAATTTCCATCAGTTTCAGATAAGGCGCATCGTGAGGATCAGACTGCTGGAAATGTCCGGAGACCATCAGATTCAGATAGGGAGACTGATGGTTATAATTAATCTTATAATTTCCATTCCATGCCGGACGGTCAAAAGTACTGATTCCCAGAATATTGGGCGGATATTCCGGATCCCGTGCTACACTTGCCAGCATATACTTCGACAGATAATATCTCTGCTCGATCACCGGATCATCCAGGGAAATTTCGGAAACACTCCAAAACTTTTTCCACCATGCCCGGTGCCGTTCATGAAGAGTTTCCACATCTTTTTCCGTTATCCACCTTGCCCTGGAAAAGGCATACTCATAAGGCCTGCTGCACTTCGCCCAGGAGCGCACTGGCAGAACGAATGTTGCCCGCTTACCGGCTTTTATTTTTTTATGAGTGCTTCTGTCACTTAGCTTCCCTGTATTTCCAAATGCTTTAACTGCCTCAACATTCTTTAAAATACCGTTTCCCGCCGAAGGTTCTGTAAATACCGCTTTATTTGATTTATTCCCACTTTCCTCAGTGGATATAATAGATTCTTTCTTTAAAGAACCCAAACTTTCAACGCCGCCAATTACTTTCGTTTCCTTCAGAAAGCCCCCAGCAAAACCAACCTTAGTTGGAATATCCACATGATCTGAAAACTGCCGGTATCCACTTACAATCCCACCGCCGGTTTTCTTTACCTGCAGCGGACGTCCCGTCACCAGTCCAGCGAACATTCCGTTCTGGATATTCTCCAACTCACCGCTTCCCCAGACATCCACAGCTTTTTCGCAGCCTTTTCCCGTTTCGTCTGGAAAATAAAAATCAAATTCCACATCCAGATCTGTCTCACTCTCAAACTCTACCACAAGAATGTTCTCATCTGCAGCCACCCAGCTTTTCAGAGAACATTTCTCTCCGGCGGAATTTGTCAATATTGTTATAGTTTCTCCCGTGGCAAACTTCTGCTCCGTATACCACCTGGCACCCTCCATAGCAGGAATATCAAACACCATACGCCCTACCGGTCTGGGGCTTCCGCCGCTTACCGCCGGATCACATTTGGCAGAACTGTTATCATGAAAGAATTCCCAGTTCGCCGCACTTTCCATTTGCCAGAAGTCATTGGTCGTAAACCAGAACTGTGGATACCTCCCATCCCCGGCCACTGCCGCCAGCAAATCTCCATTTCCCAAAATCGGCGCGTCAATCTTCGTCCCCGCATTCTGCCAGATTTTCCATCGTCCGCCCCCTGAAACATCCACATTTCCATCTGGCACAGCCGTCGGAGCCTCAGTAAATACAGCCCTATTTCTCTCTACAACCATATATCTTTCCTTCTTTCCACTTTCGCTTCCCGCACCGCAGTATCCTACTTTATAATCACCGTCTCATAAACCGCTTCCCTCATTCCCGGGAAGCTGCCCTCTCTACGCCCATTCACCAGCTGTCCTGCCGCATCCTTCCACTGGAATCTGGTCGTCGCATACGCCCCATTCTCAAAGTTATAGTTATTTCCTTCATCCTCATACAGCACAAACTCTCCGTCTGCCCCAGGATAAACGATAATCTGTACCGGCTTCTCTGGCTCCTGCTCTGCATAAACCAGCCCATCAGCCACCGGAATGATCGCACCCGCCTTCACGAAAATCGGGATCCGGTCAATAGGTGTCTCCACCTTCACATACTGGCCGCCCTCATATTTCTCATTTGTCCAGTAATCGTACCAGATCGTACCAGCCGGCAGATAACACTCCCATGTCTTTTCCCTGTTAAGCACGGTACTTTCCGGACCATAATACATAGGCTCCGTAACTGCACAGATCAGCAGGGATGGTCCAAACATAAACTCATTCTCCACCTTTCGCGCCTCTCTGTCCTCCGGGAAATCAAACAACAGGCTTCGCATAATGGTATAATCCTCAAAATGTACTGCCCCTGCCAGCGAATAAATATAAGGCATAAAATGATATCTCAGCTTGATAAATTTCTCGATAGCATCATAGAACATAGTGCCCTTTTCCCCGAAATTCCAGATTTCTCTCGGCGTATCTGTACCATGGGACCGGAACATAGGAAGAAATGTTCCCATCTGAAGCCAGCGTGTATAAAGCTCACAATATCCCTTATCTTTCACACCCTCATTATATTTTCCTTGCCAGAACCACTTGGGCTCCGGATCCGTGTTGCATCCGCATCCACGGTTCTGCCACTTATCTGCAACTGTGAAAAAGGCTCCGATATCCAAGGTCCAATAGGGATAACCGCTCAGTCCCATATTCAAACCTTCTACGATCTGGATCTTCAGATTCTTCCAGTCCGCGCAGGTATCTCCAGACCACAGCATAGCTGCATACTTCTGACCAGATGCATAACCGGAACGTGTCAAATTCAGTACACGCATATCCTCCCGAGCCTTTCTCTGGTTCTCATAAATTCCCTTTGCATGCTCCAGGGCAAAAGCGTTGGCCACAGCAGGATCCAGGTATTTCTTGTGCTCGCCTCCAACCAGCTGGAAACGCTCCCAGGGCTCTCTTTTCACCGCACCGCCCCAGTCCGGACCGGAAAACGGCTCTGTGGAGTCACACCACCAGGAATCAAAGCCCTGGTCAAACAGCCCCTCCTTCGCCTGTTTCCAGTACATTTCTCTTGCTTTTTCATTAAAAGCATCATAGGTTGCATAATCATACAGAAGATATCCGGCATCAAAAAATTCCTGATGATTTTTTCCTCCGGCATTCATATTCGGCCATACAGAGACCATGCTGTGGGCATGCATCTCATGAATCCGCTCCATGCACTCCTTGTTATCCCCATAACGGGACTGATCCAGAATCTTCTCCCCCCAGTTGCCCGGATCCCAGGTATTCCAGTCCTGAACCACACAATCCAGCGGAACCCCGATTTCTCTGTAATGGCGTACAATTTCCTCTAATTCTTTGGAAGTATAATATTGCTCCTTGGACTGGATATAACCATAAGCCCACTTCGGCAGCATCTGCGCCTTGCCTGTCAAATAGCGATAAGCATGGATAATTCCATCCATGGTATTGCCGCCCATGAAATAATAATCGATCTGATCCACTGTATCCAAAAACAGGTAAGACTCCCTTCCCTCATCATTAAAAGTCATCAAAGAACAGCAGTCAAACAGCACTCCATATCCTTCTGTAGAAACAAACAGAGGCATTGGAATCCTCATATTGTGCTGGTAAAGATACTGATTGTGTCCGCGATAATTGTAAATTCCTTCCTCCGCCTGGCCAAGACCGTGAATCTCTTCCTCCTCTTTCCAGTCGAAAAATACCCTTGCACGATAACCGTCGCGCACCTTCTCCGGCTTCAGATTCTGAATAAAGTTACGCTCACCGTCAACTGTTTTTACACGGTTGATAACCGGCTTCTCACCTCCAGTTGTATACCGCACTACATCAATTTTTGTTAAATCTGCCTTATCCTGTATGCACCACCTGGTTCCGTCCGCGTGCTTCCACTCTATTTTTCCAGATGAAAGTTCCAGAGAGGCCAGAACTTTTCCAGTCTTTAGTTCCAGCTTTTCTTCGTTTTCCTCTGCTGCAAACTCAACTGCCGGATATTCCTTTTTTTCAATAATAAGAGAGTCGTTTCCCTTAATCTCCTCTTTTCCAATTACACAGCGGATAATTTCCTCTGTAACCGGAATCAGCCGGTATAACATTCCTGCCGCTTCCGTCTGTACATACCTGTCTGTTTTTATCATTTTCCATTCCCTCCGTTTTTCAATCCCCTTTTTTTTACGTTGTCTGTCTGAAAGAGCCTCTTGCGTGATAATAAATTCCAACGAAATTTTCCATTACATAAAAAGCTGGCACATCAGGACAAAGCTTCCTGCTTTTATCCTAACATGCCAGCCTGAAAAAGGTCTATGTCTTATCTGCTCCTGAATTTTAATTATTTTTACTCTTCTCATATCCGGGAGTTTTTCCCATATGCTTCTTATATAATCTGTAAAAATTGGAAATATTATTGAACCCACATGCCAGGGCAATCTCAGTCACATTTGCCCCATCCTCCCGAAGCAGCTCCCGGGCCCGGTTCACACGCAGACGTGTCACATAATCACTGAAGCTGATGTTGGTGAACTTACGGAAATAGGAGGAGAAATAGTTGGAGCTCATATAAACAGACGCTGCAACCTCCTCCAGTGTAATCTTCTCACAATAATGAGCGTTTATGTAAGTAAAAGCCTGCTCCAGACGTTTCATGGCATTTTTCTTTTCCCGAAGCATTTCACCGGACTTGGTCTCATCCTGATAAGCCCGGATCAGCATGGTCAGAATCCGCAGAACATTCGCCTTAATCATAAGCGGATAGCCCTCCTTGCGCTCCTGCCATTCCTGGTAAATCTCCTGTATGCTGGTACGGATCTCCGTATTCACCGGTTCTTCATGGCCCACTCTGTTCTTAAAATTAGTTCCACGCTCAACAAAGGGCCGCAGATATTCCGTATCAAAAGTACTGATCTTCTCTGCTACAAACTCCGGCGAAAAGATCATAACCAAAAGCTTCATTCTGCCTCCCAGAAGCTTCCAGCCATGCGGCTCTACATTATTGAAAATGATAATATCATTCTCTTCCATGGTATATTCCTGTCCATTGACGAAATAGTTTCCCTTTCCTTCCAGAACCCAGGTGATCTCAAAATAGCTGTGCCAGTGCCAGGTTCCCGGATGACTGTTGGAAGGGTTAAGCTCCACTTCTGATATCTGAAAAGGAAATTCTTTATCAAGAGGAATGCTGTCTCGTTCCAGTCTCATACTCTGCCCCCTGTAATAATCTCATGAGCACAGTATAGCAGACTTGGGTTCTGCATGCAATCAGCCTTAAAGATTATGTTATTGTTCACTCCGTGACCAGTAACACGGAGCGAGCAGTAACTTATTCTTTTTGGGGACCGGAATCCAAAAATTCTTCTAACTTTTGCAGCTCATCCTCATGCTTCCCATGAACTGCAATTCTGAAATAATCTTTTCCCTGCACTCCCTTTATCATATAATAATCATTTTCTATTTTGAAAAAAGGCTCTTTCAGCATATCCAGATACACAAAACTTCCCAGAGGTCTCAGACTTAATATAAAAGCTCTGTCTATAGGCGCATCCAGAAGGTAATCCGTTGCGAACCAGCCTGATTCTGCACACTTTTCTCTTGACGGCTGTTTTCCAAGAATTTTCATTTAATCGGCTCCTCTCAATGATACTGCAATCTGGCCTGCTGCCTCCAGAAATGCAAGGATTTCCTCTTCTTTCGTAAACCAGGAAACGCTCACTCTCACAGTTCCACTATTTTTTGTTCCCATTGCCTCATGAATCAGGGGGGAACAATGAAGTCCGGCGCGCACTGTAATTTCATAACCGTTTTCCAGGATATATGCCGCATCGGAAGCCTTCAGCCCCTGAAAATTCAGGCTCATAACAGGTCCCTTACATTCCGCAAAACTGCCATATATCTGTACCCCCGGAATTTTTCCAAGCCCTTCATACAAAAGCTTCATCATCCTTTCTTCTTTTTCCTGTATCCTGTCTACGCCGATTTCCAGCACGAATTCCACACCGGCAAGAAGTGCCCTGATTCCCGGCAGATTCTGAGTGCCGACCTCATACTCATAATCACCTTCTTCATAAGTAAGCTGTTGACTGTTCCGCCCTGTGCCGCCATACTTCAATGGCTTCAGTTCCAGCCCCTTTCTTATGAAAAAGCCCCCGGTGCCTTGTATTCCCAAAAGACTTTTATGCCCTGTAAAAATAACCCCATCTGCCCTCCAGCTGTCTGCATCCACCGGAATACAGCCTGCACTTTGCGATACATCAACAAGCAGAAGCAGATTATTTTCTCTTACAAAATTTCCAATCAGCTTCATATCCTGCACATATCCGGTCACATTGGAACAGTGGTTTACAATAAGAGCTGACGGATTTTTCCCTGTGTTTTCCAGAGCTTCTTCCAAACCTTTTTCCAGTGCCTTCCGGGTAACTGCTCCATTTTCCAGGCAGGAAATGATTGTTACCGGATGCTTCTTTAATACCGACTGATTCATAAGCGGGCGCAATACACTATTGTGTTCTGTCTGGGTTGCCAGGATTCCACACCCCTCTTCTCCGTAATCCAGTCCACACAGCACTGTGTTCAGGCTTTCCGTAGCACCTGAGGTAAAAAAGATCCGGTCATGAGCATGGATGCCCAGCAGCTTTCCAAGCTTTTCCCTGCACCTTTCTTCTGTATCTTTTTTCAAAATTGCGCTTCCTCCCCGGAATTGCGAAGCAGGCGTGTCCATAAGACACGCCTGTACAGCTTCACATACAGAGGAAGGCTTGGGCCAGGAAGTGGCCGCATTGTTCAGATAGATCATCTAACTCATCCTTCCAGGATATTGAAATCCATAACCTTTGCAATTTTTTTGATCAACCTGGTATAATCACCAAAAATCAGAACCTGATGATGTCCAAAGCCAGCCAGATTGTGCATAAACTCCCTTGCATCATCCATCTGGATATAGTAATACGGGCTGCAATAGGTCTCGGCATATTCCGAACGGATTACTTTTCCTTTCTTAATGCACATGGTATCACCTGCCGGATTGAAACGACCAAGTGTAATATAATCGTCTTCGTTCTGTGTAAAATCAACCTGAAGCTTACCGCCGAAGCCCTGTCCGGTAAATGCCCACAGCTTGTATTCCAGCGGTTTTGTTCCGTATCCGTTCATACAAAGTGCCGGAACTGCATGATGGATCCTGAGCAGCTCATCTGTCTCATGATTTGGATTTCCCATAAAGGCCGGACGGTTTGCAGCGTATTGCATGATCAGCATTGCCATAAGTGCATTCAAGTCTTCCTCGCATCCGCTTGGAATTCCCTCATCCTTCATAATTGAATGACACATGCATGGTGTAAATTTACGGTTCTGTGGAATTTCCGTCGTACAAAGCTCATGACAGGCTGTGGAAAATGCATTGCAGTCATAAATATCCATCATTTTCTTTGCTGCAAGATAATATTTAATGTCATTGATAAACCAGTCGGTATTTACCTGAGTATCTGTAGAACCAGCAATCAGCTTATCCGCAATTGGCTTTGCCTCTTCATCCGTAATCTCATCCATATATTTGAAAATAGATGTGAATGGAAGCTTGATCACTTCAAATCCATAACGCTGACGAAGAACCTCCGGATCACGGATAAGGCTCTGAATTCCAAATGTAGGCTGGGAACCTGCGGTCAGCACAAGTGCTCTTGTATTGCGAACTGCTTTTCTTACCCAGAGAATATGTGCGATTTCATTTACATCCTGAAGATCCATTGCCACGTATGCTTCCACACCAATTGAGCGGCAATATGCTGCAAAATCAATGCCCTCATTTCCATTCTGCCAGATAATGACCGGTTTTCTGTAGCGTTCCAGCTTCGGAATTCTCCATCCCATGCAAAGGAAGCAGTCAATTTCATCTACATCTTCACCGATCTTGTCGAACATTTCTTTTTCTACAACAAAGGATTCATTATATCTTACATCCAATGCCTCTTTAAATTCAACCTCGCTGATCACGTCCTTCAGGGCCTCTACAGAGCTTTTGAAGGTTTCATCAGCAACCTTTGTCTCTGCCTCTACAGTCATGTCTTCTTTTCGTCCGGCACGGCACGGTCCCTCCCAGAAATGAGTATGTGTCAGACAACCGATCAATGGTCTTACAACAAGTTTTACATCCATAGCTTTCTGTTTCATAGTTTGAAATACCTCTTTTCCCCATTCAATTTTTGTGTTTCCCCCGCGTATTAATTTCAATTATATCTTTTAAAAAAACTTTTTCTTCTATTTTCTTCCTGTTACTTTATACTTTCTTATTGTTTTTTGTACTAATTACACAAATATTATAATTATTCCTATTAGTTTTATATGAATTATTGCACGTTGTATATCTCATACAGACAACGCAAAGCGCCGACAGATTTACCTGCCGGCGCTTTTTGGTTTTTATTATGGAGTTAACAAAACAAACTTAATTTGAATATGGGTTACTTCCATCAATAAGACTGCATATGTTTCAGCGTCCCAGAGACTCTACAAAAGTTCCCTTCACATCGCTCCAGTTGCGGTCTGCATAATCAAGAAGATATGCAGCCTGCTCCATGGACATTTCCGGGAAAAGAAGGAAAAGGCTGTGGGAGCCGTATTTATTTACAATTCGGTCTACGTTGCGGATCCAGTCTTCAAACTCACCGGAATATACCTTTACCCAGATGGATTTGCCTGCTGCAATTGCTTTATCATAGATCACATCCCAATCCGGAAGGGTTCCGTCCGGACCGGCATCACCGCTGGTCCACTGAAGAGCATCAATTCCCTCAATTTCCATAAGCGCATCCATGTGCTTAATTGCAGCCGGACCATCCAGATGATAAAGTACATGATCCACATTTTCAGACTGACTGCGTAAGGACGGCTGGATATATTTACGGAAATCTTCCGGTGACATCATTGCTGAGAAATCGCACTGAAGCTTCACTGTTCTGCCTGGTCCCCAGATCTGGAATACGGTGTATGCATTTCCGCCTTCTTCATCTTTGATAACATCATAAAAACGGTCATAATATTCATAATAAATGTCCGTTACCTCCTGGATTCTTTCCCCGATCATTTCCGGCTCATCCAGAAGATCAAACAGAATATCCTGCGCTCCGCGAAGAGAGGCAAGAACATCAATGTTTTCCATAAGATCCGGCATATCCACATAGAAGTCATCTCCGGCAAGTGCCTGACAATCCTTTGCAAGCTGAAGATGTTTCTTAAACCATTTATTCTCCGGATCAAAGGTCAGCTTCGGCACACCGTCCCAGCCGTCCAGACATTTGTTAAACCATACTGTATCTTCTTTAAACCCAATTTCAGAACCAAGATAAGAAGCAAGTGAGCCTGGTCCAAAATCAATATTCAGATTCGGAAAGCTCTCTCCAAGGAATGCATGTGTCTGGCAGAAGTAACGATAGCGGTCAACAATTCTCTGAGGGTTCTGGTATTTGTCCTCCATATCTTTCCACTTCAGTTCTTCCGGCATATTATAGTATTTTCCCTGACAGATCTGATCCAGATAACCGCCCTCTACAGGTGTTCCGTCGGAGTACTGCTCCACCTCAGGTCTTCTTGCGATTACGCACATAAGCGGTCTTCCCGTGTTCTTATGCGCCCAGTAGTTGCGGAATTTCTCTTTGGCAGCTTCCATATTTACTTTGTAGCCTTCACCAGGTTTCGGAAGCTGAATTTTGCTCAGATCCACTTTATCCTTTACAAAATGAGGTGCCTCATGAAGCGGTCTGCGTACCCAGGTACCATTGGTTTCGGATGTTTCGTAGGAATCATCTTCCGGAGTTTCTTCTGCATCCGGCTCTGACTTTGTCTGCGCATCAGTCATCGCAATATTTTTCTCTTTGTCTTCCGCACCTGCAGTTACGCTTTCCTCGCCCTTTACTGAAACCTGGTCAAATTCCCCGGCTGCTGCCTTTGCACAGAATCCGGATTCCGCATATTTTTTTGCACACTCTGCTGCAGAAGCTGCATCCTCTGTGTATGCGTCTGCTCCGATCTCATCTGCAAACTCCTGGCTGATCGGCGCACCGCCAACCATGATCTTAATCCTGCTTCTGAATGGCTGTTCCAGAAGTGCTGCTACTGTGTCACGAAGTGACGGCATTGTAGTGGTAAGAAGAGCGGAAAGTGCTACAATGCTTGCTTCTTTGTGCTTATTTACCTCATCAATAAAAGTCTGGATCGGCACATCAACACCAAGGTCAATTACTTCAAAGCCTGCACTTTCGAACATCATTCCAACCAGGTTTTTACCAATGTCATGAAGATCTCCGGCAACCGTTCCAAGAATGATGGTTCCTGCGCTTCCGGCCTCTCCGGTTGCAAGATATGGCTTCAGTACTTCCACACCAGCCTTCATGGCTCTGGCTGCAGCCAGCATCTGTGGTACAAAAATAATCTCTTTCTTAAAGTTATCGCCAACAACTGCCATGGCGCCGATCATGGCGTCGTTGAGGATTGCAGTTGGATCACATCCTGCATCAAGTGCCTCCTGGACAGCCTGTCCGATTTCTTTATTTTTTCCATCCTGGGTTAATTTGAAAACCTTCTGCATTTTCTCATCAAGCGGAGATGCAGGAGCCGGCTGAGCGGCTTCCTCGGATGCTTTGTTTCCGAATTTATCAATATACTGCAGGCAGTATTCATCACGCTCCAGAAGTGCGTTTGTTGCATAGATCATACCAATCATGTTTTTGTTGGTCGGATCTACGATGGCACTGTCCATACCAGCATTCATAGCAAGAACCATAAATGCCTGGTTAATATTTTTTCTCACCGGAAGTCCGAAGGAAATATTAGAAAGTCCGCTTGTAATGTGGATCTCCGGATATTCGTATTTGATTCTTCTGCAGCAGTCTGCAAATACAGTCAGCGCAGTCTGGTCTGTTCCCAGGGTTACAACCAGTGGGTCAATATGTAAACGGCTTGGTGCAATGCCGTACTGTTTCGCTTTTTCCATAATTCCAAAGAAAATTTTCATACGACGCTCTACGGAATCCGGAATTCCATCGTTATCGCAGAGAAGGGCTACGCACTCCCAGTCTGTGTCTGCGATCACTGGAAAAATCGTGTCAATTTTGTCTCCTTCAAGGGAAACAGAGTTAATAAGTCCCGGTCTTTTACAAAATGGAATGGCTGCAACGCAGGATCTGGCACTTGGACTGTCCACACAGATTGGTGTATCTGTCACTTCCTGTACAAGGTCGATCATCCATTTCAAGGTTTCTACTTCTACAGCCTCTTCTACTGAGGCACATACGTCCAGAAATGTGGCTCCCGCTTCTGCCTGCATTCTGGCTCTTTCTCTGATCAGGTCCGCATCCTTCTCAGCAATGGCTTTTGCAACTGACGGAATGGATCCGTTCAGCTTCTCACCAATAATAATCATGGCATTTTCCCTCCAATATGAAATTGTAATTGCTACTGTTCACTCCGTGACCAGTAACTTGTAATTTTCTGTCACAATCTTCTCCGCAAGCTGTAACAGTTTCGTTCTCTCCGCTGCAAGTCCTCCGCTAAAAGGACTTGCTTTTTACAAATTCATTTTATATCAATTGGGGGAAATTCCTCTTCTGTTATTTTCTCATTCAATTATACTATCTTACTGTGAATAATTTCACAGCTTAATGCATATGCAGGATTTCAGAGCAAAGCATCGTAAAATACTATATAAACTTTCATTTCTTTGTGCTTACACTCCTTCACTTGACACATATACAACTTTTCTTTGCGAAATATCTAACCACCTGCATTTCATCTTCTCAGTTTCACTTTAATAAATAACAGCTGGTATACGCAATCTTTCTAGGACCATAATAATAGTCAAGGTGGTTTGCCTGACAAACCTGCATGACCAGCATTCCATAGGCTTCCATTGAGGAAAAGGCCTGGTCCGGAAAGCGGCAGGGAGCGTCCGGACAGGTACAGGTTTTGCATTTTATGCAGCAGCCTGCGCCTATGGGAAGCATATTCGGGTAAAATTTCCGCAGATCTTTTTCCAGGCTGTAAAAGGAGGCTTTGTGCATAGCTTCTGTGCGCATCATGCCTTCCCCGTCCAGGGAATCCTCCAGCTCTCCCACTGTCTGTACCAGAATTCCAAGTTTATACTTTCTTACTCTTTGTTCGCATTCCTCCAGGGTTCCGCAGCCGGGCGGACAACTCCAGCATTTGTTGTATTTGTGACAGGAATCGGAGGCGCACATCTGGCGTACTTCTGGCTTTAGTTCAATGGTATCGCAGGCCAGGGGTACCACGTTGGTGAAACCGTGGGACAGGCATAGTTGTTTTAAGTCTTTAAAATTCATGTCTCTAATCCTTTTTAAATCATTATTATCCACAGATAACAATATGCAAAAGCATCTTATAATTCTCTGTCTTCTATTTTTATAAAATCAGCACAAAATTTCCCGTAATAAACACGGAAATCTCTTTACCTTTCAAATCCCAGCTCATCTACGAAACAATCCTGAAATTCCGGGCAAGCCGCCAGTTCCAGAAATTCAATGCTCTGTACCGCTCTTTCAATCTCATGACGCTCATTCTTATTTAGCAATGCAATCTTAGCACCTTCCCCGGCGATATTTCCCACACATTGTACTTTCTTCACAAAGCTTTCCGGGATCAGCCCAATCCGGGCTGCGTTTTCTGCACTCATATAATTGCCGAATCCACCTGCCAGATACACGGTCTGGATCTGGGATTCTTCTATGCTTCTTTTCTTTAATAAAAGCTGGATTCCAGCGGCAATGGCTGCTTTGGCAAGTTGAACCTCGCCAATGTCTTTCTGGGTAAGATAGACTCCGCAATCATTCTCAAAACGCGACTGCCCACTCCCATTTTTTTCGTTTCTCTGTAGGCACTCCGTTTTCTCACTTTGCGCATCCTCTGACATATTCTGCTCACATTGGGCAAAAACAGTTTCTTGTGGTGGCACAAGCATAAACGTGTCTGATCTTTCCTGCCCACTGTGAAGAATTCCATTTTCCTCTAACAGACCTGCACGCAGAAGCTCTGCCACCAGATCAATCAGCCCGGAACCGCATAGGCCTACAGGCTTCTCACCGCCAATTGTGGTATACTGCCATTTTCCATCTTCATATTTTACATGATCAATAGCTCCCGGAAGCCCCCGCATTCCGCACTGGATCTTCGCCCCTTCAAAGGCTGGGCCAGATGCCGCGGAGCAGGCTGCCAGGCCATATTTATTTCCAAGGATCATCTCTGTGTTAGTTCCGATATCCAGCATTAAAGTTATTTCATCCTTCAAATCCTGTCGAAGAGCCAGAAGACAGCCACTGGTGTCTGCGCCTATGTATCCGGCGATATTCGGAAGAAGGAGCAACTGGCCTTTTGGGTGGATGTGAATACCATAATCGGCTGCGCGCAAAGTAAGGGACTGACTGATTGCAGGCGTATATGGCGCATGTACCAAAGAAGCCGGGGAAATTCCAAGAAACAGGTGGTGCATACAGGTGTTTCCAACAAGACTTACCTGATAGATATCTTCCACTCCAGGCATCCATTCAGCGCTTTTCGTCTTGCCATTGACAGTTTGATCATTCACTTTTTTCCTTCCACTTGCTATTTTGGGGGCTTTTTGAGTTTTTACAATAAGACTTTCCAGTATTTTATTTATTGTCTTCTGCACGCACTTGCTCAGCGTTTCTGTGCCATGTTCCAGCGCATAATTGGCTCTTTGAATTACGTCTCCGCCATACTGCATCTGAGGATTCATTCTACTTTCTACTGCCAAGTTTTCCCCAGTTCTACCATCCAAAAGATACCCCACAATTGTAGTCGTTCCAAGGTCGATTGCCGCAGTAAAAATCCCATCACCTTTTTCACCACTACTATTCACTCCATGAACAGAATCTTCATGGACGCTAACAATTGGTCTTAAATCAAGGATTTCTTCATCTGTATAGGCTACTTGCCACTCTGGATTGAAGCTTCGTTTTTCATAGAGACTTCCGGCAAGTTTTACATCTGTTTTTATACACCCATAATCTACATCTGACGTTCTTTTATTGTCTGAGATTCCATATACGTCTTCCACCAACCGCTCCCACTCTGACTTTTTTTCCCCAGTCTCCGGCTTCTCCAGCCACACTGTTTTCACCTGCAATTCTGGCTGGAAATTCACCTTTCTGGAAAATCCTTCGCTCAAAATTTTACCTCTATTTTTCTTCCCGGGAATCTCCACCTGACAGTCCTTTTCCACCTTCGTCTGACATGCCAGCACAGGCTTTCCATCTACCTTCACCAGACATTTTCCACAGGTTCCCTGCCCTCCGCAAGGCACATCCGGCGCAAGCCCCGCCTGAATCTCCGCCTCCAGAACGCTGGTTCCAACCGGAACCTCTATACTAATCTCTTCCCTCACAAAATACACCTTAGCCATAACCCAAACTCCCTAAAAACAACCGACCGGGCATGCCCCGGTCGATGTATTATTCTTTCAGCAATTTTTCAACAGCCTTTTTGAAATCATATAATTTATCAATATACACATGAACAATTGTCCCGCAATGTTTTTTCACAATCACTCCATCATAGTCGTGTGCAAGCTGATTTCTTACTTTCAGCATATCCATCCACTCATCACCAGTAATCAGATTCGCCTGAAATGATTCTCTGAGAACTTCTCTTGGTGAGCCAGTGACAAATCCAGTTATTGCATAATACTGTACCAGAATATCTTTCATAACCTTCCACGCCAAGTCAAATGTAATACTGAATTTAGCACTGGTTCCACTAAGTACAAAAGAATCTGACAAATCACGCTGTTTCGCCTCCGCCAGAGAGTCCAGTGAATTTCTAAACGACTCAAATCTTCTTATAAATTTCTCGTCCATATTGTTTTATATCCTCCAACAACAGCTGATTCTGACAAGTATCAAGATCAACCAGATCAATTGTGTACAATGTTGGAATCTCTTCTAAATTCTCCTGCAAATCAAGAATTTCGTGTGAAGCGACTCCAGACACTGCAATATCAATATCGCTCCGCTCTGTCGCAGTTCCCTTTGCCCGGGATCCATACAGAATTATCTTCTGTGCCCCATACAATCTGCACCGTTGTATAATTTCTGTCATGACCTCATCAACGCGCATAGTTTCCCCCATTTCACTCATAAAACTAATTTCATTATAGGTTAAATCCCACGCAACGTCAATTTGCAAAATCTATCTAATTTATTGCCATCAACATCCAGTATCAAATTATCTCTATCATTTTTTCCATTTTCTCACTCATTTCCTAACTGCTTATCACTGATATTTTTTCAAGTTTTTAAAATGTATTTTTAAAACTTTTGTATTTTACATTTTTTTAATTTTATGTGCTGTAGCAGATTATTTTATACACACATAAAAAAGAATCCGGCACAAAGCATTTTTATACACTTTGTACCGGATTTCTCTTATTTTTCTTGTACAAATTTTCTCACAAACTCTTCATACCCACAAGGCTTCCCCCAGAAATATCCCTGTGTGAATTCCGGGCACAGCTTTCGGATTTTGAGCCATTCCTGGGCACTTTCTATACCTTCGATACAAATCTTCATATCCAGATTATGAATCATGGTGCAAAACTGATTCAGAAGATAATATTCCTGCTCATCTGCAACTGCTTTCGCAGTGAAAGAACGGTCGATCTTAATGATCTCTGGTTTCAGCTCGCTGAGATAATGGAAGTTCGAGTAGCCGGTTCCAAAGTCATCCAGCGCCAGACTGATTCCCATTCGCTTCAGTTCTGTGAGAAAATGCTTCTCATTTATATTTTGTTCCAGAAGATCGCTCTCTGTCAATTCCACGATCACCGCTTCCAGCGGCAGCCCTGTCCTTTTCATTTCTGCACTGATATCCTGAATCACATCAGACTTAGAGGCCTGTACCTGGGAAATATTAATACTCATCCGGAACTCTGAAAGTATCTTCCGGATCTCACTGCATTTTCCCATAGCCTCTTTCATCATCCAGCGGCCAGCAGGAATAATCAGACCTGTTTCTTCCAGAATGGGAATGAACTCCGCCGGTGAAATCATTCCGAATTTTTCAGAGGTAAAACGCATTAAAGCTTCTGCTCCATAAGGCACTTTTTTGTCTTCAGCAAATACAGGCTGGTAAAAAGCTGTAAAGCCCTGAAATCCATTAATTACAGCTTCCCGCAGTTCCTGGGTGATCTCCCTTTTCCGAAGAAATTTTCTGTAGGTTTCCCCATTAAATATATAACAACGGTTTCTTCCCAGCTTCTTCGCCTCATTCAGGGCAAAATCCGTCAGCTTCAATGCTTCTGAACACTGATTTCCCTTTAATGCCGCAAATGGTACAATTCCTCCTGAAACCGTATACATGACTTTAAATTCATTGGTTTCAATAAATCTGTCTATTGCCTCTCTCACTTTATCATAAAGCTTATCCGCATCCTTCGCTTCGTCAGAAGCAACATCCAGAATCAGAAATTCATCTGCCACAAGCTTGTACACCTTCTGTCCTTCTGATGTACAGCCTGAAATACACTCCGCCGTTTTCTTAAGTACAAAGTCACCGTACTCCTGTCCGAAGTTATCATTGATTTCCTTAAAATGATCGATTCCTATACGAAGCAGATATCCTGTCTCCAAAGGAGTATCCAGCTGGTTCATATACTCCCGGAAACCAGACTCTCCCAATAGTCCGCTTACATTATCTGCCTTCTGTCTCTTTCCAATTTCGTTCACACAACCAATCATGTAAAGAGGTTTCATGTTATCGTCACGGACCAGATACCCTTTGCAATGAATCCAGATCGGCTTTTTTTTCAGATCCAGCCAACGATATTCCATGCTATGGGTGCAGCGGTCTGTTTCCAGAAGATCATCAAATTCCGCTTTCAGTTTTTCATAATCCGGTGCATATACAAATTCCTTATGCTTCGAAATTACATTATGAAAACCATTTTTGGGAATACAGAAGCGTTCAAGAGCCTGATTTGCTATGTAATAAAAATCCGACCGAAAGTCAACCACATATGGGTAATTATCTGTAGTCGGACTAAGAAGATCGATCACACTGCAAAGCTCATCCACAGACATGCTCTGAAACTTTTTCTCCTGCAGGATCACCTCATCTGTGATCTCCTCTGTCGACTGCTTACTCATACGGGAGAGCAGATTGTCCAGACCTGCTGACCGTGCCACCTTCTTTCTGCGCTTCTGACGGTACAGCATGGTATCACTTCGTCTTACAATATCCTTAAAGTCAAAATCTATATCAGGCTGATAATAAGCATATCCGGCTGACATGCTGAGTGGATACTCCAGCTTGTTCGTTTCCGCTGTTTTTTTCAAAATCAGCTCCAGCGCCTTCAGCCGTTCCGGAATCATATCCTTCTCATCGCTATGATATACATATGCAAACTCATCGCCGCCAATCCGAAAACAGTTCTTTACATTCTGAAATGCCTGACTGATACACTGATAGCATAGCTTCAGCGCTTCGTCTCCCTTTTCATGCCCAAAATTGTCATTGATCACTTTCAGATTATCCAGATCAAACAGAACTACACCTGTTGTACGAAGTTTAATATCACTTTCATCCAGATATTTCACCATGTCCTCGTAAGCGTTTCGGTTCATGGCCTCTGTGAGCATATCCATGTTAGCTATTTTCTGCAGATAGATCACCTTTTGTTTCTGGATATATTGATCGTAATATTGGGAAACCTGGATCCAGATCAGCATAATGATAAACAGCAGGGTTCCTATGGGAAGCAAAATGGATGTCTGTTGAAATTCCCTCAAATAATAAAGGAACATTTCTGCCATTCCGAATACTATGAGCACACACATAGGATACTGGAATTTCTTGGCTTCATCGTTGCCTTCTTTTCTGGCCTCGTAAAGAATGAGGGCAACTGTGTAAACTGCATTGGCAACCATAATAACATGGGTTGCGGGAAGCAGCCGGAATATATCAATAATTCCCATACACTGAAGCAGAACGTCAGCTGCCATATTCGCAAGATAAAGAATGGGAAAAATCAATGCACCTTTGTGATATCTGCTTTTACAGATATCATATAGCAGGAAATTAAAGGGTACCGGGAAAAGGAAGAATGAAAAATAATCCACAAAATACAAAGTTCTTCCATCCGGAATCAAAAACTGCAGGAATCCACATTGTGCCAGTGTCCATACTGCAATCAGCAATGAGAAAAATCCAAGGTTTAAAAAGACCTCTATCTTCGTTTCTGTCTTGTCTCTTCTTTTTCTTCGCACTGCTCCCAAATAAAGCAGCAGGCAGATGATACTTGCAAACAGAATCCCGCAGCTGAGTAACAGGGTTTTAAAGCTGTCCATTAAAATTTTCAGAACGCAATTGCCTCGTGTTCCGTATACAATGCTGACTTCATTTCCATAATAGTTGTCATATACTGGAATAATTCTGACCTCAAGACTTTTACCAGCGCTGTCTTCCGGAATATTCACAATGTGCCAGCAGCTTCCCGGTGACTTCATAAAGCTGGGAGCATCTTCTTCATTTCCGTATTCGTATATTTTTTCTCCGTCCAGCCACACTTCTGCAATGGTGTGTGTGGTTTTAAATAAGATTGATCTGGGATCATCGAAGTCTTCGGGCAGAGCAATATTCTCTGATTTGATTTCTCCATCTGTCAGTTTTTTTGTTTCAAACCTAATCGTATTATCCCAGAGCAATTTTTCCCTGGTTGTACTCTGACTGAATATCCAACCTGAAAAACCAATTGCAAACAATCCAAATACGAACAGAGTGATCCATAGTTTTTTTTCTATTTTCATAGTTTCTCCCTACTACATAAAATAGCACTGCTCACTAAGTGCACAATGATCACCTTGTGCTGCAATTCTGTGCAAAATTTACCCGCACAGAATATTACCTGTAAACAATGACTTACAACTCATCAAAAGATATACATAGACAGCATATCAAACCCATTTAGCTTTTTCAAGGTTTTGACAGATTTTGTTAAAACCTTTTTATTTGAGGGCAAAAAAATATCTGACGGGGCAATTCTGCCCTGTGCCAGATATTTTCTTCGTTTCTGTCAGCTTATGTGTCTGCCGATTTTCCGGTAATCACGCTCATATTAATGTATGCGACTTCCCTTATGCAAATTTCTCATCCAGATATTCTTTCAGGATTCCCAGATTTTCATCACTGTACAGCTGATCTGCCGCATGCTTATAATTATGAAAAAGCTTAAATTCCACCTTATCTGTCCCAACAATTCTTGTAAGCAGTGCATTCAGTCTCTCAGACTGCAGATACGGAACATCTAAATCCGCATCACCATGCCAGATTAATATATCCGGGCTGTTTTCCTTCGTAAGATTTTTCTCAATATAATACAATGGACTATAGTTGTTTTTCTCATCCTCAGTAAGAGCTTTTACATCCTTGCGCATCCAATAAGATTCCACATCCTCGTAGCCGGTATCTTTAATTGCCCCCTGAAGCCACAGGCTGGCCGCCCAGCGGACAATTTTTGGAATCCTCAGCTCCCTGTAATCATCTTCCATAGTTCCGAATTCCATACAGCCGTAATAGTCCAGAATCACCTGAACTTCACTGGAAACAGGATGGTTCTCATCTTCTCCGATAAATGGAACACTATTAAATTCCTCATCATTGGAAGCGCCACAGATCACTGATAAATACCCCCCAGCTGACTCTCCCCAGATTGCGAAACGCTCCGGATCGTATCCATATTTCTCTGCATTTGCACGAAGAAAACGGATCGCTGATTTCACATCTTCCACTCCTGCCGGAAAGGCTGCTTCCTGGGCAAGACGATAGTTAACGGATGCACATGCATATCCATGATCGCGGAAATAGTGGTACATCAGCTGCGCCTGACGGGACTGGCTATCATTGTATACGAAGCCGCCCCCATGTACCAATATGATCAACGGCATAGGTTCTTCACTGTCCGGCACATACAGATCCAGATAATCATTTTCGGAAGCCTCAGAATATGGCAGCTTCTCATAAGCTTTTCCACCATTCCATTTGGAAGAATCATCCAATTTCACTGATGGAGAGTACACATTATGAAAAACTACACGAACTGCTTCATGATTGTAACCGAGAATGCCAGCTACAACAGCGAAACAGATTCCACCTATAATAAAAACTTTTTTCTTCATTTTTTCAACCTCTTTTCCGCCTTAAATCATAGCCGGTCACTTCATTCACATGGAATTTCCACCACATAAAACCGTTCTTCATCTGCCACGGTAACCTTCACCGGTCCGTTTCCATCTGCCTGTACAACCGCCATCGCCTCACCATAATAAGTCGCCACAGTATGGTCAGTGTAATTCCCTTTTACATAAGGAGCCGGACTTCCAAGCCCCTTCAGAACCCCATTTTCTACTGTTACTTTTATATTATGTTTCTCCATTGGTTTCCAGATTCCCTTGTTATCTGTGTATTGCAGTTGAATAAATGCAAGGCCCTCCGGCTTCACGGTTTTCTCCTCTGGACGCACCTGAAGAACCGTTTCTTTTCCTGCTGTACACAATGAATAACGGTTGATTTCTCTTCCATTTTCATCGTAAGAAACCGCCGTTATCTCCCCATTCTGATAAGTAGTATTAAAATTTGCACGGCATTTTTTCACTTTCTTTTTACCAACACTTTTGCCATTGATAAACAGCTCAACCTGTGCAGCCCTTGCATAAACTTCTACCTTCGCCGTTTCTCCGTTACAGCCATCCCATGCCCAGCTTTCCAGAGCTTTTGTCAGCTGCCAGCCAGTAAGACGAAGCTTTTCTTTCTGATAAACAGGATCAACTGCAATAAACGGACCTGTCTCTCTTTCAAAAGCGACTCTGGTATATGCAGCCTCTGCACGCGGCTTTCCGTTCAGGTCAATTCGACCGTTTCCGCCTGTCATTCTCGTGGCGGGATCTTCAAATTTATAGTCAGAATACTCTGCTGCACCATCCCCGACTTCTCCGATATAATCCCATCCTGCCCACACAAAATCACCGATAATTCTTTTATTTTTTTTGGCAATTTCCCAAAAACCATACGCATCCTTACAGAAGGTTTCACTTCCCAGAATCAGACGGTTCGGGTACTTTTTCAGGTCATGTTTGTAGCGGAAAATACCGTAATTATAACCTGCGATATCCATGTTTGCGTAGGCATCCTTCGTCCTTAAATCGCATGGATAAAGGGTGGCACCACACTTCATAAAGTAGTCTCCAACCAGACAGGCAAGAGTATTATAGAACTCGCTTCCTACTGGCTTTTTCTTCTTTTCCGGCTTGGTGCTGCCTAATCCTTTTTTTCCATTTTCTGTGGCTTTATTTACTGTCTTTTCACCACTTTTAACTACTTTTTTCTCATTCTTTCCAGCTGCCTGAGCGGCATTTTTCTCTGCATTTCCAGCGCTCTTTTCTGCCTTGTCATCGCTGTAAACGCCAAGTCCTATGGAGCTTAAGAAATTGAAGAAAATGTTGATTCCGCAGGTAACAGGACGGGTGGAGTCCAGACTGTGAAGATAGTTTGTCATATCGCCGGTGAGGGCAATTCCCTTCTCCTGGGCGGTCTCTGCAACCTCATTTCCTGTGGAGTACATGATCACACTTGGATGATTATAATCCTTGTCAACCATGTCTTTTAAGTCCTGTTTCCACCAATCAGCAAGCTGTCCGGCATAATCATATTTAGTCTTATGAATGTACCACACATCTACATATTCATCCATCATCAGCATTCCCACACGGTCACAGGCATCCAGAAGTGCCTTAGAGCAAGGATAATGTGCAGAGCGGACTGCATTGTATCCATTTTCTTTGAGAATACGCATTTTACGTTCTTCTGCTTCCGGATACGTACATGCACCAAGCACGCCATTATCGTGATGAAAGCATGCACCGCGAAGAATCACACGCTCTCCGTTAATGGTCATTCCTACCTGCGGATTCCAGATCAATTCACGGATTCCGAAAGTTTCAGTTACTTCGTCTTCACCGAAAATTGCTTTACAGATATAGAGATTCGGGTGCTCTGTATCCCAGAGCTTTGCGTTTGGAACATCCAGCTGGAAGATGGCCTGGTATGCTGCTTCCTGATTATTTTTTTCCGCTTCCACCTGCGCCAATTCACTCTTCTGACCATTTTTTCCAGTCTGTACTGATTCATTTGGCTGCATGTTTTTATTATCTGATGATATTATTTTGTCATTGTTTACATTTCCTATTTTTGTACTTTCACCAATTACTCTAAGTACTTTAGAGCCCTCAAACTCAATCTTCAGGGAAACCTCTCCCGGCAAAGAAGTTTTCACAACAACCTCAATTCTCGCCGGATCATAGCTTAAAGTACGAATTTTCACACCGTTTACCGGAATATGTTTCTCTTCCCCAACATACAGATAAGCCGGACGGTAAATACCGGTTCCTGAATACCAGCGGCTGTTTGGCTGGTCAGCATTGCGCGCAATGACTTTGATCTCATTCTCTTTTCCACACTGGAAAAAGCCCTCTGTATCCACATAAAAATTGGTATAACCATAAGGACGGTAAGCCGCCTTTTTCCCATTTATGTAAACTTCACCATTGTGGTAAATCCCCTCAAATTCAATGAGGACTTTCTTATCTTTATACTCCTCTGGCACAAAGAAATTCTTGGTATATTCGTAATCCCCACCAATATACCATCCAATATTTCCCTCGCCGGTACTCTCCTGAGTACGCGGCTCACTCAGCATTGCATCATGTGGCAAAGTCACCGGATAAGCAGCCTCATCCCGGGTAAGACACCTGCATATCCAATCCTTGTTAAAATCAATTTTCTGCATACAGTAAACTGCTCCTTTCTGAAATCTCTGTCCTTAAACCAACTACCTTTTCGGCATTCTTGTTCTGTTGACAGTTTACTGCTTTTTCCTATCTCTGTGGAAGAATTAGCGTGAACAGTCCTTTTTTTTACGCTAATAACAGCCCACAGAACTTTATAAATCAAGTCTGTGAGCTGTCTTCTCTACCTTCAGCTCGTTCCCATCCCACACAATATGTACCTGTCCCTCAGCAACAGGCAATGTACAATCAAAGCTGTCGAAAAACTCAGTATGCGGTTCTACCACAAATTCTTTTCCGCCGACTCCAGTAAATTTCAGCCCCATGAAATACTTCGCCAGGAAATAGATCGGGCTTGCAGCCCAGGCATGGCAGAGACTTTTTCCAAAGCGGTCGCCGTACATATCGTACTGAGTTTCTACTGGTGCCTCCGGGTCAAACTCTTCCCAGAAGGTAACTGCACCGCGGTCCAGCATACCGCCCCAGTAATTGCGAATCTTATTTAGTACAAATTCCAGATTTCCGGTCTGGCAGAGCATATCCAGTTCAAAGAAGTTGAAATATGGAGTTGTAATTGCCGGAATTGCATTATTCTTAATTACATTTGCCAGAATTTTCTCCTGCTCTTCTTGTGTTGCAATGTGAAAAAGAATTGCAAAAATATTGGCATGACGGGTCACATTTCTCTTACCGGATTCAAAGGAATTAATAAATGCGCCTTTCTCCTGATCCCAGTAGAATTTACGGATCTGCCCGATCAGTTTCTCATATTTCTCCATGTATTCCGGCTTTTCTTCTCCAAGAGCTGCACTCACTTTCGCCATGGTCTGCCAGCATGCTGCGAACAGCATCTGCTCTGCACAAAGGGCACCAGTCTTATCCATGTCAGCCCAGTCAATGTAGATCCAGTCATTTTCACGACCTACAAGAAATCCGTTTTCATCCAGCTGACCCTCACAGAACTCCATAAGGGAGCACATTTTCGGATAAACCTGGCGGACAAATTCCAGGTCACCATATGCCTCATAATGATAAAGCACGCCCAGGATCCAGAACAGGGAATAATCCATGATGGTATTGATATGTCTTGTCATAGGATCATTTCCACGTAGTGCTAAAAGAGTTCTCTGGTCAATATCAGGATCTGCCAGCAGATACTGATTTACAAAAAAGCTCTGGTAGGCGTCTCCAGACCAGATCCATTTGTCACGTTTCACCCCATCCAGGAAAAAGATACCGCTGCAAAGACGGAAGGTATGCTCTGCCACCTCCCAGATCTTATTCAGTTTCTTGTCACTGCATTTAAAAGAAGCGCGTTTCGGGAAATCCACATACTGGTAGAAGGCTGTGATTTCTACATCTTCAGCTTTGCAGTTCGGAATAAATGCAAAACGTACTGCACAGCAAGGACATCTGTTTGTTACAGGATCCGGCTGCCAACTATAATAGCAATGCTCAAGGTCAAGAGCTTCGTCCATGGACTCACCGCAAAAAACTTCCACCTCAGAACTATTTTGACGTTTATCCTTTACATAAACCGCCGCCGTCAGTTCCGTCTCAAACTCTGCCAGCACGCCACCGTTTATCTCACTGATTTTTACAGGCTTGCACTCTTTTTCTGTATATTCCCACACAGTAGGATTCTGTCCCGGCTTGGTAAAATACTTACACACTCCAACCGGCACTAATGGCTGGGAATAATCCTCCGCCTGCCATGTTTTATCAGAATAGATCACCTCACCCTGCACATAAGCGCAAGGAAATGCCTCCACGCAGCCTGCATGAATAGAGATCCGCACCTTTCCAGGTGCTACTGTAATCTTCTTTCCAAATGGATATTTCTTCTCCCTATTTTCCCAGGTTACAAGCACATGACCAATCGCATTGGAAAATACAGTAAAGCTGGTCTCCTGCTCCAATTCATAAGTCCGGCGGAAAGCCACACGGTTGCGGAAGCCCTCACTCTTCCAGAATGCCGGCCATCCAAAGCCTCGCTCCACACGGCTGAAATTCTGTTTCATTGCATGATATAATTCAAAATCTCCCGGATACCAGATCCAAAATGTATGTTCCATTTCTGTTTTCCTCCCGTAAATTATTGCTGTTCACAATCTTTGAACAATAACCAATTCTCATTTCTTGTAAATCTACTCATAATTTAACTATAGTATAAAATGAATTTCTCCAGGAGTCCACAACATCCCACGTTTAAAAAGCTACAGATTACGCTTTCGTATCTGGTTACGGCTGGTGAATTAAACAAAGAAGGCGCAGCTTAAAAACAAACTTTTAAGTCGCACCTCTTTTGTTTACATCATTACATAAAAAATGAAAACCATATATTGCCAGAAACATGGGATTACCATAACCAGCGTCATCGATGGAACCCTTTTCAAATTCATGAATGCCGTGCATGTCAGCGCCAGTGACCACTGGTTTCATCTGAAAATATTGATTCCAATACCAGATTCGTCCACTGCTACCGATTCAAATAACAATAAAAAAAACAGCAGGAGTTCATTCTAACAAACGAACGCCTGCTGTCTTCTTGTTAAAATTAATTTCTGTAATGCTTCTACCCAACAGTTCCTACAACACAAACCCAATTGTATTCTTCCCCTGCGCCTGAATATCCAGACAGCAATCTGCCACATGCTCCTGATTCAGGTCTAGAGAATAATTCACTTTCATGGCAATTTGCCCGTCACTTTCTTCCAATTCCAGATTCGTCGCTGAAATTCCCATTTCAAGAGTTCCGAATGGGGTGGTATAAAATGCCATATTACGCTTTCCCTGCTCGAAAACCATATGTGTATTTACCTGTCCTTTTTTTCGGACTTCCATTCCCCTGGAGGATATCTTGATATAATTTACAGTAGGATCTCCCTGCTCATCCAGCATTTCTTCATAGCGAAGATAATGACTACCGTTGCGGAAATAATACTCTCCCGGAACCACAATCTCGATTGGCTCATCACCTTCTGGTGTGTCCATCATATGTAAACCTTTTACGTGAATTAAAACTTCTTTTTCCATTGTTTTTCCATTTCTTTCTCTTTTTCAATATTTCTCAATATCAATCTTCTGCGTTTTCTCCACATCAAATGGCAGAATCGAATTGGCAAAGCCCTTGAATTTCTCTGCCAGATCGCTCACATAGAAACGATATGGGAAATCAGACTGTCCCTGTCCGGTGCTCTGCATATCCTGCTCTTTCAGAAGTCTGCCAAGCTCCAGTGCCGTCTCGTACGCCGGGTTCACCAAAGTAACCCCCTCTCCCATGATCTGTCCGATGGTAGAACGGAGCAGTGGATAATGGGTACAGCCAAGGATCAGTGTATCAATATCTTTTTCCTGTAGTTCCCTCAGATATCTGCTTGCAACTTCCACTGTCACCGGATCATGAGTCCAGCCTTCCTCTACCAACGGTACAAATAAGGGACATGGCTTTCCAATCACTGTAATCTCCGGATCGATCTTTTTCAGAACCTCCGCGTGGATTCCACTTCCAACAGTACCTTCTGTACCGATGATTCCCACCCGTTTATTTCTGGTAACCTGCGCAGCTACCTTGGCACCGGCTTCAATCACTCCAAGAATGGGAATGTCAAATTCTTCCTGAACTGCCTCCAGGGCAAACGCACTGGCTGTATTACAGGCCACCACAATCGCCTTCACCTTCTGCTCTTTCAGGAAACGGATTATCTGACGGGAATATCCTATAATAGTCTCTCTGGATTTGCTGCCATATGGAACTCTGGCAGTATCGCCGAAATACACGATTTTCTCTGCTGGAAGATTCCGCATGATCTCCCTTGCCACAGTAAGTCCGCCAATACCGGAATCAAACACACCAACAGGCGCATCTCTGTCTATTTTCATTTATCTATCTCCAAATTCATAGTCAAGCGATATTTGCAATCTGTATTTCATTTTAACACCAAAGGAGCGGCGGTGCAAGTGCTTGTACTACATCAAAGCGTTAAGTGTATCCACAATCCAGAAATGAAATCTTGGCTCTGCTTTCTGACCGTTCTCCGTCCTCGGTGCTTCCATAAAACAGAACTGGGGATAAATAGTTCCCCACCATGCAAGAAGGTTGGAAGTTTTATTAAAATTTTCACTGCATGGGCAAAGTAATACAGCTGTCAGAAGTGCTGCCGCTATATGATATTTGTTTTTTCTCAGACAAAGCATAAAAGTACCTCCCATATTTTTCTTAACAAAAGTATTCCCTGTCCCAGCCTGGAATAATCACATTCATACCCACTAGTTGCTTATTGCTTTTCATAGCCGCTCTGGAGCCTGTTTGAAAAATCATTCCCGCAATCTGCACGCCCTGGTACTTACCTGATTCGGCTAAAATTTCACTTCCAGTTCCTTTCCATAAATTTTCAGTTCTGGCAATTCAGACAAAGCACCACGTTCATAAAACTCATGATAAACCTCACGAAGCGTTACTGCCTGTCCCGGGCTTCCATTTGGATTATTTTCCAGCAGCCCAAGAAGATACTCTCCCAGAGAAACGTCCTGAGGGCTTACCCAGGCTACTGCTTCAGATGCCGCAGCACAGCGAAACACATAAACATTTTCACCTATAGTCGGCTCCTGCTTCAGATACTCGAGAACCTGCTCCCAACGCCCTCCATCCAACAGACTCTCTCCAAGAACCAGAATTTCCAGATGTCCCATATCCAGATATTTTTCCTGTGTCCGGCTGTATATATTTTCAATCTCACGGAAAGTTTCTCCCTGAATCGACGGAGCAGCATTCCCCTGGTCTTCCCCGTCTTTTTCCTGTCCTGTAGATTTTGGAAGATCCGGAATTCCGTAAGTCAGCAGATATTTCCCCTCTGTAATATCGGCTCCAAGTGCAAGCGGATACATGCGTTTCTCCGGTTCCACACCACCACAGCCGGCTAACAGAAACAATGCACTGACACACGCTACGGCAAGCTTCTTTTTCCACTTCTTTTTGCCTGTCATAAAAAAAATAATCTGAAGCACCAGCATTCCGGGCACAAAAATATATTTCAAATATAATGGAAAACTATTCCGGATTCCCCATCTTTCAATATCCCACACAGCTCCGGCAAAAACCAGAGTGGATATCCACAGCTTTCCAGTTCCCATATCTGCTTTTTCCACAATTAAATGACCATAATGCAGAAAACTTCCAATAGAAAATAAAAGGCTGTATAAAAGAAATCCCATCCAGAGGACATCAAATCTTGCCAATACATTCCCTGGAAGCTCCGCACCTGACAGAAGCGGCAAAATCGGGCAGCTTTCATATTTCAGGCGCCCCCATCCAAATACGGAAGGAAGCAGCAATTCCGTCAGAATAAGCAACATTCCCAAGGTAAAAACGGCAAAACTTACAGTTTTCCCTGTATCTTTACTGTTTCCTACACTGTCCAATGCAAAGGGAAGCAGCCCCAATCCGGAAAATGCACATATCACATCATATCCACTTTCCATAATTTTTCTTCCTGAGAAAGAGGAATTCCATACCATTTCCTGAAAATACTCCCATTTTCCCTGTCCCACAGCCAGGACTAACATAAGCATAACCGCTGCAAGTACCACGCCTCCTGACACTTCTCCCATTCTGCCTCGTCTCTGAATCCCCTTTTGCGTGCCCATACTGCAAACCAGCAATGTGATCAGACATAGCCATTTTTTTCCTATACCTGTTCCCAGACTAACTGCAACAATTTCTCCCAGAAGGTTCAAAAGAAATGCGGCTCCAAAAATACAGTATATAAGAAAAAACAACGCTGTCAGCCGTCCCCACACCACACCGGCTGTTTTGCAGGGCCTGGCAAAAGCATAACGAAGACGGATGAGGAAAATCACATAAAACAGCACAGCTGCAAGGGCTGCTGCAGTCCCTGCCAGCCCACCAAGCCCCAGAGTTTTTCTGTTTTCGAAAAGGCATAATATTAATGGTGCAATAAACGCAATCACAATCTGCCTGTAGAGCTGCCGCTGGGAGATTCGATTATTTTCTGCAAATTTCATTTACTTCGGTTACCTTTCCTTCCTGTTCTTATTGCGGATTTTTTGCAGTCTCACTCGCTCATTTTTTCTGGCATATGGAGGGCGCCTCCATCTCTTTTTAAATGGCACTCTCACAATTTTGCTTCCAGTCCCATTATCCGTACTTTGTTTGACAAAGGGCGACAGGTATGGAACTCCAAAGCTGAGAAGTCCTGCCAGATGTGATACTGTCAGATATACTCCTGTCACAATTCCAAAAATCCCCAGATATCCTCCCAAAAACAAAAAGAAATATTTAAGCATCCGAAATGCCGAGGCAAATTCTTCATTAGGGATTGCAAGAGAACCAAGTGCCGTGATCGCCACAACCATGACCACGATCGGGCTTACAAGATTCGCTTCCACCGCAGCGGATCCCACGATCAGTCCTCCCACAATTCCCATAGCATTCCCCAGTGCTCCCGGAATCCGTACGCCAGCCTCCCGAATCAGCTCAAAAGATAATTCCAGCAAAACAAGCTCCGCAATGCTGGAAAATGGTACACCTTCTCTTGCCTGGGCAAAGGACAGCAGCATGTTCGTGGGAAGAATCTGCGTATGAAACCGGATCACCGCAAGATAAAGCCCCGGCAGCAACGTAGCTGCTGCCATTGCCACATAGCGCAGTATTCGAAGAAACGATGCCATTTCAAATCGGTTATACCAGTCCTCACTACTTTCCATAAAACTGTGAAAAACACCTGGTAAAATAAGCGCTGACGGAGAATTATCACAGAGAAGCACTGCTTTTCCATTTAAAATTTCCTGCGCCGCCCGATCCGGTCTTTCCGTAGTCTGATACTGTGGAAATGGGGAAAACCAGGAATCCTCCGTCAGCTGTTCCAGCATTCCGCTGTCCAGAATTCCATCAATTCGAAACTCTCCAAGCCGCTCTTTCACCTGCTCCAGAAATTCCTCCTGCACCAGATCTTTCATGTACACCATCTGTACCAGTGTATGTGATCTCTCCCCAATATAAAATTCCACTACCTTTAATCTGGTATCCCGTAGCCGCTTCCGGATCAGTGCCGAATTTATTTTCACAGAATCAGAGAAGCCTTCCCTGGAACCTCTCAGAACCTTCTCCATCTCCACTTCTGTTACGCCCATGCTTGGATAACCGGCACTGGAAATTTTCATGGCCTGGTCAAATCCGTCCATAAAGAAAACCGCATTTCCGGCAAGCAGCCCTGCGAACACCTGCTCCATGTCAGTCAGCTTCTTTACATCCGCAATTCCCAGACTGTTATACTCCACAAATTCCTGCATCTCCCCAGGCGAAATCTCCCAGAAATGCCCCACCATTTTTCCAATGGCAGAGTCTTCCAGCATCATATTGGAAGTCGCTACCTCAATATAGACCATCAGACAGTCAACCTTCCGCTCATCCCCCAGCCGCATCTTCCGGATCTGAATATCTCCACAATCTGTCAGACGTTCTCTTATATACCGTTCATTTTCTCGAATATCCTTTGAAATCATAACAATATTATCATTTTTATCCAACACTGCTCCTCTTTTCCATTTTCAGGCAACAAAAGAAAATCCTGCCCGGTAGGGCTTTTTGTGTAATAGGGAATTCCAATGAAATTTCCTATTACACAAAAAAAGACACTGGTTATCTCTCCCAGTATCTCCCATAAAAACAATTATATTCATTTTCTCTCAACTTCCCAAAAAGAGGAACGCGGGCAGGATGTGCCCGCTCCGCTCCCAGAAAACCACTCAGTTTACTCTTCTGCCCGAATCGCCTGAATAATTCCCATCCGCTGATTTTCCAGATGTTCAAAAGACAGCTCCTGTGCCGCTTTCACGTCCCGTTCCTTAATCGCCCTGGTAATTTTCTCATGCTCTTTCACCAGACGGTTTCTGGACTCATCCTCTTTCAAATATTCTACACGATATCTGTAGATCTGCTCGCGAAGATTATTCAGAACCTGCATCAGTCTTTTATTATCAGCAGCTTCATAAATTACCTCATGGAAATTCACATCCGCCTCAGCCATCTTTACCAGGTCGCCTTCCGCCGTACTGGTCTGGAAAACCTCAGCCGCCCGCTCCAGCTTCCGGATATCCGCATCTGTCATATTAGCACAGGCCTTCTCAATGGCCATATTTTCCAGAGTGATCCTGACCTCCAGAACGTCATTCAGATCCTTCTCTGTAATATTGGCAACCTGGGCTCCACGTCTCGGGATCATCACAACCAGCCCTTCCAGTTCCAGCTTACGCATGGCCTCCCGGATAGGAGTTCTGCTCACCCCAAGCTTCTCCGCAAGGGCAATCTCCATAAGTCTTTCGCCCGGCTTCAGTTCTCCCTTCAGGATTGCCTGACGCAATGTGTTAAAAACGACCTCCCTAAGTGGAAGATACTCATCCATATGCACTGTAAAATCACTTGTCATTTGTATTTTCCTCCGCTAAAAAACATCTGTGGCAAAAACAGTCTTCGCAAGTCTGCTCTCCCTGAGAACAGCTGCTGCCCGATCCATTTTCTCCTTATCATCAAAAATGCCAAATACAGTAGGACCACTTCCGCTCATCATGGCCTTACGTGCTCCGTTGCTCTCCATCAGATCTTTGATTTCCTGGATCACAGGATATTTGCTGATAATTCCCGGTTCAAATACATTTCCCATTCTGGAAATCATTCCATCAAGATCACCATTTCTGACAGCTGTCACCATACCATCGATATCCGGATGAACCACAGCAGGATCGTCCAGTTTCAGGTTCTCATAAGCAGTCTTGGTTGAAACATTTACTCCTGGTTTTCCCACCAGAACATAGCAGTGAGGTACTCTGGGAAGTCTGGTCAGCTTCTCCCCGATTCCCTCTGCAAGAGCAGTTCCGCGCATCACACAATAAGGAACATCAGCTCCAACCTGCACAGCACGCTTCATCAGCTCTTCCTCAGAAAGTCCCAGTCCAAACAGGCGGTTCACTCCAACAAAAGCAGCTGCCGCATCAGAGCTTCCACCAGCCATGCCGGCTGCTACCGGGATAAACTTCTCCAGATTCATGGTAAGCCCCTCTTTTATATCAAACTCATCCATTAACATTTTCGCCGCTTTATATACAAGATTCCGCTCGTCAGTAGGAACGTAAGGAATGTTCGTGGTAAGGACAATTCCCGGCTCCTTTTTTTTCTCAATTTCAAGCACGTCATACATCTGTATGGTCTGCATGATCATACGGACTTCGTGATATCCGTCATCACGTTTTCCAACCACGTCAAGTCCCAGATTTATCTTTGCAAGTGCACGTAAACGCATAATTTCCTCCGCTTGTAGCTGCCGCTCACATAAAACCTCTGGCAGGCTCTAAGAGCAGCAGTTTCTTTGTACTTTGTATACAATTTTATCAATGTTTTTATTGTAAAATATTTTTGTATTTTTTTCAATACATTTATGCGAGGAAATTTCTCATTCTCTATATATCGTTACTGTCCACAACGTGACCAGAGCATGTTTGAAAAGGTTTTCTCCAAATATATGCAGTAAACAGAAAGCAACCTTACCCTTCCACCTTCTTCACCAACAGCAACGGCATTCCAGGCACAACTCTGTCCTCTTCCAGTTCATTCAGCTCACAGATTTCCTCCACTGTAGTATAAAATCTTTTCGCAATATCCCACATAGAATCCCCATTTTTCACCACATACACCGTGATTCCCGGCATTGCCTGGATTTTCTCCATATCAAGGGGACGCTCCTCCACTTTGCTTATGATCATCCGGTTTTCACACTGAAGCACCAGCACATTGAGACTGATCACAGCCTTCACCTCAATCTCATTGCTGTCGATCATAGACGTTGACAGCTGTTCCAGATCTGCCTGCAAAAAAAAGATACTGTCCTCGTTGATCCCGTTTGCCTCAATTATATGGGAAAAAGGGATCATTCCATCAACAGAATAGAATGGCATTTCATCATTTCCTGTAATATACAGAATTTTCATAAATACAATTCCATCAGCCTGGATTCCATTTTCTACAATTTTCGTTTTCTCAACCTTTACACGTCCCTGGCTGTGACAGATCTGCAGGATTTTCCCCTGGCTTTCCTTCAGTTCAATACGGTCAGATACGCGGCATTTGGAGTCATTCCGTACCAGGAGGCTTTCCAGACACATCTCTTTTCCCTGAGGAATGCATTCTTTCAAAGGCGAGTACACATCCAGAATCAGGTCATGCTCTTCTTCGCGGTAAAGCTTCATGTCCAGTTCCAGCACCGTGTCTACACTCATTACCCGTTCTTCCCCATCGGAATCCGGTTTTACTTCAATGCTCTGATGCATAACGGAAAAGCCAATATTTGGAATCATCTCTCCCATACAACCAGTACACTCCACTTCCGTATTAAACGGAAGCACATACTCTGCCCACTGAAGCGGATTTTCCTCATCTTCTCCCGAATACAGGACAAAAACTGACAGCTCCCCTCTTGCCTTCACCACATTATCCTCTGGACGCAGATCCATTCCACGGACATCGATGGTATACCACAAAAGCTGTTCAATGTTCGGTTTATTGGACACTAAAGTCACTTCATCCTTAATCCGCATAGTGTCCTTTTTATGTACCATAAGACTCATTAAACGGACTTTCTTCCTTTTTACTGAAATTCCCTCCTCACTGATTTCCACCGGAAGCTGAATCCCTGCCATTTCATCTACCACTGCATAAAAGGTGACAATTGCTTTTATGTTTAGTTTTCGGGAATGAATCATGTGCACGCTGAGATCCTCAATCTCCCACTTCAGGCACATTTTATCCCCACTTGCAATCCCTTCCAGGTTCAAAGTCTCATCAAAAGGCAGTTTTGCCCCCAGACTGCTCACCTTCTGGTTTTCTTCCCCCACATAGAGAATATCCACGTTCAGGTTTCCGCTGATAAATGCCTTTCCTTCGCTAAGACGCACTTCATCCATGGAAACGTCACCCTTGTTCTGGATCAGTCGGCCCACATCCGGCTTTGCATCTGGTACATTATAATCTGTATCAAACGTTACCTGGCTGGCTGCACGGCTTTTTATCTGAAGCATCTGCACACTTTCTTTTCTTAATTCCACGATTTTCCACTCCTTTTTTCACCAGACTGCTATATTGCATCATTTTCGCTTTTTTCAGTAAAGCGTTCAAAAATCACAGGTTCTTTTCGGTATTCCGTCTTCACCACGATGTAAGGATAGGAAGGCGGACTGATCGTTATTTTCTCGTCTGATGGCCCCAGCAGCATTGTCCGGAAAAAAACAGCCTGGGAAGTCCACCCCAGTTCTTCCACGGAAATACTGTAACCTCCGCTCATTTGCTCCCCGTATCCTTTTACAAGAAACAGGTCTTTTTCACATTGATAGGTCAGCTGAAATTCATTCTTCTTTTTCTCCTGTATCAGGGCAGCCAGTTCTGCCGGTATCTCTTCATTTTTTACAATGGAATACTCCAGAGGCTTCCGCGGCTCTTCCTCAATGCGGATAAAATTGCATCCACTGATCAAAAGCAGTGACCACAAAATTACTCCCAGAAGAACTGCTTTTGTTTTTTTCATTCTGCCACCTCAGATGTCTCGTTGCTGTTCATCTGATGCTCAGCCTTTAAACACAGCAAACAGCAATCTCCATTTATTTTATTGTATGAGGAATAAAAAAGATTTATTGCAAGAATTTTTCAAATTACATATAATAGACATAAACAATATGCCAAAACATGCTTCCTACGCATGAGGCACAGATCAAAGAAAGGAAAATCATATGATTCGTTTTATTTTATGCGTGATCGTAGTGGTTGGATTCCTGATTTTATCCATTCCCATTCTCTTTGTAGAATGGATCATCGGCAAATTCAATCCTATGGCAAAGGAAATCAGCTCTCTTCGGATCGTTCAGGCAGTATTTCGTTTTATCCTGTGGATATCCGGTGTGAAGCTGACTGTTATCGGAGAGGAAAATGTACCAACTGATGTGCCGGTTCTTTATATCGGAAATCACAGAAGCTTTTTTGATGTACCGATCACTTATCCACGCTGCCCCATCCGTACCGGCTATATCGCAAAAAAAGAGATGGAAAAGGTTCCTCTGCTTTCTACCTGGATGAAACGTCTTCACTGCCTGTTTCTTGACCGTAATGACCTGAAGCAGGGACTGAAAACCATTCTCACTGCTATTGAGAAAGTGAAATCCGGCATTTCCATCTGCATTTTCCCAGAGGGTACACGAAACAAAAATGAAGATGAACTGGACATGCTTCCATTCCATGAGGGCAGCTTCAAAATTGCCGCAAAGACAAACTGTCCGATCATCCCGATGGCGATCAGCGGCTCCGCTGATATCTGGGAAAACCATTTTCCAAGAGTTAAGAAAACCCACGTTATCCTGGAATATGGCAAACCAATCTACATAGACCAGCTGGAAAAAGAGGACAAAAAACATCTGGGTGCTTATACCCAGAATGTTATCCATGAAATGCTGGTAAAAAATAAAGCGCAGTTATAATGCGTCAGCTTCCAACTAGAGCGTGTTTGAAAAAGGCTTTCTGCAAGATGTGCGTCACAATTTGTGGGAGATTTTGTCCGGATGAGGGCGTCGTAGCGGGCTACGACAACCGAATCCGGGCAAAATATACCGCAAAGTGGGGCGTGCAGATTGCAGGAATGCTTTTTCAAACACGCTCTAGCAGGACAGACCTTCAGGCTGTCCTGCTTGTTATTTTCAGAGGCCTCTGGAAAAATCATTCCTGCTTTTTTCCCAGCTGTTTTCTCCGGACTTCCTTCGGCGATTCCCCATAAGCTTCCTTAAATTTTCGCAAAAAACCTTTGTAATTGGTAATCCCGTTTTTATCCAGAAGAAATGTTATATTTTTATCTGTCTCCAGAAGATCTGTGTGGAAATGCTCCATGCGGATCTGATTTACATAAGTCAGGAAGGTCTGTCCTGTATATTTGCGAAAAAGGCGACAGAAATGCTCTGGTGTAATGGCCAAAAGCCCTGCAGCATCGGCAAGGGAAATTCTTTCCCCATAATGTTCCCGGACAAATTCCATGCATAACTTCATCCGCTCCAAGTCTCGCAGAGTGCCGTGAGCGTTTTCTGTATCTTCCTCACTCCTGATTCCTTCTGTATAAAGAAAATAAAGTAAACGGTAAACAGCAGAAAGCACCAGAAGATGATAGCCTTCTTTTTTTTCTTCATAAAAGCCTGCAATTTTCCGAAATACGTCTCTCAACTGATCATACAGATCATCAGCCCGATTTGTAGACTTTCGATTCTCCCTCATCTCCACAAGTCCCTTTCCCTGCACATTCTCCAGTTGTTCTCCCTGAACACATGCGTCAGCTGATTTCGACCTTATAAGCTCCTGAAATTTCAGTCCCTTCCACTTTGCAGAAATTCTTTCCAGATGAACCGGCGGGATCTGTAAAAGATAATACCTGGCATCCTCATGCGTGTAGGTATAATGGATATCATTGGAATTTACCAGAAAAATATCCCCTTTTTCCAACTCATAACTCACATCATTAATAGATGCTGTAATCTCGCCGCCAAGCACATAAATAATTTCCAAATGCTCATGCCAGTGCGCCGGTAACAATTCATCCCAGGTATTTACATATGTAAAATGAATTTTCCCCAAATGATCATCCAGCACGTTTTCATATTCTGCTCTCATAGTATGCCTCACCTTCTTTTTTCACTCAAATTTACCGACTTCCATAATACGCAACACTTATGCTGCAGGTTTAAAATCAAAATACAACATTTATGCTACAGGTTCAAAATCAAAATATACCATTTATTCTTTATGATAATATATAATATTTCATCTATAATATCAAGAAAAACCTATAAAAGAAGCAATAAACCATCTAGTACACCACCGCTTTTTCCAGTACAATAGCAATATCAAGGCAACTACACGAAAAAAACTTTCTAATTATAAATTTATCTACAGGAGGACATCCCACAATGAACAAATGGACCAGAGTTAAATTCCAGCCAAACCTTCCCCTTAAGGAAAGCGGCCGTGTTACCGCAAGCAAAGAACATATCCTTCTTTCCAAAGAAGCCGCCAAGGAAGGTATGGTTCTTTTAAAAAATGAGAAAAATCTGCTTCCTCTTGTTGAGGGCACACGCATCGCCCTTTTCGGCAAGGGCAGCTTCGACTATGTAAAAGGCGGCGGCGGAAGCGGTGATGTTATGGTTTCTTATGTACACAACCTTTACGACGGGCTGAAAATGCAGGAAGGCGCCGTTCAGATCTATGAGCCATTATCCGCATTTTACCGCACCGATATCCAGCACCAGTATGAAAAGGGTGCCGCACCAGGAATGACGGTAGAGCCAGAGCTTTCCCCAGAACTTGCTGACGGCGCAAAAGCATTTGCTGACGGCGCAAAAGCATTTGCTGACGTTGCTGTTGTTGTGATCAGCCGTTTCTCCGGCGAAGGCTGGGACCGTTCCAGTATTGAATGCAACAACGAATTTAATCCATGGGATACGGAAACCACCATGCCGAAAATTTCCGGCGAAATTTTCCCGGATGGCGACTTCTATCTCACTGCCCGTGAGAAAGAAATGCTTTCCATGGTAAAAGAACGCTTCGATGATATCGTGGTAGTTCTCAACATCGGCGGAATCATGGATCTTTCCTGGGTAAAAAATGACGACCGGATTTCCTCCGCTCTTCTTGGATGGCAAGGAGGCATGGAAGGCGGACTTGCCATGGCGGAGCTTCTCACCGGCAAAGGAAATCCTTCCGGTAAGCTGGCTGACACTTTTGCCGCAGACGTAAATGATTATCCATCCACTGCCAACTTCCATGAGTCTTTTGATTATGTAAACTATACGGAAGATATTTATGTAGGCTACCGCTATTTTGAAACTCTTCCAGGGGCACAAAAAAAAGTAATCTATCCATTTGGATATGGACTTTCCTACACCACCTTTGGCCTGGACACCATCGCTATGTGGGAAACAGAGGATCAGATTTTCGCTGAGGTTCAGGTAACCAACACCGGTAACCTGGCTGGAAAAGAAGTTGTCCAGATTTATTTCGAAGCTCCACAGGGACTTCTGAAGAAACCAGCCCGCCAGCTTGCCGCTTTTGCAAAAACCCGTCTTCTTCAGCCAGGCGAGACACAGCAGATCCGCCTTTCCTTTGCAAAGGCTGACATGGCTTCCTACGATGACCTTGGAAAAATCAAGAAATCCGCATATATTCTGGAAAAAGGTACTTATAAGTTCTATATTGGAACTTCTGTGCGCGACACCAAGGAGAGCATCCTGACAATGGAACTGGCTGAAAATGTAATCACAAAGCAGCTGACAGCTCATCTTGTTCCAACCAGCCTGAAAGAGCGTATGCTCTCTGACGGCAGTTTTGAGGAGCTTCCACAGTCTGCATGCAATGACATGAACGAATGCGTATTTGAGAAAATGGAGCCGGGCACTGAGGAAGGTATTACCCCTGCAGTCCGCTGCTGTGCACGTGGCACACTTTTCGACAACTTTGGCAGAAAGCAGTTTATTGATGTAGCAGAAGGCAGGCTTTCCCTGGATGATTTTATGGCACAGTTAAGCGATGACGATCTGATTCATCTTCTTGGAGGACAGCCAAACGTAGGTGTTTCCAATACCTTCGGTTTTGGAAATCTTCCGGATTACGGCGTTCCATCCATTATGACAGCAGACGGTCCAGCCGGACTTCGTATCAGCGGGGAATGCAGCATGAACACAACAGCATGGCCTTGCGCGACACTTCTTGCATGCACCTGGAACCCGGCTCTTGTTCAGCAGGTTGGACAGGCTGGTGCCGAAGAAGTGAAGGAGAACAATCTTGCTGTATGGCTTACCCCAGCAGTAAATATCCACAGAAATCCTCTTTGCGGAAGAAACTTCGAGTACTATTCCGAGGATCCGCTGATTGCCGGAAAGATGGGCGCAGCTATGGTAAAAGGTATCCAGTCCCAGCACATTGCAGCTTCTGTGAAGCATTTCGCAGCAAATAACAAAGAGACCAACAGAAAGCACAGCGATTCCCGTGTTTCCGAGCGTGCACTTCGTGAGATCTATCTGAAAGGTTTCGAGATCATTGTAAAAGAGGCACAGCCATGGACCATCATGTCCTCCTACAATGCAATCAATGGTCACCGCGCTTCTGAGAATCGCGAGCTTCTGGAAGATGTTCTCCGCGGCGAGTGGGGCTTCAAGGGCATGGTTACAACTGACTGGTGGACAAGAGCTGAACATTATAAAGAAATCAAGGCCGGAAATGACGTAAAAATGGGAACCGGTTTCCCCGAGCGTGTGAAAAAGGCCATGGAAATGGGACAGCTTGGCCGCCCGGAATTAGAGCACTGTGCAAGACGGGTGCTGGAGCTGATTCTGAAGATTGACTGATATAAGATGATACCAGTGTCAAAAGACCTTTTGATACTCATTTCATAAGATTACACATATTCACAAAACAGGACCCTGCTTTCATGCAGGATCCTGTTTTTTGTGAATATGAATATGTGTAATACCTCCGATTATTTTCGGATGGAATCAACCAGTTTTCGTGCTTCTGCTGTCAGGTCTCTGATCTTGTCAAATTCTCCGTTTTTTACAAGCTCTCCTTTTACCATCCAGCTTCCGCCGCAGCATATAATTTTGTCGAAAGAAAGATAATCTTCCAGATTTTTTGCATTGATACCGCCAGTGGGCATAAACTTAATTCCCACATAAGGTGCGGCCATAGCCTTGATCATGGCAACTCCGCCTGCCGGTTCTGCAGGGAAAAATTTTACAACCTTAAGGCCTCTTTTTACTGCCTGTGCGACCTCAGACGGTGTGATGCAGCCTGGAAAAACAGGAATTTCTTTTTCCAGACAGTAGTCTACGATCTCTGGATCAAATCCAGGGCTTACAATGAACTTCGCACCGGCTGCAACAGCTGTGTCTACCTGCTCTCTGGTAAGAACGGTTCCTGCTCCTACAAGCATCTCCGGAAACTGTTCTGTCATCAGACGGATAGATTCTTCTGCTGCCTCTGTACGGAAAGTTACCTCTGCACATGGAAGTCCACCTTCAACAAGTGCCTTTGCAAGGGGTACTGCATCTTTTGTATCTTCCAGCACAACTACCGGAACAACACCAAGCTTCTGAAACTTTTCTGCTATATCCATCATTTGAATTTCCTTTCGTTATCTTTTTATATCAAAATTCATTTCCATCACATGTCTGATCAAGGAAGCATCATCTGTAATATTTCCGTCACCATGAATGGTATGCTTCACCGCACTGGCTGCAACACCAAAGTTCACAATATCCTCCGGTGTATATTCATTCATCAGTGCATAAATAATACCGCTTACAAATGCATCTCCACCTCCAACACGGTCAAGAATATGGAAGGTAAGCCGTTTGCTTTCATAAATCTTTCCGTTTAACCAGAGATAAGCCATAAGGCTGTTCTCACTGCAGCTGTGTGCAAAACGCACATGTCTTGCAATGCATTTGATATTCGGATATCTCTCTGCAAAGGCCCTGAAGACTTTTTCCTGCTGTTCACGGTCCGGCTGGAAGGGAACACCATCCTTTACATCACCTGCTGTATGATCTTCTTCATTTTTCCAGATATGGTAAGGCTCAATTCCAAAGAGAACATCTACGTATGGAAGGCAGAGGGTACAGAAATCTCTTGCTTCCTCCCAGTTCCACAATGTACTTCTGAAATTTCCGTCAAAGCTGACGGTCATGCCATTCTCCTTTGCTGTTTTCAGGCAGGTCAGGATCAGTTCACTGCAGCTTTTTCCAAGTGCCGGAGTGATTCCGCTCAGATGAAGCCAGGTGTATCCTTCCAGAAGTTTCTTCACATCTGTTTTGCTGAAATCATACTCTGAAAAAGCACTGTGTTTTCTGTCATAAACGACTTTACTCGGGCGGATTCCGTAACCCGTCTCCAGATAATAGGTTCCAAGCCGATGTGTCGGTGTCTCTTCTTCTGTTGAATAAACTACGCTGTCGCAATTTACGTCATTGCTTCGCAGCATACGTACAGCACTTTTTCCAAGACTGTTTCCCGGAACTACTGTAAAGAATGAGGCATCTACTCCAAGATTTGCAAGGGAGAGGGCCACATTGGCCTCACTTCCCCCATATCTTGCCTCAAAAGATGTTGCTGTTCTGATTTTTTCATAATCCGGCGGAGTCAGGCGAAGCATGATCTCGCCAATGGTAATAAATTTATGCTTCATAATCAATACTCCAGATAAGCTCCCTTCATTGGACTTGCAGCATGCTGGCTGAAAAGTCTCAGGACACCTTTTTTGTATTTCATTTCACGTGGTTTCCAGTTTTTACGTCTTTCTGCAAGAATCTGGTCAATTTCCTCCATAGACTTACGTTCTCCTGCAATTCCGATGATGTTTAGTTTTCTTTCCATAACATCGATTTCGATAAGATCGCCTTCTTCCACAAGTGCGATCGGGCCGCCATCAACAGCCTCCGGGCTGCAGTGTCCGATAACCGGACCGGTAGATGCACCGGAGAAACGTCCGTCTGTGATCAGGGCAATGCTCTTTCCAAGTTCCTTATCACTGCTGATTGCCTCAGAAGTATAGAACATTTCCGGCATTCCGCTTCCCTTTGGTCCCTCGTAACGGATGAAGACTGCATCACCCTTCTGAACCTTATGTTTCAGAACTGCATCCAGACATTCTTCTTCGCTGTCAAATGGTCTTGCGCGGAGAACAGATTTAAACATTTCCTTCGGGCATGCAGTGTGTTTGATCACGGCACCTTCCGGAGCAAGGTTTCCACGAAGGACTGCAATGCTTCCATCTGTTCCGATTGCTTTGTCATATGGACGGATGATGTCTTCCTTCGTAACATTTACATTGTAACGTTTGTTAAACTCCTGAAGCCATTTATCACATTTTTCATAGAATCCGTTGTTCTTCAGTTCTTCCAGGTTTTCTCCTAATGTCTTTCCTGTAACAGTCATGACATCCAGGTGAAGATGCTCTTTGATCTCTTCCATGATTGCCGGTACACCACCTGCATAATAGAAGCACTCTGCAGGCCAGCGACCTGCCGGACGTACATCCAGAAGATATCTTGCATTTCTGTGCAGCTTGTCAAATGTATCACCAGTGATCTCAATGCCAAATTCATGAGCGATTGCCGGAATATGAAGCAGGCAGTTGGTGCTTCCTGAAATTGCAGCATGGACAAGGATTGCATTCTCAAAGCTGCTCATAGTTACAATGTCAGAAGGACGCATGTTTTCCATCTGAGCAATTCTCACTGCCTGTCTTCCTGCCTCTCTTGCAAAGTCAAGAAGGTCAGGGCTGGTTGCAGGCATCAGGGCTGTGCCTGGAAGTGCAAGTCCTAGTGCCTCTGCCATGATCTGCATGGTAGATGCAGTTCCGATAAAGGAACATGCGCCACAGCTTGGGCACGCATTGCATTTTGCCCAGTCAAGCTTCTCTTCATCAATTTCGCCACGCTCGAATTTTGCGCTGTACATTCCAAGCTGCTCCAGGGTCAGCATTTCCGGTCCGGCATTCATGGTTCCACCTGGAACAAATACGGAAGGAATGTTTACTCTGGCAAGTCCCATCAGATTTCCCGGAACACCTTTGTCACAGCTTGAAAGGTATACACCTGCGTCAAAAGGAGTAGCATTTGCATGGATCTCGATCATATTGGCGATCATCTCACGGCTGGCCAGACTGTAATTGATTCCATCTGTTCCCTGGCTTTCACCGTCGCAGATATCGGTACAGTTATAACGTGCTCCGAAACCGCCTTCTTCTGCGATTCCTTTGCGGACTTCTTCTACAAGGATATTCAAATGTCCGCTTCCCGGATGGCTGTCACCATAGGTGCTTTCAACCATAACCTGGACTTTTCCAAGATCTTCTTTTGTCCAGCCTGTTCCAATGCGCAGCGGATCAAGCTCCGGTGCAAGTTTTCTCATTTCCTGACTTTTTAACTGCATGATTTTTTCCTCCATTTTTTATTCTCTGATAAGCTTTAAACTTTCCAGTGTTTTCCTGAGTTTCTCTTCGTCCTCTTCTTCTGCTCCAAGTTCTACATCATCAAATGTGGGAAGACTGAACACCCCCAGCATTGATTTCGCATCTACAATATATCTTCCACAGATCAGATCTACATTTTTCTCACATCCTGATGCAGCCTGCACCAGATGCTTGGCATCACACATATCTCTTAAATAAACCGGTATCTTTATCATTGCGTCCTGCCTCCTATGCAAAGATTGAAACAATAAAGCTTACAATAAGTGCCGTAACACCGATCAGTGTCTCCATGATCGTCCAAGATTTCAGGGTTGTCTTTTCGTCGATCTCAAGGAATGAGGTTACCAGCCAGAAGCCTGCATCATTCACATGGCTCAGTGCAGTTGCGCCGCCACAGATTGCACAGCACATAGCAGCTCTGTAAAGCATGCTGGTACCCATTACAGCCGGCATGGTTGCCATAATTCCGGATGCCATTGTCATCGCTACAATTGAACTTCCTACAGAAGCTCTGACCAGAAGTGCAATGAGAAATGCGATCAGGATCAATGGAAGCCCACTCTTCTCCAGCACCGGTCCGATAATATTTCCAAGGCCGGAATCCTGAAGCATCCATCGGATCACTCCACCGCTGGCAATGACCAGAAGAATCATACCTACCGGTCTGAGTGAATGATCCAGGATTTTCTTTAACTGGGCTCCTGTAAATCCTCGTTTGATTCCAAGGAAGTACATAGATGCCAGCGTTGCAATGGTTAATGCAAGGAATGGTTTTCCTATGAATCCCAGAACATCCTTTACTCCTTCCGGAAGCGGCATATACTTGGATAACGTGCTTAGAAGAATCAGAACCAGTGGAATCAGTATCACCCCTAAGACCAGTCCAAAGGGCGGAAGGTCTTTTCCATCGTCTTTAATCTCTTCCACATTTGCCGGAAGCTCTGTGTAAATCTTATTGCCAACAAAGCTTCCCCAGAAAATTCCGGAAACCATCATACAGATCAGCGCTGTCGGAACTCCTACCATGATCATAGTTCCCAGATTCACGCCAAGTGCATTTGCCACAAGTACCGAGCCAGCAGACGGCGGAACAAAAGCATAGCCACTTGCCAGACCGGAAAGAAGGGGAATCGCATAATACAGGGTGGATTTTCTGGTCTGTTTCGCAACGCTAAACACCAATGGGATCAATACCACAACACCAGCTTCAAAAAATACGGTGGTACCAATTACAAGTCCTGTAAGTCCAAGTGCCCAGCCGGCTTTTTTCTGGCCAAATTTACTGATCAATGTCTCTGCGATTCTCTGGGCTCCTCCGCTTACCTCCAGGATTCCGCCAAACATGGAACCAAGTCCTACCAGAAGCGCAATTCCCTGCAATGTCTTTCCAACACCTTTTTCTACCGTGTCCGAGATCATCGTAAGCGGCATTCCTGCTCCCGCTCCGATGATGATAGCGGAAATCATCATTGACAGAACCGGATGAAGTTTAAATTTGATGATCAGTACCAGCAGAACCACAATTCCCACCGCCGCCGCGATCATCAGTCTCATTGGATCCGCCGCAAAAGTTGTTTCTTCCATTTTTCTTTTTACCTCCTTAATTCATCTGATATTTTGCCTTCTTCCTATGAATTCGTCTGACCTATTTAGTCATTTTTATGTTTTTTACGTTGTTTAATGTCTTTTTTCTTGGAATTCATCTGATGTATTTATCATATATTCAATTCACTAAAAATGCAATACTGGAATTTTATCTAAAATTATATATCTGTTTTTGTATATTTTATCATTTTGACATTGAATCAAAAAAACCTTATCATAAAAAGTAAGAATTATAACTATCAGAAACGGAGCAAATCATATGATGAATTTGTTATCAGAAGAAAAAAGCCTTCCCCAAAAAATATCAGAGGATATTATTGCATTTATTTTAGAAGAAAACTTACAGCCAGGAGATAAATTACCGAATGAAACCATTCTTTCTGAGCGTCTGAATGCAGGAAGAAGTTCTGTACGGGAAGCCATGAAGCTTCTCGCATCCCGAAATATTGTTACGATCCGCCAGGGCTCTGGTACCTATATTGCCTCTTCCCCCGGAATGGTGGATGACCCACTGGGTTTTACCTTTATCGGCAATAAGCAAAAGCTGATCAATGACCTTCTGGAAGTGCGCTTCCTCCTTGAGCCCCCTATTGCTGCAATGGCAGCCACACGTGCCGATAAAAAAGACATAAAAAAAATCACCGCGCTTTGCGATGAAGTAGAAGACTTATTAAAAAAACATGAAGACCATACACAAAAGGATATAGATTTTCATGCAGCCATTGCTTTGAGCAGCAAAAACGTTGTGGTTCCAAGACTGGTTCCTGTGATTAACAGCTCAATCCCTCTGTTTGTAGAGACCACCAGAGGTACACTGCTGGAAGAAACCATCGAGACCCACCGTGAGATTGCGGATGCCATTGCCGCACATGACCCGCTCCGCGCACAGGATGCCATGTATCTGCATCTGGTTTATAACCGTAAGAGAATTCAGAGGCGTTAATCGGATATTGCAGACCCGCTTCGCTACTTGCTCATGAACGCAGTCGCTTCGCGACCTGTCAGTGGGAGCTGAAGGCTCCCACTGACAGAAGCATCCCCCTCACCCGCCGCTTAGTGCTCCGCACACTTGAAGTGGGGGAATGCTTATCTGCGTTCAAAATCCAAAATCCTCATAATCCTCTGGCAGAAATCTATGATAAATAAAGTGGAATCCCTCATCTTTAAAGCAGTAATAATACGCGTCATCTGCCTTATCCAGAAAGCGGATATAGAAATCAAATTCTCCATTGTCCATTTCCTGACACTCTGTTTTTTCCCAGTAAGAAGCAAACAGGTCAAGTAATTTCACTTTCGTACATTCATGCTTCTGAACCAGTTCAATGAGTACTTTAATAAATTCATTCTCTTTCATATTCTCATGTACATAGACACTTCCTGGCTCCGGTATATAAAAGCAGAATCTGTCCCCTTTATGAGACACCCTCACTTCTCCCAGTTTGGAAGTCAATTCTTCCGGCAGGTTCTGGAGACGGGCTGCCATTTCATCTGCGCTGTCCTGTGCAGAAAAGAAATGATTCAGGGAAGACAGCGGATAATATAAGTGAATCTTCTCTTCTTTAAATCCAAGCTTAGCCTGTTCTTCCTTTATTACATCTATTAAACTATTTTCCAGCTTCTCAAATCCAGTCATAAGTTCTCCTACTTCCACTAAAAAGCAGCCTTACATCCCATTCTTTCAGCTGAATGCTTCCGCTGTTTTTTTTAATTAGTTGACATTTTTCTTCTATTGTGAATGTTTTCTTTTATTTTTTATAACAAAAATCACAATTATACAATACTTCGCTTCAGCATTTCATATTCTATCATACTTCCAGGTTCGCCGCAACTTACTTTTTCACTTTATAAACCACATACTCATGGCTGAAATGATACCCCAGTTTCTCAGCCAGTCCTACTGACATTTTGTTAGCTGCATCCCAGTTTGGATAAAGCCCGCGTTTGTCACACTCCAGAAGCAGCCGCGCCGCTCCGATATATGCAAGACCTTTTCTCCGGTAGTCCTCACGGGTTACTACCTCAATTTCAATTCCACCATGACATCCAAGATTCTCGTCACTTCTTCTGCCATAACCAGAATAAGAGGAAATTCCGGCGACTACTTCCCCACCCGTTAAAATGCAAACACCAAGTCCATACTCTTTGTATTGACTATAGCTTTCGTAGTTTGCTGTCAAATCCTTACTCCACTGTGTATCTCTGCAAATTTCAAAAAGCGACTGGTCGATCAGTCTCATTTCATACTCTTTTTGCAGTTTCTCTGTCACCTTCAAAAGCGTCTCCAGATCAAAGATCCCAGGTTCCTTTTTGATTGCATAACGGATCGCTTTCTCTGCCTTCTCCCCGTAACATTCCACAATCATCTGTGCCCAGTCATCATTTTGCGGAACCAGAATCACTTCCTCTGATGCACTGTTTGCCAAAGCTCCAGAAATAACTTCTGATTCCGGTTTTCCACTCAAGAAGCAGAAATCTCCAAGCATAACAACACCACTCTCCGGTTTTTCCAGAGAATCCACATATATTTTTCCCATCACCCCCTGCAATGCTGACCAGACCACACTATCCTGCCAGCCTGCAAAAAGAGCACTGGCTCTGCCCGTTTCTATTAATTCATAAATCATATTCATCCCCCTTACGTAAATCAGGCGAGAGACCTTTGCCTCTCGCCATCCTTGCTTAGTTCATTTATCCAAACAGACATGTCGGTGACAGCACCATATATGAAAGTCAAAGTCAGCTGTTCCACGCCTGCGAAACGCTTTAGAACGTATTTGAAAAATGCTCTACGGTTCTATATATTTATCATTTGAAAAAGTGTACCCATTCTTATATTTCACCGTTAAATAGAATGTTTCTTTTCCATCTGTAACCTTTACAAAACACACATTATTATCATCAAATTTGTCGGTAATGTCAATACTCTGATTGTGAAAATAAACCCATACGCTTCCATCATCTTTATATTCTACATCCGGGGAATTAATTTCTTCCATAAGTTCTTCCGCTGTAAGGGCGCGCTGAGTTCCGTCAGCATCAATAGATACTCCACCGCCACCGGTCTGCTGAAGTGTGCCATCCTCATTATAGTATTCCATGGTATAAGTACCGTCATTGGAAACATCTAAAGTCGCCTGCGTCTGATCGCCATGGAGCCAGATCTGAACCGTGCGCTGGATGCCTCCAACATTCGCTGCATATGCAGTACCTGTTCCTCCAAGGATAATACAGCCTGCAATCACTGCAGCTGCAGTTTTCATTTTTGTTCTTTTCTGTAATTTTGCCATATTTTCAACCTCCTGTAATGAGCCCTTTGAAGTCTGCAATACGGAAAAAGCTTTTTTATATTTTTCACCATTCGTCATTTTCCCATTCCTCCTTTAAAGAATCCTTAAGCAAGGCTCTTCCCCTGGAAAGCCGAACCTTTACATTGCTTTCTGAAAGCTTCAGGATTTCGGCTATTTCCCTGACGAGATAATCTTCGTAATAAAACAAGTGAATCACAATGCGGTACTTGTCCGGAAGCTTCATTACCTCTTCAAACAAATCTCTTGACTGGGAATCTGGAAAAGAAAGAGTTTCCATATAATCCTCCAGAGAGCATTTATTTTTCTTCCAGAAAGTCCTGTTTATATTTTTCGCCTTATTGATAACCACACGAAGGAGCCATGCCCGGATGTGCTGCTCATTTTCAAATTCTTTTCTGCTGGTGTAATACTGAACAAACGTCTCCTGAACAGCATCCTCCGCATCCATCTGATTCTGACAGATATTAAACGCTGCGGTAAAAAGATTGTTCTGGTAGAGCTGGATCAGCTGTTGAACTGGTTGTCTCATGAGAACTCCTCTGGCTGCTGATCAGTATGAAAAGCAGCGGTCTGTTATTTTCTTGTGTCGGGTACCTTCACTAATTATACAAATAAAGAGGGAGAAAGGTTACAAAAAATTTTAACTTTTCACATCCAATGAATTATGCTAAAATACAGCCAAAACATACTTTAAGGGGGCTTTTTCATGGAATTTCAGACACTTATTGAGAACAGAAGATCTGTGCGTAAGTACAGTTCCCATACAAACGTTACCAAAGAGCAGATCCAGCAGCTTGTACAGGCCGCTTTGGAAGCACCATCATGGAAAAATACGGAAACAGGTCGTTATTACTGTGTTTTATCCGAGGATATGAGTCAGAAGCTTCGTAAAGAATGCCTGTGTTACGCGAATAACGATGTAAAAACTGAGCATGCAGCTTTGATTGTCACTACCTTCGTACATAACCGTGCCGGTTTCCAGACAGACGGCACTCCTGATAATGAGATTGAAAATGGATGGGGCTGTTACGACCTTGGTCTTCAGAACGAAAACCTGATTCTGAAAGCCACAGAGCTTGGTCTTTCTACTCTGATCATGGGACTTCGGGATGGGGACAAAATTCGTGAAATGCTTTCTATTCCGGAAAGTGAAACCATTGTTTCCGTTATTGCTGTAGGAAAAGCCGATGAGGAGCCCAGACGTCCGAGACGCAGAGAGTTGGAGGATGTTCTGAAGTTCTTTTAAAACGTGTTTGAAAAGGCTTTCTGCAAGATGTGAGTTACAATTTGTGGGAATGATTTTGAGGGCACGCTATAGTACAAAAATAACTTGACATTAAAGCAATCACAAGAATAATATGAAGATAAATAAAAATCAGAAATGAGGAATTTTATGGGAAAATCAACAGTATATTTCACCGACTTCCGCTGCAAGGTCGGCACAAGCCAGCTGGACAAGCTGAAAAAACTGTGCATTGCAGCCGGAATCAAAAACATTGATATGGATGGTAAATTCGTGGCCATCAAAATGCATTTCGGAGAACTTGGAAATCTTGCTTTCCTGCGCCCCAATTATGCAAAAGTAGTAGCCGATCTTTGTAAGGAGCTTGGAGGAATGCCGTTTCTTACTGACTGTAACACCCTTTATCCGGGAAGCCGCAAAAATGCCCTGGAGCACATGGATTGTGCGAATCTGAATGGTTTTAACACCATCACTACAGGCTGCCAGATTATTATCGGTGACGGACTTCGCGGTACTGATGATGTAGAAGTTCCTGTAGAGAATGCAGAGTATTGTCCAACTGCCAGAATCGGCCGTGCTGTAATGGACGCTGACATATTCATCAGTCTTACTCATTTCAAGGGACATGAAGCCACCGGTTTCGGCGGCGCAATCAAGAATATTGGTATGGGCTGCGGAAGTCGTGCCGGAAAAATGGCTCAGCACAATAGTGGTAAACCAGTTATCGAAACAGACCTTTGCCGCGGCTGCAAACGCTGTGCAAAGGAATGCGGAAGTGACGCTATTACATATCCGGAGAAAAAAGCGGTCATTGATTATGATAAATGCAAGGGCTGCGGCCGTTGTATCGGTGCCTGCAGTTTTGATGCAATTCACAACCCGCACAGCAATTCCAATGAGCTTCTCTGCCGTAAGATGACAGAGTATGCACAGGCAGTCTGTCATGGACGCCCATGCTTCCATATTGCTCTGGTTCAGGACATCAGCCCTAACTGTGACTGCCACGGCGAAAATGACGCTCCGATTCTTCCGGATATCGGAATGTTCGCAAGCTTCGATCCCATCGCTCTTGATCAGGCCTGCGTAGATGCATGTCTTGCTGCAGAACCAATCCGCAACAGCCAGCTTGGCGACAACCTTGCGAAACCGGAATGGCATTGCCACCACAACCACTTTATGGATTCCAATCCGAATGTAGAGTGGGAAGCAACTCTGGATCATGGTGAGAAGATTGGACTTGGAACAAGAAGCTATGAACTGAAGAGAATTTAATTAATAAACAGCTGCCGCATTATCAAAACACTTTGAACAATGCGGCAGCCGTTTAACTTTAAACTTTTTTTGCCAGATATCTTTTAATCAAAAAGGAGCAGAAATATGGAAATGTATAAATGCCATTTTCTATTCCCACATTGCAGTCAGCCAGTTTTATTCCCCACTTAATATCGCTGTAACTTTCATTATCAATCAGTTTTCTTAAAGATTTTGAGCGATTTTTATTTGCCTTTACTTCAACCGGAACCAGTTCATCTTTTGTCCTGACAAAAAAATCTTCTTCCAAAGTTGCATTTTCTTTTTTGTAATAATATAATCTTAATCCTTGTTTCAGAAACGCCTCTGCAACGAAATTTTCATATAAAGCCCCCTTATAAACACCCATATTTTTATTTGCACGTAAATCTTCCTGCGCTTCTTCATCTAAAGAGGCAATTAGCAGGCCTGTGTCTGGATAGTACAGCTTAAACTTCAATTCATCATAATTTCCTTTTAACGGCAATTCCGGATATTCCAGACAGTAGCAGACAGAAACAACTCCCGCATCCTTAAGCCAGTCAATACAGCCCGAATACTCTCTGCTTCTTGCGTTTTTCTCAATTTTACTTAACTGGAATTTTTTATTCTCTTTTGCCAGCTGTACCGGAACGCTTCGATATACACTGGCAATCTTCGTTTGTTCTAACCCTTCTGCATATTTTCTGATATCTTCTTCATAATCTAATTGAATCTGATGCTGAATTTCCAAAGTATCAGAAAATGTATTCGTTTCTATATATTGTCTGATCACTGCTGGCATGCCCCCAAGCACGCAATATTCAAGAAACAGTTTTTTGTAAACAGACAGCTCCGTATCAGAAAATGCTTTCCCAGAACACATATGTTCCAGGATCTGTTCGATGTGTAAATCTGAGTAACCCTTTGCCCAGAGCAACTCCTCAAAATCCATGGAAAACATTTCGTAATCTGTTTTATAGCCAACGCTATTGCTGTGGATCTTTTTATAGTTAATTCCAAGCAGAGATCCACTGCAAATTACATCAAATCTTCCATCCAGCTTAAAAGCCTTCAAAGAAGTGGCAATATCCGTCACTTAATATAGTTTTATACTGCCCCTCCAGCACAAAATTTATAAAAACTATATTCTCATAATTTTCACTTGCAAAATGAACAATAGATTCCGTTTTCCCAATCTGTCTTGCACCTTTAATGATTAGCGGAAGCCTGTTTTCTTTATCCTTCCACTGTCTTAAATAACTATCTACCTTTCTCGTGAACTACTCGGCAACTAAGTTACCAGAGCATCTGAAATCTGGCGGGATACCGCCTTTTTTCAGGGTGCGTCCATGACACCAATACTGCTTGCCTTTCGGCTATACAGCTACTTTTATTATTTCTGGATTTTTTAGTCCGGTTACGGACAGTTCCTTCTGCTTTCCGGATACGGAAAGATATTTCCGCAGGATATTAAATGCTCCTACTGCATCGGCATTATATCTTACTCCGTTGGTTATATATATGCCCCGTTCTTTTCGGTTTGATGCTTCTGCATATCTTTTTGATACTTCTGGTGCTAACGGACTGCACTGGCTGGTATAGTTTTCTTCCCGTTTTATCAATTGTATTCCATACAGTTTCAGCTTATATTCCAGCATGATATACAGCTTGTTATATGGCAGTTCGTGTAACTTCTGGTTGGTCTTATGCCCCATATCATTTTCTTTGCGGATGTTTCGGATGTCTCCCACAACCACACAGCGGATGTCTTCTTTTCTGCAGTATTCTGCAATCCATCTGGTCACTTTATAAAGATAATCCTTCACTGCATTCTGCTTTTTCCTGTAAAGCCTCTGGATATGTTTCGATGATCTTGGATATTTTATCCCTCTTTCCGACTGCTGTGCATACCATACAGACTGTACTCTGGCAATCTCTTTATGAAAATATCTTTCCAACGAAAGATATTTCCTTCCCAGGATAAAAGTCCTGCCATTTCCGGAATCATAACAGGTCATCAGATTATGAAGCCCAAGATCAACAGATAAATAATGTCCATTCTGAGAAAGCTGTTCCGGCTCTTCAATCTCATAGATAACAATAAGGTCACATGTTCCATTTTCCGGCGGATAGATCCGCAGCTGTTTTATATGATCCATGTCCCTGAAAATCTTATTTTCAAGATATAGAAATTTTTCATGGATCCCGTATGTTTCTTCCATATAGCTTTTCAGATCTTTTGGCAGCGACAGACGCAATTGATCTGAACCTTTCTCATGCCGGATCCCCATCTGCATGTATGTAACCGGGATATTGTCCTGTTTAAAACGGGGCGGATTTGGAGCTTTGATTCCTCCGGTCTTTTTCAGGACATAAAAAGATTTCCATGCCTTGTCCAGCTGCTTGCAGGTCTCCTGCGCTGTCTGTGACGGAAGCTGTTTATACCACAGATTTTCTTTATGTGCTTTTTTCTGATAATACCAGTCAGGATACTTTTCCAGTCCCAGTTCTTTATAATGATGGCGTTCATAGTTGCAGACATTCCAGAGTTTGGAAGCTGCATAACACATATGTCCTATAATGTTGGAATATTCCGGCCGGATTTTTACAGATGTCCTGTGTGACAGCAGCATTCCTCTTTCCCCCTTCCAGCAGCTATGCAGATAAAAATTTACCCTTCACCTTGATTTAATACGATTTGCTCTGATGTTCAATATAACGGCGGATATTTTCTTCAGATACAGACCCGATTGTTTCCACATAATAGGAATGATTCCATAGCTCTCCCTTCCACAGCTGGTTTCTTATTTCCGGAAAACGTTCGAATAATTTTCTGCCGGTGATCCCTTTCAGATACTTGACAATTACTGTTATAGACAGCTTTGGTGGAGCTGATACAAAGCAATGGACATGGTCTCCTTCACCACATTCAAATAAATGAACAGTAAAGCCCTTATCCTCAGCAATCTGCTGCACCAGTTCCTGAAGGTATTCCTCAATATCTGGGGTTAATATCTTCCGTCGGTATTTCACCGACCATACCATATGGTAGTTAATATTATATACACAAGTTCTATAATGTATTAGATTTTCTTTCATACATATAGTATAACATAATGAATTGAAACATGCAATGAAAACCGAACATATTTTCGACTTGTTGTATGCCGGTTACGGCATTAATATCAAAGAGCTTAATATCAAAGAGTAAAGAGATTATTATATTATTTCAATGTGCAGATATGCACAATTCTACGCTTTCATCTCGGTAATTGAATTGCCGAGGATTCCCGCTTATCGTCCTAAAATACATAGTCTCACCCCTTCAAGAAAAGTCATCACGTTTTATAAGCTTTTATTCGCAATTTTCTCACGTTTTTCATTACTATCTTAACACAAAAATCACGTTTTATGTGCATTAAATTATTTAGACCTATATCCGCTTTCCTTACAACCACAATCAGACCAGGCAGAAAGCCGCCAGCATATAAACCAACACACGGACCAAACAAATCACGCTACTGGTGTTCCAAACAAATACTGGTAACACAAAAAGTTCCGGTAACCGATGTCTTTCCACCGTTTACCGGGACTTTTTATGGTTTCTTTTTAAGCTTCTTCCACGATTTTCACACCCCATGCAGGCATTTGGAGAGCGGTGCCATTTTCTACGGCGGTGTTTTCTAACAGCTCTATGCCATTTTTATAATCATAAGGCATTTCCAGTTCCATACCAGAATAATTCAAGAAATAACAAACAGTTTTTCCCAGATCATTCAAACCTTTTCGCACAATAATTGGGTAGTGGTATTCTGGGATTTCTACGCCTGCTTCCGGGAGCACGGCTTTATAAACGGACTTCAGGGTTTCCTCGTCTGTCATGCAGCCGATGTATACGGCCTGGCCTTTTCCGTAGTGGTTTCGGGTGATAGCGGCGTAATCTTTCCAATTATAGTGCTCGTAAGATGCCAGCACTTCTGCTCCTTCCGAAACCAGAAGCTCCATAAATACATTCGCAGCTGGGTGTGCATTGCCTTTCTGATCTGGTTTTTCCGGAATGACTTCCCCTGTTAAGCCTACATTTTTCGGGAAAGTGAACTGATCGTAATGGACTCCGAAGCAGTTGCTCAGAATATGTGGCTGCACCTGATGACTTACCTTCACATTTTCATTTGCAAAAGCAGTTTTAAAGGATGCAATCAGGGTTCCGCCATTTTCCACATACTGTTTTAACCGTATGAGAAGCTCATCAGGTGCCGCATACAGGGCTGGTACTACAATTGCTTTATATTGCTCCAGATTCTCGGACTCTGGCCAGATGAAATCGCATTCTACGTTCATGTGATACAGAGTATCGTACATCCAACGCATAACGTCATTATAATAGATACTCTTAGCATCCGCGCCGGGTGCCTGTTCCTGGATTCGGAACCAGTTCAGGGCAGTAAGCGCTTCATTGCTGACCAGTACTGCCACTTCATTTTTCTTCTTCAGATTAACCAGATGTTTTCCAAGGCGGGCAAACTCGTTACCAATTATGCAGGCTTCCCTGTAAGTGGCATTTTCCTGGAAATCATGGCTGAGCAGGCCTTTCCAGTATGTCTCAAAAGAATTATGGATGGAATGCCAGTGCCAGTACATCACGCTGTTTGCGCCAGATGCCAGGTGACTGTATGCCTGTAGTCTCAACTGTCCTTTATATGGTGTCCATCCAGGAAATCCCTGTGCTTCGGTTTCAATTACCAGATAGTTGTCCTGTTTCAGGGATCGGATCAGATCTCCGCCGAATGCAATTTCTGCGCCAGTGAGGTCATCCTGTGTAGGATGGTAAATATCGGTTCCTGCAATTGTCAGGCACTGGGACGCATGAAAATGGTTTACATAAGGCTGAATGCCATAGGAATATCCACGCCACTCAAAATCCAGATTATGGGTTACAAACTGGTCTTCTCTTCTATATTCATTTACAATATCCGCCTGCCAGCCAAGGAATTTGTCAACCAGGGTTCTCTGGAATTTCTCAAATTCTGCGCCAAGACTTCCGTTGATGGTTCCGCGCACATCCGGGAAATCCTCCCAGGCGTTGATTCGGTTGCTCCAATAATCCAAGCCAAATTCGTAATTCAGGGCATCCAGATCATCATGGAATTTTTCACGGATATATTTCACAAACTGCTCCTGCACATTTTTGCCCGCAGTTCCATAATATTTCGTCTCATTATCCAGCTGGAAACCGATGACGCACTTTCTATGTGCTGTGCGCTTCATCAGTTCCCGTATCACACGCTCCGCATAGAAAAGGTACACCGGATGGGTAATATCCATAATCTGACGGGCGCCGTAAATACCTCTTCCCTTTACTGTCTCAGCCAAAACATCCGGATGCGCCTTCACCATCCATGTAGGCACAGCATAGGTAGGCGTACCGATAATCACATTGATTCCTGCCTCTTCCATGGCATCCATTACTCTTTCCACATGGGAAAAATCAAATACGCCTGGCTGCGGCTCGCAGGTACTCCAGGTAGACTCGGCAATTCGAACGGTATTGATTCCCGCTTTTTTCATCATTTCCACATCTTTATCCAGGCGGTCATATGGCATGTACTCATCATAATATGCTGCTCCATAAAGAAGTTCTTTCATGTTCATCCTCCATTATTTTTTATGGCATTATATCTTAGCTTGTAACTTATCTCAAATATAGTATAATTATTACAAATAATCAATTTCGATTTCGTCTATACAAATAAACTCAGAAATGGAGTACCTGATATGAAAAATAATTTTTCTCCCAGTTCCAACACTGCCAGCCTTTTTTCCTGGTTTGTGCGGCACTGGAAACAGTTACTGGCGGCAATTGTAATACTAATCGCGATTGCCTTTGCCTGCCATAAGCTTTATCTTTTTTATCCTTACCTGAATCTGCCCCATGTAACTGCTGCCGATCTGGACGCCCTTGATCTGGATGGTTACGACAAGGTGATGTTTGTGGCGCACCCAGATGATGATTTGCTCTGGGGTGGACGGCACTTGATTGAAGACGATTATCTGGTAGTGTGTATGACCCGTGGAAATGATCCGGTTCGAAGCGCAGAATTTAAATCCGTAATGGAAGCTACCGGGGACAAACATCTGATTCTTTCCTACCCGGACAAAATCGGAAAAGATCGCAGCAGCTGGAACTACTGGAAAAAAGATATGGAAGCAGATATTGCCACAGTCCTGAACTACAAAGACTGGAAACAGGTTGCCACTCACAATGCAGACGGTGAGTACGGCCATCATCACCACCAGATGACTCACCAGCTTGTAGCAGAAGCCTATAAAGAGACAGACTGCAATGCTGATTTCTATTCTTTTGGAACGTATTATGTAAACGACAAGGTTCCCTACGACCTTGAAGAAATGCCTAAAGATCTTTATATACAGAAGCGCAAGCTGGCAAAGCTCTATGTCAGTCAACGGACTACCGTAAGGAAAATGTATCATATGCTGCCCTATGAGTACTGGCAGAAAGAAGATTTCTGATCTTATATAAAAAGCTGTGTCTATGCCAGAATTTATTTATCCTGGCATGAACACAGCCTTTATTATTTCTTATAATTTTTTTCGCAAAATGAATCTGCCCTTATTTATTTCTCAGCAGCCTCGCTCTTGGTTACAACAACCTTATCCAGATGCCAGATATCATCTACATACTCCTGGATGGTTCTGTCAGAGGAGAATTTACCACTGCATGCAGTGTTCAGAAGCGCCATCTTCGCCCACTTCTTCTCATCCTTATAAGCTGCCTCCACTCTCTTCTGAGCCTCAGCATAGGATCTGAAGTCTCCGAGAATGAAATACTGGTCTGCTCTGGAGCAGTTCTTAGTGTTCAGAAGAGAATCATAGATATCTCTGAACAGCTCTGTATCGCTGGAGAAGGTTCCATTGATCAGCTGCATCAGTACCTGACGGATCTCAGCATCTGTGTTGTAGATAAAGTCTGGATCGTATCCGCCATGGTTCTCATAATTAATGATCTGGTCAGCGCTCATACCGAAGATGAATGCGTTCTCCTGACCAACTTCCTCAACGATCTCTACGTTTGCACCGTCCATGGTTCCAAGTGTAGGAGCACCGTTCAGCATGAACTTCATGTTACCTGTACCGGAAGCCTCTTTACTTGCAGTAGAAATCTGCTCGGAAACATCTGCTGCTGCAAAAATCAGCTCAGCATTGGATACTCTGTAGTTCTCAATAAATACAACTTTGATCTTGCCATTAATAGACGGATCGTTGTTTACAACATCTGCTACGCAGTTGATCAGTTTGATGATCTTTTTCGCACGCTCATATGCTGCAGAAGCTTTTGCGCCAAAGATGAAGGTTCTTGGATAGAATTCCATCTCCGGATGTAATTTAATCTGGTTGTACAGATAGATTACATGAAGGATATTGAGAAGCTGTCTCTTATACTCATGAAGTCTCTTAACCTGTACATCGAAAATGGAGTGAGGATCAACTTCAACACCATTGTGCTCCAGAATATATTTTGCAAGACGCTGTTTGTTCTGGAATTTAATATTCATAAACTCCTGAAGAGCCTTCTCATCGTCAGCATATACCTTCAGCTTGCTGATCTGGGAAAGATCTGTGATCCAGTCTGGTCCAATATGGTCTGTGATCCATGCAGCAAGATTCTGGTTTCCGTGAAGAAGGAAACGTCTCTGAGTGATACCGTTGGTTTTGTTATTAAATTTCTCTGGCATCATCTCATAGAAATCTTTTAACTCCTGATTCTTCAGGATTTCTGTATGAAGTCTTGCAACACCATTTACAGAGAAGCCTGCAACGATTGCAAGGTGAGCCATCTTAACCTGTCCGTCATAGATGATTGCCATCTTTTTGATTTTCTCATAGTTTCCAGGATATCTGTTCTGTACTTCAATGATGAAACGACGGTTGATCTCTTCGATGATCTGATATACACGTGGAAGAAGTCTGGAAAACAGCTCGATCGGCCATTTCTCAAGAGCTTCAGCCATAATGGTATGGTTGGTGTAAGCAACACATTTGGTAGTTACAGCCCATGCATCATCCCAGCCAAGACCTTCCTGATCCATAAGGAGACGCATAAGCTCAGCAACAGCCATAGTCGGATGAGTATCATTCATCTGGAATACGACTTTCTCGTGGAGCTTCTTGATATCATCATGTGTTTTCTTATATTTCTCAATTGCAGCCTGAATACTTGCAGATACGAAGAAGTACTGCTGTTTCAGACGAAGCTCTTTACCGGACATTTTATTATCGTTCGGATAAAGAACGTTTACGATATCCTTTGCGAGGTTCTCCTGCTCAACGGCTTTCTTGTAATCACCTTTGTCAAAGGAATCAAATCCAAACTCTTCGATAGCAGCAGCATCCCAGATACGAAGTGTATTTACTACATTGTTCTCATAACCAACGATCGGCATATCGTATGGGATTGCCTTTACTGCCTGATATCCTTCATGGACAAATTTGTTCTGGCCGGTTGCCTGGTCATATTCAACTCTTACATATCCCCCGAAATGTACCTCTTTTGCGTACTCCGGACGACGAAGCTCAAATGGATAGCCTTCTTCAAGCCATGCATCCGGAACCTCAACCTGGTATCCGTCTCTGATTTCCTGTTTGAACATACCATAACGGTAACGGATTCCGCAGCCATATGCACTGTATCCAAGTGTTGCAAGGGAATCAAGGAAACATGCTGCAAGTCTTCCCAGACCGCCGTTTCCAAGTGCCGGATCCGGCTCCTGATCCTCAAGTGCATTGATGTCGATTCCAAGCTCTTCAAGAGCTTCTTTCACTTCACCGTATGCGCCAAGGTTTAAAAGGTTGTTTCCAAGGGCACGTCCCATAAGAAACTCCATGGACATATAATATACGATCTTCGGATCCTGCTTTTCATAAGCGTTCTGTGTATCAAGCCAGTTATCGATGATCACATCCTTCACTGTGTAGCTTACTGCCTGGAAAAGCTGCTCCTGAGTTGCCTCTTCAAGCTTTCTGCGGTAAAGAAACTTAACGTTGTCTTTTACACTTTTCTTGAAGGTTTCTTTGTCAAACTGTTTGTCAATCATTTTGATCCTCCTGTTGTATGTTAAATCAAAGCTTTGTAACACCAAGAGTTACATGCTCTTTATTAATATTCCACTCTTTTACATAACCATCTGTCTCGCCATAAACGACTTCCTCAGCCAGAACTTCAGATTTGATCTCAGCCTCGTTTGCCTTCATGGTCTCGATAATCTTGTCATTATCTTTTACAGATACACGGATCTTATCCATAACCTCAAAGCCAGCCTCTTTACGCATGGTCTGTACTTTACTGATGATTTCGCGGACAAATCCCTCTTCGATCAGCTCAGGTGTCAGGTTGGTATCCAGAACAACTGCAGTCTCGCCTTCAGACTCTGTTACATAACCTTCTGTCTGTGCAGTCTCGATGAGCAGGTCTTCCTCTGTAAGCTCAACCTTGTTTCCATCAATATCAAGTACAAGTACACCGTTTGCTTTCAGGTCGTTCATTGCCTTGCTACCGTTGATTTCTGCAAGTGCAGCACGGATTCCGCCAAGAAGCTTGCCGTATTTCGGTCCCACTGTACGAAGCTGTGGCTTGAAGCTGTAGGAAATGAAGGATTCCACGTCATCTGCGAATTTCACTTCTTTTACATTCAGCTCGTCTGCAATAATGTCTGTGAAATATTTATCCATCACCCTCGGAGCTTTTACATACATGGTTCCAATTGGCTGACGGTTCTTGATGTTTGCTGTGTTACGGCATGCACGGCCAAGAACAACAACATCCAGAACTTCTTCCATGTTTTCTTCCAGATCCTTGTTGATCCACTCTTCCTTTACTTCCGGGAAGTCGCAGAGATGGATACTCTCAGGAGCTGTTTTGTCCAGAGATCTTACAAGATTCTGGTAAATATCCTCTGTCATGAACGGGATCATCGGAGCTGCTGCCTTGGCAACTGTTACCAGTGCTGTGTAAAGAGTCATATAAGCATTGATCTTATCCTGCTCCATGCCCTTTGCCCAGAAACGCTCACGGCAGCGTCTTACATACCAGTTACTCATTTCGTCTACAAAGCCCTGAAGTGCTCTTGCAGTCTCCGGAATCTTATAGTCGTTCAGATCCTCGTCAACAGTCTTTACAAGTGTATTCAACTTGGAAAGAAGCCACTTGTCCATAACCGGAAGCTTGTCGTAGTCAAGTGTATATTTGGTAGCATCGAAGTTATCAATATTTGCATAAAGTACAAAGAATGCATAGGTATTCCACAGTGTACCCATGAATTTACGCTGTCCTTCCTGAACAGCCTTGCCATGGAAACGGTTCGGCAGCCATGGTGCACTGTTAATGTAGAAATACCAGCGGATTGCATCTGCTCCGTAGGTTTCAAGTGCATCAAACGGATCGACTGCATTTCCTTTGGACTTACTCATCTTCTGTCCATTCTCATCCTGTACATGTCCCAGAACGATAACGTTCTTATATGGAGCCTTATTAAACAGAAGAGTAGACTCAGCAAGAAGAGAATAGAACCATCCTCTTGTCTGGTCAACAGCCTCGGAAATAAAGTTGGCCGGGAACTGCTGTTTGAACAGTTCCTGATTCTCAAATGGATAATGATGCTGTGCAAATGGCATTGCTCCGGAATCGAACCAGCAGTCAATAACCTCCGGTACACGGTGCATAGTGCCGCCGCACTCCGGACACTTCATGGTAAGCTCGTCAATGTATGGGCGGTGAAGCTCTACTGTCTTGGCGCGCTCGTCACCAGTTTTCTCATAGAGATCCTGACGGCTTCCAACAGATTCCATATGACCGCAGCTGCACTCCCAGATATTCAGTGGAGTTCCCCAGTAACGGTTACGGCTGATTCCCCAGTCCTGAACGTTCTCAAGCCAGTCGCCGAAACGTCCTTTACCGATGCTCTCCGGGATCCAGTTAATGGTGTTGTTATTGCGGATCAGGTCATCTTTAACAGCTGTCATTTTAATAAACCAGGATTCTCTTGCGTAGTAGATCAGTGGTGTATCGCAACGCCAGCAGTGTGGGTAATCATGCTCAAATTTCGGAGCATCGAACAGCTTGCCTTCTTTTTCAAGATCAGCCAGTACCATTGGGTCTGCTTTCTTAACAAATACACCGGCATATGGTGTCTCAGCAGTAAGATCACCCTTGCCATCTACAAACTGTACAAACGGAAGGTCATATTCACGTCCTACACGGCTGTCGTCTTCACCAAATGCAGGAGCGATATGAACAATACCGGTACCATCACTCATGGTAACGTAGTTATCACATACGAGATAATGCGCTTTCTTGCCCTTGGATGCTACATAGTCACCTGTGCATTTAAACAGCGGCTCATATTCCTTGTATTCCAGGTCTTTTCCTTTATAGGTTTCCAGAACCTCATATGCAGGCTCTTCTTCCTTTGCAAGCTTGCCAAGTACTTTGTCAAGAAGTGCTTCTGCCATATAATAAGTGTATCCGTCTGCTGCTTTTACTTTACAGTAAGTCTCATCCGGATTTACGCAAAGTGCAACGTTAGAAGGCAGTGTCCACGGTGTTGTGGTCCATGCCAGGAAATATGCATCCTCTCCAACCACTTTGAAACGTGCGATTGCAGAACGCTCTTTTACTAATTTATAGCCCTGGGAAACCTCCTGGGATGAAAGCGGGGTTCCGCAGCGTGGACAGTAAGGAACGATCTTGAAGCCTTTGTATAAGAGGCCTTTGTCCCAGATTTCTTTCAGTGCCCACCACTCGGACTCAATGTAGTTATCCTCGTAGGTTACGTATGGATGCTCCATATCAGCCCAGAAACCAACTGTTGAGGAGAAATCCTCCCACATTCCTTTGTATTTCCAGACGCTCTCCTTACACTGCTGGATAAATGGCTCCATACCGTATTCCTCGATCTGCTCTTTTCCGTCCAGACCAAGCTTCTTCTCTACCTCAAGCTCTACCGGAAGACCATGGGTATCCCATCCGGCTTTACGAGGTACCATGTAGCCTTTCATTGCGCGGTATCTCGGAATCATATCCTTGATAACACGGGTAAGTACATGGCCGATGTGTGGCTTGCCGTTTGCAGTTGGCGGTCCGTCGTAGAATGTGTAAGTCGGACCTTCTTTACGATTTTCCATACTTTTTTCAAAAATATGGTTTTCTTTCCAGAATTCTTCTACTTTTTTCTCGCGATCTACGAAATTGAGATTCGTGTCTACTTTCTGGTACAAAGTTTTTTCCTCCTTAAATTAATTGTTGCTGTCTGCACTGGCGGACAACTTGTTAGATGAAAGCCGATGCTGTATTGGACTTCCAGAGTACGCAGTCAAAACGCCAGAGGAGTTTCCTTATATAAGAAAAGCCTCCATCCCTGCAAAAGGACGAAGGCTGTCAGCACTCGTTATACCACCTGTTACAATGTACAGGCCCGCTGCCGCGACCGATACATGCTCCCTATAACGGGGGAATTCCGTTATCTCTTACTTGAAAGCTCCGAATATATGCTATGTTCATTCCTGCATCGGTAAAACACAAATATATTTCCAGCGGAATTCAGAGATAAAACTCCGGAGTGATCTTCGGCTGTGTCTACTTGCGGCGGGCTTGCACCGTCCCCGTCTCGCTGAAAAGATCCCTGGCTCTCGCCCCTCGTGACCTTAAACGTTCAAAATCAGCTTACTGTCTCCATCGCAGTCTTTACCTATGATGTTTTCTTGTCTATTATAAGGGGCATAATTTCTATATGTCAAGTGTTTTTCCGCTGAAAAAATGGAGAGAACAGGGGAAAATATTGCTGGATTTGTCTATTTTACGGGGTGATGGGAACAATTCACACTCTTTTAATAGTTTTAGGGAGGGAAAAGTGGTATAATCAAGTAATATCTTAGGGCATAACACAAAATATTGCGTAGCAACACGCAGAGTTTATGGTCTATATGCACTCATATTGAAGTGTTGCGCTACGAAAACAATACTTTATGAGGAATTCACAGTTCCACATGCGATTTTAAACAGTTTTACTAGCATTTATTTAAGAAAGGATTTTATATGAGCAGAAAAAAACTTCATATGAAAATAAAGCGGATTTTCTGCGGAGTTCTGGCAGCGGGAATGCTTCTGGGGCAGACTGGTGCAGTCTGGGCAGAGGCCACCGATACTCCTGCAAATGATACAGCAGCCAGTTCCCCTACTCCTACTCCGGATCCGCATACCGAATATTACGCACAGGAAGCTGACACGGATTCCATCCAGGGCTGGCCGGTGGGTCCTAAGATCGAGGCACAGGCTGCAGTTCTTATGGATTTAAATACAGAAGCGGTCCTGTATTCCAAGAATGCCGACACCCAGCTTTACCCAGCCAGCATTACCAAACTTCTCACTTGTCTTCTCGGCTGTGAGAATCTGGATATAAACGCACAGCTCACCCTTTCCCAGCAGGCAGCTTACGGAATTGAAGCTGGAAGCTCCACCATTTACGGTGACGCCGGGGAGGTTTTCACTGTGGAGCAGTGTCTAATGGCACTAATGCTGGAATCTGCCAACGAAATGGCACTTGGCATTGGCGAAGAGGTTTCCGGTTCTGTAAAGAAATTTGTAGAGCTGATGAACACCAGAGCCGCACAGCTTGGATGTAAAAATACCCATTTTAATAATCCAAACGGTCTTCCTGATCCGACTCACGTTACCACGGCAAGCGATATGGCAAAGATTGCCAAGGCAGCATGGCAGAATCCTCTTTGCAGGAAATTTTTCACCACAGACCTGTATAATATTCCGCCGACTAATATTTTCAACGAAACCCGTTACCTCCTGAACCATCACAAGATGATGGCAGGCAGGGATTACGCCTACGATGGTGTCCTTGGTGGAAAAACAGGCTACACAGATGCCGCCGGTGCTACCTTGATCACCTACGCCAAACGTGGGAATATGACGCTGGTTGCCGTTGTCCTGAATTCCGTAAACGGTGCATGGGCAGATACCAAGAGCCTTCTGGATTACGGTTTTGACAATTTCGAAGTCCAGAAGGTCAAAGTCAGCAAGAATCCTGTTCCGAAGAAAAATCTTTCAAGCGAACAGTACCTGCTGAACAATTGCGGAAATACCTATCCATTCTACTATACCAAGAATGTATATGTAACTGTCCCCACTGGCACTGACCTTAGCACTCTTACTAAAAAACAGGCAATCCTTTCCAATGCGGTTGGACCATTAAGATTAAAGAGCAAATATTACTTTAACGGGCAGATGGTTGGATGGGGAATGCAGTATGAGCGGTCGATTCTGACGAATCTGCTGACAATACCAACTTTATAAAATAAAATGTAATGAAAAAGGACTGCGCGACGGCAGTCCTTTTTCATTAGCTATTATATGTTTTTATCTCTCTTCATCATAGTGTACAAATGCATCTACCTTCGGCTGTGATCCACAGCCTGGGACAAACTCATTTGTAAGGAATTCTGTTGTCATAAATTCTCTTTCTTTGACACCAGTTGTAAAAGCTCCCATACAGATAATATTTGCATCATTGCTCAACCGAGCACGCTGTGCTGAATAATAATCTGTTACCAACGCAGCATATGCACCTTTAACCTTATTTGCCGCAATAGACATACCAATTCCAGTTCCACAGATCAGGATTCCCCTGTCAAACTTTTCAGCAGCCACAGCTTCCGCAACTTTAAATGCAACATTGGCATAAATTGGATCTTCACTTCCGTAGTCAGTTACTTCTCCATAGCCTTTACTCTCAATAAATTTAATCAGCTCTTCTTTTTCTTTCTGTGCATTCGGGTCACAGCCAATTACAATTTTCATAATATCCTCCTTACAGTACCGTAAGCCCCTCTTTATTCTGGAATAAGTGCTCCATCAAGGAATGCCATAATTCTAACCGGGCAAGCCTCAATACCATGGATTTTAAGCGGCTCAATTGTAACAAATGCTCTCTTTCCTACTTTATCAAGATTAGTCAGAGATTCTACCATTGCAACATTGTGTTCAAATACATAGTTGTGGTTCGGCTGATCATCAATTCCATCTGCATTTTTATGATTGAAATTCTCCAGAGAAGTTGCATCTGTACCGATTGCTTTAATTTTCTTCTCGTCTACCAGCCATTTAATAGCATCCATTTCTACATATGGATATGGCTCCCAGTCATTTGTTCTCCACTTAGCATCAAGTCCTGTATGAAGGAATACCATATCACCTTCCTGGATATGTTTTCCTCTTTCTTTAAACTCTTCCAGAGTCATTGCATCTTCAGCTTTTTTATCTGTAAAATCAATAATTGATGCATTTCCAATCAGATTCTCAATTGGATAATTCTGTGCCTGAAGTCCGTCTTTTCTATGATGGTACGGAAACTCAACATGAGTTCCGCAATGTGTCCAGAAAAATACTTCTCCGGAAATATACCAGCTTCCTTCTGGATGTGGCTCTCCACGCTCACCCATAACAGAAACATCATAGGTCTGTGCCATTAAACGGAAGTGCTCCTCTTTTGTGTGATCCGGATCAAATGGTGCCGCCTCTGGTGAGTGATCGAATGGTTTTACATCTGCAGTTGGTGCAGACGGAATCATATCATGGCTTAACTCGATTACTTTTGAAAAATCAACCTTCATTGTGTGGCCTCCTGTTTATAAATATTTTTTATTTTTAGCTTCTGTAAAATGAATTAAATTGTAAAAAACTTTATGCTGCATTTAATCTCTTAGATTTTACACAATCGACAGCAATTGCAATAAGAATGATTGCACCTGTAATAACCTGCTCCCAGTATGCTGAGATAGCCAGGATCGTAATTGCATTCTGAACAACTCCCATAAAACATCCGCCAATAAGAGCTCCAAGAATACTTCCACGTCCGCCAGAAAGAGAGGTTCCTCCAATTGCAGCTGCTGTAACAGATGGCATAACCCAGTCAGAACCAACTGTCGGCTGTGCTGTACCAAGTCTGCAAGTGATCAAAATTCCTCCGATGGATGCCATAACTGCTGAAATTCCATATACATTAATCGTAACATTATCTGTTTTAATACCTGCAATACGGGCAGCTTCTTCATTTCCACCAACTGCATATACATTTCTTCCAAATGGTGTGTATCGCATTACATATGCCAGCACGATACAGAACACAATCATTGCAATTGTCGGAAATGGAATGACTCCAAACAGCATTCCACGTCCAAGCTGAACAGCGCTCTCAGGAATGTCCAGAATAGGATGTCCCTGAGTAATTACATAAATAATACCAGTAAAAATCTGTCCGGTTGCTAAAGTAACAATAAATGGAATCATTTTAATTTTTGTAATCAGGATTCCATTAAGACATCCACAGGCATATGCCAGAACTAAAATACATGGAATAACAATTACTGGTGAGATTCCTGCATTTACCATAGAACATGCGGATAAAATACCAGACATACCTGCCATACCAGCAACGGAAAGGTCAATTCCTCCCGTAAGCAGTACAAGTGTCTGTCCAAATGCAACAATCGTCGTCCATGAAATGGTTCTGATTAATGTAGATACGTTAAAGGATGAATAGAATGCCGGTCTCGCAATACACAAAGCGATGCAGATTACAACCAGAACAACCAGCATCATATATTCTGTAGGCAAATTTAAAATACTGAATTTCTTTTTATTATTCATTTTTTCCTCCATCCCCCAGGGCTATTTCGAGAATATCCTGAGAAGTATTTATACTTTTCGCATCAAGAATTCCTTTTTGTTTTCCTTCATGCATAATCATAATCCTGTCGCAAAGAAGCATTAACTCTTCATGCTCTGATGAAACAACGATTACAGTAACCCCCGCCGCAGTCATCTGACGGATCAAATCGTAAATCTCAGCTTTTGCATTTACATCAATTCCTCTTGTAGGCTCATCCATAAAAATAATTTTTGCACCCTCTGCAAGCCAGCGCGCAAGAATAACTTTCTGCTGATTTCCTCCACTTAAAGATTTGATTGGAGTATCTACCGATGGAGTTTTTATCTGTATTCTTTCAATATAATCATTTGTGATTTTTTTCGCATTTGAGTAATCAATTTTTCCAGCTTTCATTATCTTTTTGTACATTGGAATAACCATATTCTCCTGTACTGATAAAATTGGAAAAATTCCATGTGCACGGCGTTCCTCCGGAAGATATCCCATACCCTGTTTTACCCCATCAGAAGGTGATGTGATCACCGTCTCTTTTCCATACAGGTAGAGTTTTCCATTTTCTGGTCTGGTTCTTCCGAATATTGCACTGATAAGTTCGGAACGACCAGCTCCAACAAGTCCGCCTATTCCAAATATTTCTCCTCTGTTCACAGAGAAATTAATATCTTCAAATTCTTTCGTCCTGGTAAAATGTTCAACTCGCAGCACCTCGTCTTTTTTCACTTCACGATTTACACGAGTCTGCTTTGCCATTTTTTTACCAGCCATTTTTTCAATCAAAGTTGCCTCATCTATACTGGACGTATCATCCACAGATACCATTTTTCCATCACGCATGACTGTAATACGGTCTGTAGTAGATAACAATTCATCCAGATGATGGGTAATGAAAACAATTGTTTTTCCTTCTTCTTTCAGTTTTTTCATCAATGCCAGCAGCGTTTTTACCTCGGCTGTAGTAAGAGACGCTGTGGGTTCATCAAATACAAGAATCTTGGCACCAGTAGCCAAAACACGGGAAAGCTGAACCAACTGCTGTTGAGCGGAACTAAGACGGCTTACAATTGTTGTGGGATTGATATCAAGGCCGATTGATTTCATCACCTTAACAGCCTCTTCGTTTGTCTTCTTCCAGTTGATCCTACCGCCAGTCTTAATTTCATTTCCAAGAAAAATATTCTCAGCTGCAGTTACAAATGGATTCAGATTCAGCTCCTGTGGAACCATACCAATTCCTAATTTGATGGCTTCTGTAGGGTTTCCGATTTTTACGCTTTGTCCTTCAACCAGAATTTCACCTTCATCAGCTTTGTAAATTCCCATAAGTACTTTCATCAAAGTACTTTTTCCGGCTCCATTTTCCCCTATAAGTCCGTGTATTTCTCCGGACAGGATCTCAACAATCACATTATCCAAAGCTTTTACACCAGGAAATGTCTTAGTGATACCTTTCATTTGCAAAATATACTTGTCCATTTGTAATTACCTCTATTTTTTCCCAGACCCGATCGACTATAAGCAACCAGGTCTGGTTATTCAGATTCTACTTAAAACGAATACGTATATTAGTTCCAATCGTAGTCATCAACATTTTCCTGATATACAAATGCTGCTGGAATATCATCCTCAACCTTGTAAGGCTCATTTCCATCTGCGATCATGATCATGTTGTAAACACTGTTATATCCATAAGACGGAACGTCCTGTTTTAATGTGCAGTACATTGTACCATCTTTCAGATATCCTGCTGTTTCCTCATCCTCAGACATACCTACAACAAGTACATCGCCAGCTTTTCCAGCATCTTTGATTGCACGACAAGCACCAACTGGAGCTGCACCATTGCATCCGAATACACCTTTCAGATCTGGATATGTGGAAAGATAACCCTCTGTAATAGAAAGTGCATCCTCAACAGAGTCATTATCCGGCTGCTCATCTACAATCTCAATATTGGTATTCTCAGTGATATAATCTTTGAATCCGTTTACACGCTCAATATGGTTGGAAGCACTAAGGGTTCCGGAAAGGATTGCAACCTGACCTTCATTTCCAAGCTTGTCAGCCAGAACCTTTGCCATTTCGTAACCATCCTCATAATTTGTTGAATGTCCGCAATAGTATTTTCTGGATGAATCTGGAGCGTCAACATCGAATGTTTCAACATTAATTCCTGCTGCAACGATCTCATCTACAACAGATGTTTCTGCTGAAGGGTCAATGATTGCTACAGACATTCCATCTGGCTGTGTAGCTGCATTTGCTTCCATTTTTGCAGTCTGGTCTGTTACAACAGCATCTGCCGGAGCATCCCATACATAATTAACTTTAACGCCTTTTTCCTCAAGTTCTGCAACGGCTTCGTCAATACCAGTTTTTACGCCTTCGTACCAGGTATGAACAACCTTCGGGATGAATACGAGATTGTACTCGTCTTTTGCAGGAGTATACTCGCTGTAATTACGATCTTCTTCTGCATCAGCTGCGTATACGCTTACTCCCATTGAACCCATTGCTACTACAGATGCTAACAGTACTCCCAATACTTTTTTGTTCATTGCTTTTTCCTCCTAAATGTTTTTTGTTTTGTATACTAAATCTTTCTCAAAGATTTGTATCGTTTAATATGTTTGCTCTGATACTCATTGTATCTTTTAAGTTTTCATAAAGTGCTTTATACACCTTGAAATATTCATTATAAGCGTTGTGCTTTTTCATATCGGGCATCACCGCTTCATTAAATTCAATCCATTCACTGATCTGAGTAAAATCTATTGACTCTTTCCCAGCTTTCGCTGCCATGAATGCATCTCCCAAAGGTGCCTCAACCGGATTGATTGGTGTTAGTACAGGAAGCCCCATTATGTCTGCAAGAATCTGTTTCCAAATCATAGAGCGGGAACCTCCGCCAACCAAAACAATCTTTTCGATTCTTTCATTGTCAAGATTCATAGAATCATTCATGTCTCTCAGTGAATAACCTACTGCCTCAAGAATTGCGTGATAAACATGCGTCTTTTTGTGTGCCAGCGTCATTCCGAAAAATACACCGGTTGCATTCTGATCCCAAATAGGTGAGCGTTCACCCATAAAATAGGGAAGAATAACAAGTCCATCACTTCCTGGTGGAATGTCAGCATCAATAATGCCTTTTTCTATCTCAGCATACTCAGCAGCTCCATCTCCACCGCAGAAATTATTTACAAACCAGCGTGGCAATGCACCTGCTGTTGATGCCCCTGCATATGTATAACTGATATCTTCCGGATCAATCGCATATGGCATTGAAACGATCTGCGGATCCCCTGATAAGCCAGTATGAAGCACGCCCCAGTTTAAAGAAGTTCCAAGAACAGCTGCATTATCACCTGGCTTAACTGCATTTGCACTAAGCATAGAAGAAATACAGTCAATTGTTCCAGCACATAGCTCAACTTCATGTTTCAGACCGAGCTTCTTGGAAAATTCCTCATTGATCATTCCAACAATATCATATGGCTTACAAAATTCTGTAGGCATGGTTTCAAAAGGTATTCCAAGAAGCCCACACATTTCTTCACTCCAGCAGTGGTTTCGGTAATCATATATTCCACCAAAGTTTCCAGCTGAGCTGTAATCCACCATAAGCTTTCCAGTCATTCTGTAGACGATATAACTATTTGCCGGTAGAACCCATCTGAGTTTTTTCCAGTTCTCAGGTTCATTATTTTTCACCCACAGAAGCTTAATATATCCGAAATAAGAATCGATTCCATTATCGGTTACTTCTGCTATTTTGTCTGCCAGATTTTCCTGGGCCCAGGCACTTTCTTTCTCAGCCCTTCGATCCAGCCAGATTAGTGCCGGACGAATGGAATTCATATTTTCATCTAACATTGCACCGGTTCCTGCATACAATGCACTAATACAAATTCTTTCAATACAGGCTTCATCAATCTGTCCAATCACGGCTTTGATGGATTCCACAGCCCCATCCAGCCACACATCAGGTTCCTGCTCCGCCCAGTTGTTATGTTTTTGTATGAAAGTATATTTCTTTGAGCCTTCTGCCAGAACCTTGCCATTCTCATCTACTGCAACGGCTTTTGTGCTTGATGTTCCAACATCACATCCAATGTATATTTTCATGACCAGTCTCCTCTTAAGCTAAAGCCTCCATTGCTTTTTCATAATCTTCTTTAGAAGGAGTTTTTCCATGCCATACAACAACATTCTCCATAAACGGAACACCTTTTCCTTTTACTGTATGTGCAAGAATTACGGACGGTTTTCCTTTTGTTGCTCTCGCCTGATCCAGTGCATCCAGAATCTCATTGAAATCATGTCCATTAATTTCCTGAACATTCCATCCGAAAGCTTTCCATTTCGCAGCCAGGTCTCCCATATCTTTTACTTCTTTTGTAGGAGCATCATTCTGAAGACCATTCACATCAACAAATGCGCAAAGGTTATCCAGACCAAATCCGGCAGATGTAGCTGCTGATTCCCAAATCTGACCTTCATTAATCTCGCCATCACCCATCATACAATAAACTCTGCCTTTATATCCCTGGTATCTATTTCCAAGTGCCATTCCGGCAGCTACGGAAAGTCCGATTCCAAGAGATCCTCCTGCAATTTCTACTCCAGGAGTTTTCATACAAGGATGTCCCTGTAAAAGGCCATTGATTCTTCTATATGAATCAAAAAGTCTTTCTTTTGGAAAACAGCCCACATCAGCAAGATTAACATATAAGGCAGGAGCTGTATGTCCTTTTGATAAAACAAATCTGTCTCTGTTAGGATCATCCATGTTTTTACCTGAATAATTCATCTCACCATGAAACAGTGCTGTTAAAATATCGATTTCTGAAAGAGAGCCGCCCAGATGACCTGACTGAGCAGCGTAAATCATTTTTACAATATCCCTGCGAAGTTCTTTTGCTTTTGCTTCTAAAGCAGTCACATCTCTAGACATTTGCCTTTCCCTCCTTTATTGCAATTGCTTTCTTGGCTTCTTCTACAATATGCTGGGCTGTCAGACCATATTTTTCAAACAGATCATCCTGCAGACCAGATTCACCAAACCGGTCCTGAACACCAACGGTTCTTACAACTGCCGGACATTTTGCTGATGTTACCTGTGCCACTGCAGCACCAAGACCACCAATAACGGAATGATCTTCTACAGTAACCATCGCTTTTGTCTTCTTTGCATACTCAAGAATAACATTCTCAGCCAAAGGCTTAATGCAATATGCGTTAATTACAGCTGCGTTAATTCCTTCTTTCTTCAATTCCTCAGCAGCTTTCATTGCAACTTCTACCATCAGACCGCAGCCAACAAGTGTTACGTCACTGCCATCCTGGAGAATATCACATCCGCCAATCTGATCTACTTTTCCATCTTCGAAAATATCAGTTGCCTTATCTCTTCCAAGTCTCAGATAAGCAGGTCCATCATATGCCATCATTGCTGCGAAAGCAGCTTTCTCATCAGCAATGTCTGCTGCTACGAACACTTTAAAATTAGGAAGTGTTCTCATAATTGAGATATCTTCAAGGCACTGATGTGATGCTCCATCCTGGCCTACACAGAGACCTGAATGTGTTGCAACAATTTTTACATTCAGATTCGGATAGGCAATTGCCTGTCTGATCTGTTCATAGGGTTTCTCTGCAACAAACATCGAAAATCCTACAACTACCGGTTTAAGTCCTGTAGTAGCAAGTCCTGCTGCAGTTCCAATTAAATCGGTTTCGCTGATACCAACGTTGATCATTCTCTCTGGATATGTCTCTGCAAATTTGGTAAGACATAAGGCTCTGGCAGAATCTGCATTGAGAACCACTATTTTCTCATCCTGAGAAGCCTGATCCATAATTGCATCGATAAGATTAGTACGAAAAGATCTTTCCATATTCGCCTCACACTCCGTTTTTTATTTTTGATAATTGGAGTATAGCACATTGTATTTTGAGTTTCAATTGCTAATTTATATAATATTACGGCTTATTTTTTATGTATATTGCACATTTATTGCAGTTTTAGTCTTGATTTATACTCCGTTTTATTTTATAATTTAGTGGAGCGACAATTAATAGAAATTCGCTTTACAAATGCAATACATCTATATAAAATAAAATTAATGTATGTAATTGGGAGGTCACTATGTCTGAAATTTCTGTAGCCGCAAATTCTTCTCTTAATATTTTTACTGCAATCCGGCTTTGGAAGCCATCTCTGTCCAAAACGGAAAATCGAATTGCAGATTACTTTTACAATCATCCACAGGAAGCAGCCAATCAATCTATGCTTAAAGTCGCAGAGATATGTCACTGTGGAGAGGGTTCTATTGATCGTTTTTGTAAAAAAATGGGATATTCCGGTTTTGCACAGGTTAAAGAAATGCTGGCGACTCAAAACGCAACTTCTGAAGCCCTTGTGCAGCAGGTTGATATTGAGCAACATGACTCTATAGAATCAATCAGCGAGCAAATATGTAATTTGTACACAAATACAATACAACTGACTATGGAGCTGAATTCTCCTTCTGTTTTCCAGGAGGCCACAAACAGAATCGTTTCTGCAAAACATATTTTCTTCTATGGAATCGGAGATGCAACCGTTCCCTGTTTATGCGCCAGCTACCGATTCCGGCGAATTGGGTTCAACTGCTATTTTGATTTTGACCCAGATATGCAATTAATCACGGCTTCGAATATTGCCAGTGATGATGTGGTAATCGCGATTTCTCACTCCGGTATGTCCAGAACTGTCAACGCCGCTGTAAAAGCTGCTCACGAGGCAGGAGCCTTTACCATTGGCATTACGCAGTCAGTAAAGTCCACAATGACCCAATATTGTAATTTAATATTTTACAATGCAACCTCTGATATCACCGTGGGTAAGGAAATTGTTGCACACCGTTTTTCAGAAAATGCGATAATCGAAATTTTATACGCAAGTGTAGTAAGCAAAATGCCAGAGACCGCAAATTACCATTTGCGGAAATCTGCAGAGATCCTGACAGCCAACAAAGAGCCTTCATTTTAATCAAATAATTTATGACACCTGTGACGCGACCCAAAAGACAAAAAAATCCTCTTTATTCTGTTTTGCACTTTGAATTTATGCAAATAGAGAATAAAGAGGATTTTAATTTTTGTACATATTATCTGTAGCACAGTGCCTTTTGCAAATATTCTTTCGTCTCTTTATTGGGAACAAAAACCATCCCATTGTCATATGTCAGCACTCCATACATCACCATTGCTGAATAAATTTCTTCTTTTATCTTTAGCTCCTGGGCGGTGACGGCGTATTCCTGGATTCCGGAGGGGTTTTTTCTATTAACCAAGCGTTAGTTTATTGGCTTGGCTGCTCTTCTTTTTTCAGGCGGCGTTTGGCCCTGTGGGCATCACGTTTCTGGCGGATCTCGTCGGCTTCTTCGTCGGTTACGTTAGTCAGTTTCTTGATTACATAGTACATGTTGTCTTCTGTCCGGCGGATCCGGATCTTGCCAAGGACAAAGCCATGTTCCTGGCAAAGGGACACGCTGTAGTAAACCTTGGAATTATTCATAAACCAGCGGATCTTGCGCTTAGCCGGGTTATGGCACAATGGGCATTTCGTGCTAGTTACTTCACGGTCCTTCATGGCTTTTTCCCGGGAATAAAATTCACGGGACACATATTTATCGTAAGCCGGGTAGGATACGTGGATCTCTTCCCGTTTACTCTTAGGGTTCTGGTATACGTCCAGGGATGAGTTAGGAAAAATATACTCGTCTTCTATTTTCTGGAGAATACATGCGGTGTAATAAGCATCTCCCAGAGCGCGGTGGAAGTCCATTTTCTTCTCTACGCCCATTTTATCTGTGGCAAATTCCAGGGCACGGCGCTCGTCGTTTTCCTCGTAGCGGATGGCAAATAATTTCTGCACATCATAATAGGTCACCGGACCTTTGATTCTGGAAAGCCTGCCATAGTATTTCATATTCCGCTGCAGCTCCATCACATCCTGATTTCCCCAGGTGAAGAAAATATATTCTTCTCCACACCAATCCAGAAACTCTGTAACTGCCTGTGGAAAAGGGGTTCCGTTCTGCAGATCTTTATAATTCATATGAATTACTTCATGGATACTGTCATGAATCCAGTTATACACCTGGGGCTTGACCAGACGCTGAAAGCTGTCCACAATTTCTTTCTTTTCATTCAGTTTTACGGCGCCGATTTCTATGATCTCAAAAGGCAGACGGCTGTTGGACCACCTTTTTCCCCCTGGGCTCTGGTTCCATTCCAAGTCAAATACAATGTAATTCATGGGTAAATTCCTTCTCTTAAAACATTGTTACTGTTCACAACGCTTGCAACAACATTTTGTTTTTTACAGTCAGCAATAATTCCAGACAAGTATAACAGACAGGTGAAATGATGTAAAGACATAAGAAAAAACCTGCCGGTGGGTAGCCGGCAGGAAATGAGGGGGTATGAAACAAAATCTATGTAAATTAGAAAATCGTCTTTAAATGAAACACAATCTATATGAAAGAAGCTGTTCACAGTATTCAGTAATTATTTACGCCAGCCGCCGCTTCTATTTCACGGCTGGCGCACATATTTTATGTCAGTCTATATCAGTCCAAAAATCTATTTTACCAAAATCAGCCTTCAATAGAAATAAACTTCTTCTCTTCCGGCACTTTTTTCTTCGCTTCCTTCGGGAGGGTAACAACCAGAACACCGTTGTCATATTTCGCATGAATGTCCTCATGCTCCAACTCTTTTCCTACATAGAAACTTCTGGAGCACTGTCCGGTGTAACGTTCTCTGTGGACATATTTACCATGATTGTCCTTCTCATCTTTATTCTCAGTTCTGGAAGCCTGGATGTTCAGGTAACCATCCTTCAGCTGAATCTTCACATCTTCTTTATGAAATCCCGGAAGGTCCATGCTCAGCTCGTAGTTGCCATCCACATCCTTAATATCTGTCTTCATCAGTTCTGTGGTTCTGTAACCTCTGTTCGTCTCTCTTTCTACAGGTAATCTCATCCAATCATCAAATAAATCTTCTCCAAAAATACTAGGCATTAACATAATCCATTCCTCCTTATATTGTGAACACTTACGTGTTTAATTAACATTCTCAATGAAACTGGAAGATTTCTTTTTCTCTCTTCCTTTGTTCTGTATGTAATATAACACATATTGTTAGCACTGTCAAGAGGAGAGTGCTAATTTCACATTTTTTTCACATTTATCTTAAATAAAAAACTAAATTTGTGTCCCTTTTCACATTTTCCTTTGTGAATCTCCAGAAATTCTGGTACAAACGGACTGTCTCTCCATTTTCCTCTACTGCATCTGTATTTCCAGTGATTGTATTGTAGATCATGGCAAATGCCAGATTCTCCGTTGCCCCGGCATATTACACTGGTTCCGAGGTAACTCCTGAAGTGACAATTACCCACAGTGGTAAAACCCTGGTAAAAGACAGGGATTTCACTGTAACATACCACAACAACATTGAACCAAGCAGCTATTACAATTCTCCGTGGGTTGGAATTGACGGAATTGGAAATTACCAGGGGTATGTAACCAAATCCTTTACTATAAACAGAGCTGACATCAGCAGCTGCACGGTTACGCTTTCCGATGAAAGCCTTACCTACACAGGCTCCTCTTTACGCCCAACCGCCACAGTAAAAAGCGGGGACAAGGAATTAACCCTGAACCAGGATTATTACGTTTCCTACAGAAACAACTGGGATGCAGGTACTGCTTCCGCAATCCTCACTGGAACTGGAAATTATACTGGTTCCGTTACGAAAGACTTTACCATTAAACCATTGGATATCAGCCGCTATTCCGCTTCCCTTTCCCAGTATTCCTACACCAGTGACGGAACAGAGAAATGCCCGAATGTTACCGTTACATACGGAGACAAGACACTTGCGGCAGGCACTGATTTCACAGTTTCTTATAAAGATAATGTGAAGGAAGGTACTGCTACTGTAACTATTACTGGAGCTGGAAATTACACCGGCATTATTAACACAACCTTTACGATCACAGCTGCTCCTGGCAAGGATGACTCGGACGCAGGAAAAGATAATCCTGGTAAAGATGATTCTGGTAAAGATGATTCTGGTAAAGACGATTCTGGTAAGGATGATTCCGGTAAAGATGACTCTGGTAAAGACGATTCTGGTAAAGATGACTCCGGTAAAGACGATTCCGGTAAAGATGATTCTGGTAAAGATAACTCTGGTAAAGACGATTCCGGTAAAGATAACTCCGGTAAAGATAACTCCGGTAAAGATGATTCCGATAAAGGCAACCAGAACAGCAGCATGAAAAAGGCGAAAACCCTTACCGTAAAAGGCTCTGCTACACGCGCAACCTTAAAGAAACTGGTTTCAAAGAAAAAATATTATGTACGGATCCGCACCTACAAAGTTGTAAGCGGCAAAAAATATTATTCCAAATGGAGTTCCAAAAAATCCGTAAAAATTAGATAATGTCAAATGCCAGGCAGCGTCTTTGAACGACGCTGCCTGGCATTTTTTGATAAATCTTCCAAACCAACCAGAAGATTCTATATTCTCTGTATAACTATTCAGCACCTTCACAGTTACACCCTCCGCGAAATAGTACATACCTACTGAATAGTTATTTTTCTGTTTAAGTTTTCTCAACTCAGGAAATTCTCAATGATCACATTTTCCGCCTCAGCTTCCGTCATTCCAAGAGTTCTTAGCTTCAGAAGCTGCTCATCGTTAATTCTTCCAATAGCGGCCTCATGAACAATTGCAGCATCCACATGCTTCGCCTGGATTTCCGGGATAGAACCCACCTCTGCATGATCCATAATAATGGAATCACACTGGATATGTGCGTGACATTTGTTCTTTCCAACAGCCTTCGGATGGAAAACCTGGGAAGAATTTCCCTTTCCAACAGAACGGGAAATAATCTGTGCAGAAGATCCTGCTCCGTTCATACAGACTTCAATATCAGACTCCGCTTTCTGCTCCCCATCTGTCATCAGACGTTCCAGAACAAACAGCTTGGAATCTGCATCCATTGAAACATTTGTGGTACGGATTGTGGAGTCAACACCTTTGATCTGAACGGTATCCAGCGTAAATACGGAGTTCTCACCAAGCTCAATATTGGTTACCGGATTCAGCACTCTGCTTCCGGTTCCATTCCCCTCTCCGTAGTGTTTTTCCTCGTAATGTACATTGGCATTTTTACCCACATGGAAGGTATGAATACCATCGTGACGACTGTCATTGCAGCCACTATTGTGGATTCCGCAGCCTGCAACAATGTCAACATCTGCACCGTCTGCCACATAAAAATCATTGTAAACCAGATCGGTCATTCCAGATACACTTACCACTACCGGGATGAAAACCTTCTCTCCCTTTGTCTCCCCGTCAATGAAAATATCGATTCCCGGCTTGTCCTCTTTTTTCTTTATTTTGATATGTTCGCTGTCGCCGTGACAGATGGAAATACCATTCTGACGAAGATTAAAAGCACCTTTCTGTGCAAAGCCTTCGCTGATCTTATCAAGCACACCCTGGGTTGTTTCTTCTACTTTAACCATCAGCATTTTCCTCCTTCATTCAGACATTTCTGACATTTTTCCTGCTGAAATAAGGTTGGGAAAACGTCTTCTTTGGTACCATATTTCTTTACTTCACCGTCTTCAATTACCATGATCTTATCTGCCATATTGATGATTTTTTCCTGATGGGAAATCAGGATCAGGCACTCCTTTTTCTCACGATGAATCTCCTCAAAGCGCTTGATCAGCATGGAAAAGCTCCACAGGTCGATTCCTGCTTCAGGTTCATCGAAAATGCTTACTTTATGAGATTTCGCCAAAACTGTGGCAATCTCAATTCGCTTCATCTCACCGCCGGAAAGGGTTCCATCCAGCTGACGGTTCAGGTAATCTTCGGAACAAAGTCCTACAGCGGAGAGAAGGTCACAGCTCTCTTTTTCCGTTAAATTCTTTCCTGCTGCAAGAGATAACATTCTTGCCACGGTCATACCTTTAAAGCGGGGTGGCTGCTGAAATGCATAGCCAATTCCCGCATTTGCACGATGATCAATATCGTATCCTGTAATGTTCTCATCATCCAGATAAATTTCTCCGCTGTCTGCTTTCTCAATGCCAGCCAGTACCTTGGCCAGGGTGGATTTTCCACCTCCATTTGGTCCGGTGATTACCAGCATTTCTCCATCCTGAACATCAAAACTGATGTGATTTACCAGACAGCGCTTTTTCCCTTCTTCATTCACTTCAAAAGTCAGGTTCTTTACTTTCAGCATATTCGTACCTCTTCTGTTAATTTTACATTACTGCTCCAATTGTGCCCGAAATTCCAGAAAAAAATTGCTTTTGAGCAGTAACGATTTTATCTCTTCTTGGACTGTACTCCAAATAAAAAAAATTGTCAACCACGACCTTCACAGCAACGCGCTTCGCGACGCACAGAAACACGAACCTTTTTGTGACAGGCACAAGAAATAGCGTTTGCTACGCAAACTTAGTTCTCTGGTTTTCTGTAAACTTTATCCACCAAAAACACCTCGCAGAGCGTTGCAAATGAATAGTAACAAAACTATACCATATTGGAGCAACTTTGAATAGCGCTCAGAAAATAATAGTATTGAATTTTCTCTTCTTCTGGTTTATAATCGACATATGTCGAAAACAAGGAGGTGACATATATGCCCAGACCGCCCAGATGCCGCAGAATCTGCCAGGCACCCCAATATGAATCTTTTTCTCCAGAAGAATGTCCCAGAGAGTCGGAAGCTGTCACTCTGACTCTGGATGAATATGAAGTCATCCGTCTGGTAGATCTGGAGAAGAAAACTCACGAACAATGTGCTGCCCAGATGGACATTTCCCGGACAACTGTCACGGAAATTTATGAAACTGCCCGGGAAAAAATTGCCCGGTGCATCGTCCTTGGACAGCGCCTTGTCATAGCCGGGGGAAATTACCGGCTCTGCGAAGGACGGGAGCATACGCGCTGCGGGAAATGCTGTTGCCGAAAGGAATCTAAACAGACTCCGCTTACCAGCTTAGACCTTTCACAGGAACTGCCAGCCGCTGACCGATTTAATAGTTCACTTTCTAAATCAAATTTACAAAATGAAGGAGATATCATTATGAAGATTGCAGTTACTTATGAAAATGGAGAAATTTTTCAGCACTTTGGACACACAGAAGCATTCAAGATCTATGACATTGCAGACGGCAAGGTTGTAAATGCCGAAGTAGTCGATACCAATGGAAGCGGTCACGGCGCACTGGCTGGATTCCTGGTTACACATGGCGTAGATACCCTGATCTGCGGCGGTATTGGCGGCGGTGCCCAGAATGCACTTGCCCAGGCTGGAATCCGTCTTTTCGGCGGAGTTTCAGGAAATGCAGACGAAGCTGTAAATGCACTGCTTGCAGGAAATCTTGGCTATAATCCTGATGTACATTGTAATCATCACGACCATCATGGAGAAGGACACAGCTGCGGCGATCATGGCTGCGGAAGCCATTCCTGCCATTAATATCTGCCACAGATTTGACCAGAGCGGTTAATTGACTGTATTCGTAAAAAAGACTGATATAATAACATACCAGACTCCAGCAACAACCTCCTGAAGTACCAGTATTGTTTATATCAGTCTTTTTTGTACGCTCTGTTCACTAAACGGCAATGTCGCCTGCCGGTGACATTGCCATATATGGAAGTCAGCAGTTCCTTGCCTGTGGTGCTCCCTCAGCCTGCATCTTCTCCTTCGTCTTCTTCAGTGAGACAACCAGTCCCGCAAAAATCAGAACAGAACCAATGATTGATGACTCACGTAAAATAAAAGTCTGATTTTCCTTACTTCTGAAAATACTTATTTCCGGTATTACTCACTCCTTTTTCTGTAGATATCAACTGAAAAAATTTCTCAAAAATGTATTTTCTATACCATCTGTATGAAATGCGTGTTATACTATGTTAGTCTTTGCTAACGTTATTTAAAGGAGGTCGTTACAATGCCTTTAAGTTTAACTGAGTTTAACCATTTTTATATCATTAATAAGGTGTGCGGACTGGAAAAACAGCGGCATTATCTGGAATCCCTGGGCTTTGTCCCAGGAACGCAGGTTACGATTTTATCAGAATTACACGGGTATTATGTGGTTATGGTAAAGGGTAGCAAAATCGGCCTGGATAAGGAGCTTGCCAAGAAAATTATTGTATACGCAGGCTAATTAAAAAACAGAGAGTAACTGTTCAGTATCTTCACAGTTACGCCCTCCGCAAAATGCTGTCTTCCAAATAGTTACAAGTGAAATATCAGGCACTATATACTGGAGAAATGTATGGAAAGAAACAAAACAATTATGAAACTCTGCTACCTGCAGACAACATTTTATATTGTATTTTTGACTGCATTAATTACCCGTCACAGACGCGGAATAAGTCAGAAAACCTTTGCATTTCTGATTATTTTATCCCTTGTGGGATGTGCAGTTTCCCTTACTTTAGGAGATTATCTCAGAAATATGATCCGAAGTTCCGGCTTTGACGTAGCAGGCGTCCACGATAAAAAATCATTGGAAAAGAAGCTGCAACAGCTTCAGAATGCAGACGATACATTAAATGTGGGTGTCATGATGTTCGATCTGAACAATCTGAAAAAGATCAACGATACATATGGTCACGAACAGGGGGATGTGTTTATTCAGACCTTTGCTTCTTACCTGACACGGATACTCACTGAAGATAGTTTTCTCGCCAGATTCGGAGGCGATGAGTTCGTGATCGTGCAAAATCACGCCACCTAGTCTCAGCTGGAGCAGATGAATATTCAGCTCCAATCCATGCTAGATGTGTATAATCAAACAGCTGACCATCCTATCAGCTATGCAGTCGGATACGATATCAGCTGCAAAAATCACTACTACCTGATCATGGATCTTCTACAGATTGCCGATCAGAAAATGTATCAAGACAAGCGTTATAAAAAGGAACAAATGGCAAAAAAGCCACAGGAGTTTTGCCGGAATCGACTGGCAGAAAGTATCTCTACAGAGTCTTTGAAAGAGAAACTTTTTACTATTTTAAATAATAGCAACGGTGAAAAAAAGTATGCTTTTCTAATGACAGATGTAAGCAATTTTCACCTTATTAATGACTATTGGGGGTATGAAACCGGGACTGGTATTCTGAATTTTATTCTGAAAAAGATGGAACTTTTTCCACAAACCTTGTTTGTAAACAGGTATCATTCAGACATTTTTGTAGCTGTTATAGACATTACCGGAGCGGAGCATACAGCTGTTAAAAACCGAATTATTGAGTCTAACAAGCAGACTACAAAAGAAGTTCTGTCTGCTTATCCTGTAAATTATCTTTCCCTGAACACTGGTATTTATTATCTGGAAAACATGGAAATTCCAGGCGAAGAAATTATTTCTCACTCCAACATTGTACGCATAAAGGCGAAGGATAAGCTTTGCGGTGTGTGCGAATATACAAAAGAAATTGCCCTTGCTGAGCAGAAACGTGCAGACACTATTCACTCCTTTAAGGAAGCACTTGGGAAGAAAGAATTTCAGATTTATTTCCAACCAAAAATCAGCGGAAGGGAGCAGAAAATTGCCAGTGCAGAAGTACTTGTCCGTTGGCAGAGAGCAAATGGAGACCTGTGGTTTCCAGATAGTTTTCTTCCTATTTTGGAAGAAACCGGGGAGATTGAAGCTCTGGATTATTATGTTTATGAAACAGCATTTCAATGGCTGGCAGACAGACGGGAAAAAGGGCTTAAGCTGTTGTCTCTGTCCCTGAATGTATCTCCGGTTCATTTTCGGAAAATCCACACATTCACAGAAAAGGTTTCGCATTTAATCCAGAAATATGAAATTCCCTCTCAATATTTAGTTTTTGAGATTACGGAATCTACTTATATTCATAATATTGAGGCGGTTAATCACATGATCCGCTTCTTCCATGAAAAAAACATTCGAATCTCTATGGATGATTTCGGCTCTGGATATTCTTCCCTAAATACATTAAAGGATATCCTGTTTGACGAGGTAAAAATCGACAAGAAATTCCTTTCAGATAGACTCACAGAGAATGGAAAAATCGTGCTGCAGGAGATTTTTCATCTGTTGAAAAGGACTAATAAGTTTATTGTATGTGAAGGTGTGGAAACTAAAGAAATGGTAGACTTTCTGGTGGCAGAGGGATGCGATGAACTGCAGGGATATTATTATTATAAGCCCATGGAAATGGCAAAATTTGAGCAATTAATCGGGTAAAATATCCCCAAAAGTGGAGTGTGCAGCTTGCGGAAATGATTTTTTAAACACGCTCCAACCCGGACGACAGCCATAGATGAGCCATGAATTTGCTCATGCAAACATGGCTCATTCATGGCTGCTATCCGGGACTTTCATTGTAAAACACCTTTATTTCTTCATAGCCACAAGCTCTCTTCTTGCGAACAATATTGCCAATACAAACGCAGCTGCATCTGCGATCGGTCCTGCATACATAACTCCGTCAATTCCCATTATCAATGAGAAAACAACGATCAGAGGCATAAGAAACAGCACCTGTCTGGTCAGGGACATGACGATTCCAAGCTTTGCTTTTCCGATAGATGTAAAAAATCCTGAGGACATTGGCTGAATTCCATTTGCAAAAGTCATAAACATAAATATCTTCAGATAGCGTTCTGCGAACTGGAAATAAAGGTCACTTCCGGTTCCGAAAATGCTTACAATCTGGTGGGGAAATAACTGGAAACAAAGGAAAAATACGGTTGCAATCGCAGTACATGCGATTACAGAATAACGGTATGCAAGCCTTACCCTGTCGTATTTTTTTGCTCCATAATTAAAGCCCCAGATTGGCTGACAGCCTTGGGAAATTCCAATACAAATTGCCATAAACACCTGATTTACTTTTGAAATAACTCCTACACATGCAATTGGAATATCACTTCCATAGACAGATAAACCGCCGTAATAACGTAAAATATTGTTTAGTACAATCTGAACAATTGCCATAGCGATCTGATTAATGCAGGATGCCATTCCGAGAGAAATAATAGCTTTCAGGCACTCTGAAGAAGGCTTTAACATGCTCATCTCCAGATACATTTTACGAAATTTTCCAAAGTATATAACCACTAAAATTCCGGAAACAACCTGTCCGATCACCGTTGCCCAGGCAGCACCCTTGATTCCCCAGCCAAACCAAAAGATGAAAAGGGGATCCAAAATTGTGTTGATAATGGCACCTGTAAGAACACAGGTCATAGAATATGTGGGACTTCTGTCTGCACGGACAATATGATTTCCTCCAATGGATAATGCATAAAAAGGAAGTCCCACAGCTGTGATGCCAAGATAATCCACCGCATAAGGCATAACATCTGTCGTTGCACCAAATAAGCTTAGGAGCGGACGCAAAAACAGAAGTACTGCCACTGCCAGAATCACACCGGTAATCACCAGTGTGGAAAGTGCAGTTCCGGCTATGGAGCTTGCCTTCTTCTCTCTTCCGGCACCCATTTCCAGATTGTAATTGGAGGCGCCTCCAATTCCCAGAAGCAGTGCCAACGCCGTTGCAATAGTTGTTACAGGAAATGCAACATTTGTAGCCGCATTTCCCAGCATCCCCACGCCCTGGCCAATAAAAATCTGATCCACTATATTGTACAAAGCACTGACCAGCATGCTGATAATAGCTGGAATTGCAAATTTCCCAATCAAACCACCTACCGGAGCCGTTCCCAATGGATTTTGCTCCTGACTGATGTTTGTTTCTTCCAAAAAATCTCCTCCCCTGTTTAAGAGTATTTCTGTTTATTTCTCATAAATTCTGATATGAATCATAACAAATTCTGAAAAACGATTCAAGAATTTTATGCTCAAAAAGCCCAGCTGCATACACAACTGGGCATTTTGTATGAATATGGTTATTATTTCGCTATCTGCAGGCGCACCGCCATATACTCTTTCCCCGGCAGCTTTACTCGGAACTTTCCTTTATGAATTCCTCCATCTGTAATAGTCATTTCCCAGGTATCGATAATTTCCACCTGATACTCTGTAGTATCATCAAAGTAGAAATCCCGGAAGCCCGGTCGCATAAAGGAATAATAGTAAATAAAATAATCTTTCCTTGCCGGGAAACCGGCAACGCGGCAGGCAACCTCATCCCATTTGCAGGGCATAGGTTCCACACCAAGTCCCGGTGTTTCTTCCATGATTTTTGCAAGAAATCTGATACGCTCCGGTGAGGTTCCGTGAAGAACGCCGCCATGAGACCACCAGAGAATACGATCCGGACTGAGATATGTTTCACCGTGTCCCGGATATCCTCCGCGGCAGAATGCCTCCCAGAATCTTCTCGTCATTTCCTCACCGCTGATATTTCCCCAGCCAAACTGAATGTTGCCCTCATAGCAGATTTCGTCCAGAATTACAGGCTTATGATATTTCTCACGCCACTCATTTACCAGCTCGGAGGAACGGTATGTCTCAGTTCTCTGGATACTGCAATGGGTAATCCAGGGCAGGTTATAATCATAATACGCTTTGCAGTTATGAATGGATCTGAGATGATGATAAGGATCCTTCTCACAGATAATGCCAGCATATCTTTCCCAGTCAGAAAGCGTTTTCTCATGCATCAGATCATATTCATTAGCCAGGGACCACCATACATTTCGATATGCGGAAAAACGGGCCAGCACATACTTCCAGTAGCGGTCATCATCCTCTGCTTTCATCATGGAGAATCCCCATCTGTCATACGGATGCATAACAATCAGATCTGCCTCGATTCCCAGATTCATAAGTGCCTGAATACACTTTTCAATATGTTGAAAATGGGCTGGATTGAATCTGGTAAAGTCCCAGTCATTGCCCGGAGCACAGCCATTATATTCCGCGAAATTATTTTCATTTAACACAGAGCTGTCGCAGGGTGTTCCCTCATAAGGATAGGTAATCGGCTCATGAAGATTGTAGTCATAGTGCTTGGGAAAAATACAGAAACGGATCTTATTAAACGCATTTTCTTCCAGGGTTTTCAGTGTCTGTTTCTGTAATTCTTCATTCTGCAGATTCCATACATAGCAGGTAGTTCCGATGCAGTGATAGGGTGTTCCATCCTCATAGGAAAGATAATAGGTACCCGCAACACGAACCGGACCATGGTTGTCTGCTGAAGGAGAAGTTACAGTAAAACTGCCGGTCAGTATATTTCTGACAGCACATTTTTCTGCTGTTTTCCCACCACCAGCAGTTCCTAGCTTATGTTCAGGCGCTTCTTCATCCGGCACTTCTTCCCCCGCGTTAATATCAAAGGAAGCCTCAATTTCAAAGGTATACTCGTCTATAAAAGACGGCATAAATCTTACTCTATAAGTACCATCTCCATCATAAAACCCATCTACCGTTTTCTTCTCATTTTTACAGCAAAAAGTGCCTTTGATCCACTGATCACAGAAAGGATTTCCCTCATTCGGACCGCTTATTGTTGCTTCCAAAACATCCCATTTTTCTATTGTTTTTGCATAGTCTAAGCCCATAATCTAATACTCCTTTTACTAGAAATTCTTCTTTTCCATAAGCTAAAAAGCCCATGTTTTCTGATACCATAATAAGCCAGGAAACATGGGTTTTGCAATGCAACTTTATTAAGAAAATGTAGGAATTTATTAGCCTTTAACAGCCCCCGCCATAAGACCATTTTGAAAGCTGCTCTGAAATGCCACATATACAATTACAATGGGAACCATCGAAATCATCATACCTGCAGCAAGCAATTGATAATCTGTAGTATGTGCAGATTGAAAAGCATACAGCGCATATGGAATTGGATATTTATTCTGTTCAAAAATATACATCATAGGTGCTAATAAGTTATTCCATGCACCCATTGCTGTAATTACAATCAAGGAAGTCCATGCAGGAAATGTATTAGGTAATATTACCTTCATCAAAACCTTTAATTCTGAGCATCCATCTAATCTGGCCGCTTCAATCATAGAATCAGGAATTGAAATAAAAAAGGAACGCATCATCATAATGGCAAAGCCTTCTCCTGTTCCAATCATTAAAAGAGAAATTCCAGTGAGAGAGTTTAACATTCCCATAGATTTAAGTGTAAAATATAGCGGAAGCATAATTGTCTGAAACGGAATCATCATTCCAATCAACAATATATAATACATTACATTTCTTCCTGGATATCTAAATTTTGCAAAAGAATATCCAGCTAAGGTTGCAACAATCAGAGTTCCGAACACAGTAAGCACCATCATATAAAAACTGTTTAGAAGATATTTGCTAAAATTTCCGATTTTCCATGCTTCTATATAATTTTCAATTACACTCCATTCTTCTGGCCATGTGAAAGGTCCCCGTACAGCATCTTTTGCACTACGAGCAGAAGTTAAAATAACTGTAGCAAATGGCACAATTGTATATATTAAAACCGCAATCAGCACTGCATATGTCAAAATCTTTAAAGTTAATGCATTTCTCTTCTTGCTGGATGTCTTCATCTTTAGTTGTCCTCCTTTCCAATCGTTTTATTAAAAATTACGGTAAAAAGAACCATGAATATCCCAAGTATAATAGCAGCTGCTGATCCATAGCCAAATTTATTAAAACTAAAGGCCTGCTTATATATGTAATATGTCATAATCTGTGTTGCATCATTTGGGCCTCCGCTTGTCATTACAAGTACCAAATCATACACTTTAAAGCAATCTATTACAGTATATACCAAAACCATATTTATTACTGATTTAATTTGTGGAAGTGTCACTTCAAAAAATACTTGTCTACTATTAGCTCCATCTAATTTTGCAGCCTCTTCAAGTTCCAAATCTGTTCCCATAAATGCAGCAATAAAAATAACCATACAAAAACCAAAATATGTCCAGCCACCAGTAATTGTTATTCCAAGCATTGCCGTTTTTACATTACCAGTAATAGCAAAATCACTACCATTTCCACCAAACATATCTATAATTTTTGATACTAACCCCATTCTGGGATCATATATCCATTTCCAAACAGCTCCATAAACAACCGCTGAAATTATTCTGGGAAAAAAGTATACAGATCTAAACAACGTACGCCCTTTAATTCCAGGTTTTGACAAAATATAGGCTAATAAAAGTCCTGGTACAACTCCAAAAATAAGAATTCCAATTGTATAACAGACGTTATTAATAAATGCTTTCCAAAATACAGGATCAGTAAATAACTCCACATAATTCTGCAGACCAACATATGTTGCAGCCGTTACACCATTCCAATCTAGAGTACTATAATGAAATGCCTGAAGCAAACTATAACAAAAAAAGATTATAAAAAAAGCGACAGCAGGAATTAGCAATAAATATCCCATTATAATCTGGTTTCTGTATAATGATTTCTTAAATCCTATTTTTCTCATTATTACACACTCCTTCCTGGCTGCCGCAACATGCGGCAGCCTTCTGCTGAAGTTTATTTATCTAATTTAAAAGAACCCTTTGTTAATCCCGTTTCAACATCTTTATCCTTTGCCGCATCAGCTTCAGAAATAAAGGAATCTACATCCAATGCTCCGATTGCCATTTTCTGTCCTGCTTCAGAAAAGAAGTCAAAAGCATTTGTTCCAAGCCACATATTAATACCTGCAGTGTTCTGAAGTGACTCATCTCCTAAAAGCTCTACTACTCTTTCTCCGAGAGGTGAAAGTTCAGCATCATATTCCTTGGTGTAAGGAGGCATTGTTCCGCCTACTTCTGCCCATATTTTAGCAGTATCCGGATTATTTACAGAATAATCAATAAATTTATATGCTGCTTCTTTTGACTCAGATCCGGAATATACCAGATATGCTCCTCCTGCAAAATTTACCTGAGATCCACCATCAGAACAGGTCTCTGAACCTGGGAACGGATAAATAGAAGTAGTAAAATCAGTTTTTTCTGTAGTATTTCCTACTTCCCAGTTTCCTGTAATCCAAAGTGCTGTATCTCCGGCAAAATATAATTGTTCCTGATCTCCGTCAACTTCCGGATGTGATGGAAAATATCCCTTATCCAGCCAATCAGCTATACATTCAACCGCTGCTCTCACAGATTCCTTATCCCAGGATCCGTCCTGATTCATTACATTCTCAATTTCATCCTGACTCATATAAGAATAAAGAATTGTACCAATAAAATTCATATTATTGTACCACTCTGAGTCTAACGTATTTGCAAGAACATTATAGCCTGCATCCTTTATTACCTTCATATCTTCAGTCAATTCTTCAATTGTCTTTGGCTGCTCCAGACCAAGCTCATCAAAAATGTCCTGATTCACATAGAGACTCATTGTCTCCATTTCGTTTCCAACACCCCAGATAAAATTATCTGCACTTGGAATCTCCCAACATGCTGACATTAAATTATTTTTCCACCCATACTCATCGTAAGCATTCGTCAAATCTTCATAATAGCCCGCTTTTACGTAATTTCCTACCGATCCGATACCCGCCTCAAGATATATAACATCAGGTGCATCTCCAGCCATGAAAGCAGCTTTTAATGTTTCCTCCAAGGTTGATTGTTCTTTAGGAACACGAATCACCTCAATGTCCGGATTTGCTTCTTGAAAAGAGCTAATAATCTCTTCCTGTGCTTTTCCAAGAGAACCATCTACAAAAGTATCCCATATTTCCAGTGTTTCCTTCTCATCCGCATGAACTTCTACTACAAAATTTCCAGATATTATAGTTGCTAATGCCAGCATAACAGCTAATGTACGTTTTTTCATATAGAAACCCCTTTCTACACTTTTATTCCATTACAAGTTTCTTTGCAAGAACTTCAAACCTATCACAAACCTCTTCTATATCCAGATATTCTGGAAGTTCTTTTAAATAAATATGCATTCTTCCATTAAATGGACGCGTCCAGTTCTCTGGAATATTATCAATTCCAATTACTGCTCCGGCAATACTTCCTGCAGTTGCGCCTGTACAGTCATTATCGCCACTCATAGCAATTGTTTCACCAATGATTTTAGTAAAATCTCTTCCTCCTATATCCAACCCCATTACAACATGAATAGCATTTGTTAATGCACTTCCGTTAAACATTCCAGCATATCTTTTCCATGTTTTGTCCGCTGCTTCCTGATAATTTTGGGATTTATTATCAAGCGCCCAGCGAATACCTTCTGCAAACAAGCAATTTTCTGGAATTTCTGTCAGACCAATTTTCACAGCTTCCATTGGATCATCTACTACAAATGCAGCAGAAATTGTAGCAGCCATAAACATTGCACCATATACACCATTTCTCCTATGATTGATGGAACAGTCTTTATACGCCAGATAAGCAGCTTTTTCTGGCCAGCCGGGACATACATACCCATAAGAATCCGCTCTTGTCCATCCTGCAATATTCTGGAGATTAGGGTTTCCATTAATACCCGCTTCAGAAACATTCATACCTTTCTTTAAATTCAGCATCATAATGCGTTCACCCCAATAGCATCCCCAGCTTCCATTCTCTCCTTTTATTGGAAGGTACTTCTGCCAGATTTGTGCCATATCTTCATGGGTAAAATCCATTCCATATTCTTCCATCAGTAGAAGTCCCAGAAGAGTATAAATAGTATCATCATCTGGAGGCACTGCATCCATATGGTTCTTCGTAAGATCTATATTTTTTCCTGTAATATAATGTGCATTCATAGGATCCTTGATCTTACTCCAATAATCGGTAAGAGGAAACGAATCTCCATTATATTCAGCCCACGCTTTCATGGTTTCAATTGGATTGAATTCCAGTGCTGCTCCTAATGTACAACCTGCCATTCTGCCATAAAATGCACCACGCAACCTTGTTTTATAATCTTTCGGAAGATTATCTGTCATTCTTCGTGGTCCATCTGGCCTTAATTTTCTTATTTCTTCAATATCATCAGGTTCATCAGGATCTTTTTGCTGCAAAACAAGTTTCTGAAATTGGCTAATAAGCTTTGTAAGTTCATTTTCAAATTCATTAAAAATCTTTTTGCCACTGTCAGCACAGCCAAATTCAGCTGTCAGTCTCAGGTATCTTGCAATCTCGTCTACTTTTTCCCATAACTCATCCTGAGAACATGGAACATATTTCACATTTTCAATTTTCATTCATATCCTCCTTTAAATTTTTTATTTTACGTGTGCGCACACGTGATTATCTATAATTTAAACAGATATAAAAATATCTGTTTAAACTCCGCATATATACTAAAGGCTTTCGCCATCTACAATTTCATACTCTAACAAACATTCTTGATTATCTATTTTCTGTTCCATATTCTGAAACAGCATATCTATCGCTATTTTCCCCATACGTAAAACTGAATATTTTATGGTTGTAATTCTTGGATGTATATATTTCAACTGATCCACGTCATCATATCCCATAATCCCAACCTGTTCAGGAACAAGAATTCCTTTATTCTGCAGATACGTCATAGCATCAATTGCATAAGAGTCGCACAGACAAAGCAACGCGGTCTTACTAGAAAAATCATTTTGTTTAATAAATTTTTCAAGTTTTTCTTCCAAACTACCTTTCGCTAAAATAGAAACCTCATCCAACAGGTCTGCGCCCTTCATTCCATCCAGATAGCCCTCTGTTCTTTGTCTTAATGTATAGGTATTCAATCCTTGTTTTTCCTGCGCTCCCATATCAGGTGTAAGATATGTAATTCTTTTATATCCCTTACTGACAATATGCATTACTGCATCTGTCATAGCTTTCCTATCATTTACACCAACAAATGGAAATCTGTTATCCAACTTGTTGTAAATTGTAACTATCGGTATTTTCAAATCATATAAGGCCTGAATGTATTCCTTGCTTAATCCAATCGGGAATAATATAATTCCATCAACCTGTCTCTCACTTAAGTATTGCAATCCTTCTTTTTCTAATTTAAACTCTCTATGAGTTAATATCAAATATATAAAATATCCCTTTTCTTTGGCATGTCGCTCTATCGTATCGATCAATTCCGGAAAAAAATTATTATACAGATCAAAACATACCATACCAATTGTCATTGTCCTGCCTGTAGCTAAACTCTGTCCCATATAATTAGGATGATAATTCAGCTCTTCAGCAGCTTTCAAAATACGATTTTTCGTTTTTTCACTAATCCCAGACCGATTGTTCAAAGCTCTGTCCACGGTCCCTACAGAAACCCTACAATGTTCTGCAATATCTTTAATTGTAACTCCCATTCCACCACCGTGTGCGTTAACGTTTTTTTTGTTATTCATAGTATATAGTATTTTTTCAAAAAAATCTATTATTATTATTTCTAAAATTACTTTCTAAAATTTGTACAAAATGTAATTATTATATTGACAATCAATCAAAAATATAATTTTAGTCTATATACATTTCAAAATACAATTAATCCAAATATTTATATTTCAGCTACTTGAATTTATAGTATAAAACCACGTCTTTAGAATGTTGATATCAAAGACGTGGTTTGATTTTATGAAAGAAAAGCCAAAATCAGTTCCGAATTTAGATTCAGAATCCATAGAATATTCAATAAACATATTCACTGTATTTACTGATATTCAGCAGATCAAATACTTTTCTTGCATCTATATTTTTACCCAAAAGGCATCTATCATATTAAACATGAAAATCTTTCCTAAAAAGAGACCACCTTTTTACTTCTTTATAATCTCAAAATAATCAAAATCCGCATATCGTCTCAGCCCGGTCATATCGTGACAATACATTCCGAAGTGTGCCCCAGTGAAACCGTCACTCTGCTCATCTGTGAGGATTTTGGTAGGCAGTTCCGTCAGTTCTTTATACTCTTTTCCATCCAATGAGTAAAAGAATTTCGCATATAGCCCCTCCTGGGTAGTCACAACCCGCAGGAACAGAGGTTCATCCTCTGGAATATCAATTTCCGGAATCGCATCCGTGACATCGAAGTGATCGCTTTTTATCAGACGAAGTTTGGCTGGTCTTTTCAGATCCAGGTTCTGATTTCCAAACTCTTCGTCTCTGGTCTTTACCAGGAGATAGAAATTACCGGTATCATACATGTAGGCAAGACCTGCCATCTGCTCCCTGCAGGTCGGGGTGAATTCAACGCATGTTTCCACCTGGACATGGCGCTCCATCTGCCGCCTTGCCACCAGGCTTACGTCATAGCAGGAATTCAGGGATTCCTGACCGTAAAGGCGCAGGTAGCCCGGACGCTCCGTCAGACTTGTGTAGCTGTCATAGGGCTGGCGCAGGGAGGTGTAGCGCACATCCAGATATTCTGAGCTTTTGTTTTTACTTATATTGTTCTCAAAGTCACCGCCAGATTTTCCATGTGCTAAAATCTCAATATCAAAATCGTCCCTGCCGTAATCCTTCCCTGCTTCTTCCGGGAAAAGACACTCAACAAGTCCTTCCGGCTCTTCTGTCTCCCACTGCCCGAAGTTGCCGCCGCAGGCCATTCTAAGCCAGCCTTCTTCGTTCCAAACCATTTTCTGGATTGCCGTTTCACGGCCTAATACGCACTGTCTGCTGCCTTTCGGTGGTCTACCGCAAAGATGTACCATATACCACTCACCTTTCTGGGTACATACAATATCTGCATGCCCACAACGCTGCAGCGCATCTGGATTCTCCATATCTGAGGTCAGCACAGGGTTACCCGGATCTTCCTCATAAGGTCCCCAGATAGATTTCGCCCGGGCCATTGTCACCATATGGTCGTAACCGGTTCCTCCCTCTGCCATTAACAAATAATAATACTCTCCAATATGGTAAATGTGTGGTCCTTCTGTATAGCCTCTTCCGGTTCCCGGAAAAACATTTTTCGCTTCCCCTACCAGGCGCTCCTGTACCGGATCGTACTCCTGCACCAGAATTCCCTTGAAATTATTAATCATATTCACAATGTACATTTTCCCATCTGTATCATGGAAAACAGATGGGTCAAAACCTGAGCTGTTCAGATAAACCGGCTCAGACCAGCCGCCACGGATGTCCTTTGATTTTACAAGATAATTATGGGTATTAAAAAGTCCTCCGGTACGGGTTTTCACGTCCGTATAAATCAGCCAGAAGTATTCCCCGTCCCAGGAAATATCCGGTGCCCATACGCCACAGGAATCACCCTCACCAACCATATTAAGCTGGCTCATTCTGTTCAGCGGCGATGGCAGCTGTTCATAATGCTTCAGATCTTTAGAATGATAGATTTTCACACCAGGCCACCATTCAAAGCTTGAATTTGCAATATAATAATCTTCTCCAACACGTATAATACTTGGATCCGGGCAAAATCCCGGAAGAATCGGGTTCTGAATCATGTTTTTGCTCCTTTATCTGTTTCATTTTACAAAATAAACTTAAAACACATTCTAAGTATAAGCTTTCTGAATTTTTTTGTACACACTTTATTTCAGAAAGATGTTTTTTACCGGTCAAACCAAAAAAGGACTGCAAAATTCCACGTATTCTGCAATCCTTTTCCTGTATTTACTTACCTCACAGCAGAAAAATCTTATTATAACGATTGCTTTTCTGCCTGTTTTTCCAGCAGCTCTGGCAGACACATTGGTTTCTTTCCTTCCAGCTCATCTGCCATATTCAATGCTAGTATATTCCAGTTAATAAAGCCACCATTCATAACTGGTTCTCCATTAAATGGATTGTAATACTCATGAAGACATCCTGTTTTCGCCAGATCCTCTCCCAGAAGGCGCATGGTGCGCTTATACATAATTTCCGCCTCCATGCGGTATCCGTAGTTCAAAAGTCCGCGGAATACCACATAGTTTGCAACCAGCCAGATCGGGCCAAGCCAGTTGGACGGGTTATTGGTAACAGACAGGTCAAACATTTTTTCATCCTTTGAAAGCGTGGTCAGACCAAAGTCAGAACCAAAGGTATCGGGATCAAAAATATGTTTCACCATGTCTGCCGCCTGCTCTTTTGTAGCAATTCCTGCATACATGGGAATAAAGCCAGACCATACACGTACTTTGATGGGCAATGTCTTCCAGAAGACTCCCAGTCCCTGGTGGAACCAGTCGTATTTCCTTGTCTTAATATCCACATCAACTGAGTAGAAGAAATGATCACGTTTGTCCCAGCATTCCTGCTGAATAGCACCGATCAGTGCCTCGCGCTTATCCAGAAGTCTCTTTGCCGCTTCCTCCTTGCCAAACTGTCTGTATAATCTGGCACCAGCTTCCAGTTCTACACACATAAAGCTGTTCAGATAAATATTGGCAGTGGAAAATGGCGGACGGCCAAAAGTAGCCGGATCATTGTCCATGCCGATCATAATATCATCCTGCCATACATACAGTCCGCTGTTTTCATGAAAATAATAGTGATCATAACATTCAAAATACTTCGCCACACCGGGAAGAAATTCTTCCGTCCAGGCATAATCACCAGTATAATCACTGATCAGGCACATCTGGCTGCAAAGGAAAGGCTTATGCATATTCATGATCTTGCCTTCCTTATGCCTCATATTCAGATAAGGCTCCGGCCAGTCTGCCACCTCGATCATCATGGGAATATATCCATCCTCCAACTGGTGGTCGAAGAAATTGCGGATATTTCCCTGTGCATGCTCTATAATTCTTGGCTTCACAGACGGATCCTGATAGGAATCTGCCAGATTCAGGAAGCCATATACGGACCAGTAGGTGTCCCAGTCCCATACATTTCCATCGTAAACAGAGCCCGGATCAATAAATGGATAACGGATAAAGCTTCGCGGATTCTTAAGCACATCCTCCGTATGAGACATTACAAATTCTTTTAATTCCTGTCTATACTGCTCTGTCCTTTTATCTTCCATAAAATCAACCCTTTACAGCTCCTGCTGTCATACCTTCCATCAGTTTCTTATTCAGTGCCATGTACAGGATCAGAAGCGGGAATACACTCATAGATACAGAAGCGAAGATTGCACCCCAGTTCTTGGATCCAAACTCATCAGAGAAGTACAGAAGTCCTGTCTGAACAGTCTTCAGCGCAGAATCACTAATGAATGTCATGGAAAACAGAAGATCGTTCCATTTAAAGAAGAACTGAAGAACCAGTACGGTTACAATAGAGTTCTTCATAAGTGGTGTTACAATATGCCACATCAGTCTGTAAATACCACAGCCATCAATAACGGCTGCCTCCATAATATCGTCCGGGAAGGAACGAAGATATCCCTGAACCAGATAAATGGACAGCGACAGACCAAATGCTATGTACGTAATGATCAGACATGTTCTGGTATTTAACAGGTTTGATCTGCTGTAAATCTGGAACAGCGGGATCAAAGCAATTGCTACCGGAATCATGATACCGAAACGGAAATACTGTGCAACTGCATTTCTGAATTTCCATTTCATCTTTGTTACAGCAAATCCTACAGTTACTGAGAAAAATACAATAAATACAAGTGCTACTAATGTAGTGATCAAACTGTTCTTAAAGAAGGTGGACATATGTCCCCTTGTCCATGCATCAGAATAGTTCTGGAAATAAAAGCCATCATTTAACGCATAAGCTGGCTTCTCACTCCACTCAGCCTGTTTCTTGAAGGATGCAGTAAGCATCCAGAATAACGGATAAATCTCAATTACGCAAAGAAGGAAAATTACAATTCCTCGAAAAGCTGCTTTTACTTTTTTCATAATATTTCCTCCTTTCAGTCTTTCACATCAAATCTGTTGATAACAAGAGATCCAACTACACAGATCAGGAAGATCACGATTGCGATAACGCTGGCGTAACCAACCTTATTGTAAGTAAATGCAACGTCATACATATACATGGACAGTGACTTGGTTGCACTTCCAGGTCCGCCCTTTGTAAGAGCCATAGCAGACTCGAACATTTTTACAGTTCCGGAGAAGCTGAATACAAGGCTGGTAATTACCATTGGACGAAGAAGCGGAAGAAGAATGTTTTTAAACAACTGCCATCCACCGCAGCCGTCGATTCTGGCCGCTTCCAGGATATCATCAGAGATATCAAGGAGTGCTCCATAGAAAATTACGGAATAGAATCCCATGGCTACCCAGATATCCATTACGCACAATGCCCAGAGAGCTGTGCTGGACTGGCCGATCCATGGCTGAACAAGGTTTGTAAAACCAAGAGAGTCAAGCAATGAGTTTAACAGACCATAGTTTGGCTGGATCTCATAGATTTTTGCAAACAGCTGGCCTACTGCAACAGTAGGAAGTACTACCGGGAAGAAAACCAGAGTTCTTACGATGGTTTTGCATCTTCTCAGCCAGAATTTAAACATCAGGGAAAGTAAAAGTCCCATTCCAACCTGGCCAACGGTTACTACTAATACATATTTACAGTTTACTGTCAATGCATTTAAGAAGTTCTTGTCTCTGAAAAGTCTTGCATAATTGTCAAATCCGGCAAATTCCCACTGAAGTCCCGGGCTGCCGCTAAAGAATGAATAATACAACGACCAGATAACCGGTACCATTACAATAATGGTGTAAATAATCAGTGCCGGAACTACGAAAAGGGATATCGCTTTCTTATTACCTAATACCTTGTTCATAAAATTCCTTCCTTTCTGTGTCAAAAACCATTAAAATTTCGAATTTTTTCAACAAAAACGGGAGTGTCTGCTGGCAAACACTCCCATTTGAAGTTCAAAGCTTATATTGCCAAAGCTGTTACTTACTGCATGTCATATACATCCTGGATGGACTGCATATATTCTTCGCCAGTCATTTCGCCGTTTAACAGAGGCTGTACATTTTCCTGAGCTGTCTTGGAGATTTCGCTAGGCATTTTTGCTTCCCACCATGCAAATCCTTCTGTGGATTTGTCAATCTCGTCAAGAACAAGCTTGGTGTAGTTATCCATATCATCTGCTGCAACATCATATGTGTAACCTTTAACAGTTCCCTGATCTTCCATAGCTACGTTTCCGATGTTCTCCATGAAGTATTTCAGGAACCAGCCAGTAGCCTCATCATATTTGTCATTGTCAAGTGCAAGAATGTTACCACAGTTCATAGAGTAAGAAGTAGCGGAGCTGATGGACTCATCTGCAACCGGAATGTTGAAGAATCCGATTCCGTCCTCGCCTGCCGGGTTCTGGGAATCATCAGTCAGGTTCTGTGTAAACCAGGAACCATTGTAGAAGATGGCTGCTTTTCCACTCATCAGCATGGAACCAGCTGTGTTCATATCAACTGTTGTGATACCTTCTCCGAAGTATCCTTTCTCTGCCCACTCTGCAATCTTATCAGCTGCTGCAACAAGTTTCTCATCTGTATAAGGAACTTCGCCGTCAGCTGCTTTTGTCATAATGTCGTTTCCTGCGGTTCTTACTGCGTATGCATTGATCAGACGGGTTGCACCCCATTTGTCAGATCCGCCGGTTGTAAGAGGCTGGATACCTGCATCGGAAAGTTTCTGAAGAACCTCTTCAAACTCATCCCATGTAGTAGGAACTTCGCATCCTGCCTGCTCGAACAGGGCTTTGTTGTACCAGAAGCCTTCTACGTTCAGTCCAAGAGGAAGATCATAAAGATCATCTGTTCCGGATAATCCTTTCAGAAGCTCAACAGCACCGCTGTTTAAATAATCTGCTGTTCCGATCTCGTCAACAGCTTCTGTAATATTTTTAACCTTTCCGGAATCGATGAGAACGCTGAGCGGAGCACCTGCTTCGTAAGCGAACAGATCCGGAAGATCATTGGATGCTGCAAGTGTAGCAATTTTCTGCTGAAGGTTGTCAGAAGCAACCATCTCATATTCCCATGTAAAATTCGGGTTTACATTTTTCTGATAGTCTTCGCAGATTTTGTTTAACAGCATACCATTGTCATTATCTTCTGCCCAGATGGTAAGGATTTTGATGTTTTTCTCAAGCTGCGGATCCTCTCCTGAGTAATCTGCTGCAAATGTAGGAACTGCAAACATGGTACTTGCTGTTAATGCTGCCATTAAAATAGCTAATGCTCTCTTTTTCATTATAAATTCCTCCAGAATTTTCAAAATTATTGAACTTTGTTATAATTTACTCTTGATAGCCATTTACTTTTCGGTCATGTTTAATTTGTTTCTTTGTATCCCCGGGAAATATCTTATGGTTATATAATACCATTGTTCTGTTTTTTTACCAGTGCCTAATTTTTTTGGTAATGTACAGTTTTTTTAGACTGTTTTTTATAAAAAGTTCCACTTGTCCAGGCGTTCAATTGTGCTAAATATATAAAACGCACATATTCAGCAATTTGAATATGTGCATTTTTGCAAATCCTGTTTTTATCATTCTGCTTTCCACACGTTTCCCTTATACTCATTGGGAGTCATGCCCTCGTGTTTTTTAAAAATATCACAGAAATATCTGTAATTATTATATCCCACCATTTCACTGACTTCATTAACCTTATATCCATCCTGCAACAGCTTCTTCGCCTTTTTTATGCGAAGGTCCGTCAGATATTTCACATAAGATGTGCCAACCTCTGTTTTAAAAAGAACACTTAAGTAAGCCGTGCTCATTCCGGCTCTGTCTGCAAGCTCACTAAGTCCGATATCCTGATCATAATGCTCATCCAGATAAGTAAGAAGCTCCAGGATAACTCTGTGTTTGCTTCCGGTCTGGTCTGCGGTCAGATGCTTGCTGATATCAGACAGAACACTTTCCCCATAGGCCTGTACTGCTTCTATGCTCTGACATTTTGCCATCTCCTGAAAAGAGACAAGGGACCCTCGTTCCACCTGCTTCTGACTTTCGATCAGTACATCGCTGAGCACACAGAGATGCTTGTAAAATTCCCTGCGAAAATCCTGCAACTCCGGGTAAAGTTCCTGCAGGCATCTGATTGCCTGCCGGCATTCTTCCCGAAATGCTGCAGCATCACAGTCTGTAATACATTTTACACTGCTCTCAAAAGTTCTTTCCAATTCCTGAAATTTCTCGCGATTAGCCTGTGCCTTACGATTATCCTCATGACGAGTCTTCGCCCATTCATCTTCAATTCTGGTAAGGGCATTTTTCAGTTTATCTGCTGTAACCGGCTTATCAATATAATCTTTTACGCCAAGAGTAAGCGCCCTCTGCGCATACACAAATTCAGAATAGCCACTGATCACAATAAAATATGTATCCGGACATTCTTCCTTCGCCGCCTCGATCACAGACAGACCATCCAGCCCCGGAATTCGGATATCCGTAATTACTACATCCGGTTTCTCACTTCGGATCACTTCCAGTCCCTGGATTCCGTCATAAGCAGCCCCTACTACCTCATAATCCAGCTTCAGGCGGGAAATTAAAGCCTTAATTCCCTGCACAACTATATATTCATCATCAATTACCACTAAGCGATACATGAAAATCCTCCTTGTATCTGCATTTCCCTATCCCTTATCTTACCGGAACCACAATCGTTACCTTCGTTCCATTGCCTGGACTGCTTTCAAATGTTACACCGTATTTTTCCCCGTAATTCAACTTTATACGCTCTATTACATTGCGCACTCCATAACCGTTCTCCAGTCTGGACATATCGTCAATTCCCACACCATCATCTTCAATAGTGAAAATCATATTATTCTGCTCCTGCCAGCCGCGAAGGGAAATCTTTCCTTTTCCAATCTTCGGCTCCAGACCGTGATACATGGCATTTTCAATAAATGGCTGAAAAATAAAGGTAATCGTTTCACGCTGAAGAATTTCCCTTCTGATATCCACGAACAGTTCAAAACGATTATTGTAGCGCATATTCTGAAGCTTCATATAGCCCTGCATCCATTTCACAGAATCCGCAACTTTAATATATTTGCTTCCATTATTCAGCGCCAGCTTAAAGTTATCAGAAAGTGCTTCTACCATTTCTGCCATCTGGTCATCCCCATGCATGATTGCAACAAAGTACAGGGAATCCAGTGTATTATAAAGAAAATGGGGATTGATCTGGGACTGAAGCAAAAGTAGCTCTGCTTCCCGTTCATTCAGCTTCACCGCCATAAGATGCTCGGAAAGCTCCAGGTTCGTATTGACCATTTCCTTGAATTTCCGTCCGATCCGGCCAACTTCACTGTAGTCAAACTCTTCTGTAATGTGACGCTCTCCTTCCCCAACCTGTGCAATGGTATTTTCCAGCTGCTTCAGAGGATGGCTGATGGTTCTGGAAATGATTCGTGCCATGAGAAAGCCCACTACAAGAACACAGCCGGCTACCAGAAACGAGGTCAGACGGATATTTTTGCTCTCTTCACTGATCTCATTTTTCTCCACTACGTTTACAATATGCCAGCCTGTAGTAGAATTGGTGACAGAAGAAAACAGATACAGATGGTTCTCTCCCGGATTAGAATAGGATTGCATAATTGCATTCTCCCCTTCCTCATTTCCCACAAAATAAACCAGCTGATCATCCTCATCTACAACCATAAAGTTACTGGAATCAAAGCTTTCATTGCCCATAACAAAGGATTTTCCCAACAGCTTCTGGCTCAGTCCCACTACCATATAGCCCATTCCCTGTCCATCAGAGGGATTGATCATATATTTCGCATAAGAAAATCCTTTCTTTGTTCCTGCTTTTAAAATACTGTCACGGAAAAAAATTTCCTTTCCCTGCGCAGCCTTTGCCTGTTTCACCCAGCTTTCTTCCAGGATATCCTTATCACTATAATAATTATAGAAATCATAAGTACCCTGGTTCACATTGTTCAGCTGATACACATGACCATAAAGATCCGTAAATACTATATAATTCACCCACACCTGCTGACTTGCCATTTCATTTGCAATCACACGAAGCTTCACACGGTCTGTGGATGTAAACTTGCTGCCTCCGTATTCATTGCCTTTTTCCAAAATCTGCTGAAGAGCTTCATCATTCAGAAAGCTTCGCCCTACGTCTACAATGTTCTTCAGATTCATATCCATAACGCGGCTGGAATTCTTCAGTGTAGACTGATAAGATGCCCTGTAATTCTGTTCAATCGCATCAATAGAGGTTTTGTATACAATATTCATCAAAACGCCCACACCCAAAAGGGTGATAAGAAACATGGATAAAAAAATCTGATTCTGAATACTCAGCTGTCTCCACGCTTTCTGTATTCCTGAAGGTTCCTTTTTCTTTTCCATATTCTCATCACCCTTTCGCATTTTGCGTTATGATTACTGTTCAAATGCGATATGGTATGTACCGCTTCCCGCTTCGGCAGCCATATAGTCTGCTTCCCTGGTAAATGTCAGTCCATCGCTTTCCAGAACAGCTTTCGCCTTATCCAGACGGATCTCTGCTGTTGTATTTACCGGAATCTGAACAGTTAAAGTAATCTGTTTTCCCTGGACTTCCCATTTTACACCAACATCACCATAAATGCTATGATATTTTCCTGCAGTGTACTTCAGATTTCCACCGATGCGCGGATAGAGTATCGCATGTTTAAAGCCCGGATGTTCCGAATCCGCTTCAATTCCGGCCATTGCACGGTACATCCACTCACCAATAGCTCCATAAGCATAATGGTTAAAGGAGTTCATATCTGCACTCCACATGCTTCCGTCATCCTTCATGCCATCCCAGTGCTCCCAGATCGTAGTGGCACCTTTTTTCACCTGATACAGCCAGGATGGGAAGTCTTCCTTCAGAAGCAGGTCATAGGCTTCCTTCAGAGCGTGGTTCTGACTTAGTGCATGGCAGAAATACGGAGTTCCCACAAATCCGGTAACCAGATGACCGTTTTCTTTGTCCAGAAGGCGTTTCAGACCTTCTACCGTTTTTGTGATATATTTCTCAGGAGTCAGCTGGAAATACAGTGCCACAATATGTGCGGTCTGTGTCTGTGCTGTCATATTTCCTTCTGCGTCGAAGAAGGTCTCCTGGAATTTCTTTACGATCTTATGATAAAGCTCCTCATACTCTGCTGCCACATCCTCTTTTCCAAGGGCTTTCGCCATCTGGACAAAAAGTCCGGTAGAGTATGCATAATATGCCGTACAGGTCAGATCATTTGGTGTGGCTCCAAAGTAGCTGCCTTCTTCTGCATCAAGAGCTACCCAGTCGCCAAACTGCAGCTTGTAGTTCCAGATATAATCAACAGCATGGGCACGCATGAAGTCAATCCATCCCTTCATGCTGTTGTACTGTTTTTTCAGAATATCTTTATCCCCATACATCAGATACATGGTCCATGGATTGATGATGGCCGCATCAGCCCAGGCTGCTGCAGAGTGAGGTCCCTGGCGGAGAAGCCAGTTTCCATCTGTACGGCCTTCCTCAATATTCGGAACAACATGTGGTACACCGCCTTCTGGTGTCTGATCAACCTCCAGATCATGGAGCCATTTCTTATAGAACGTATAGGTATTCATCAGATAAGTGGCTGTACGGCAGAAAATCTGCGCATCACCAGTCCAGCCCAGGCGCTCATCACGCTGCGGGCAGTCTGTAGGTACATCAAGGAAATTACTCTTCAGTCCCCACAGGAAATTGTGATGCAGCTGGTTCAGCAGCGGATTCGAACACTCCAGACTTCCGTTTGAAGCCATGTTGGAGTGAAGAGTGCAGGCTGTGAAATTCTCAGCTTTCGGCTCGCCTGGATAGGAAACAATCAACGCATACTGAAATCCCATGTAAGTAAAAGTCGGATGCCAGGTAACTGTCTCTTCTCTTGCAAAAGTATATTTCATCGTTGCCTTGGCTGCACGAAGGTTGTCCAGATATACATTTCCATCTTTATCCAGAACCTCGAAGCAGTGAAGCTCGATCACATCGCCCGGTTTTCCTGCTGCAGTTACTTCAATTCGCCCTGCCATATTCTGGGCAAAATCAATAACCGTATCTCCTGCCGGTGTTTTGAAAATACGTTTTGCAGGAATACGATCCATTACACGAACCTTTGCAGCGTACTGTGCGCGCATAACCTGTGTATCAAAGAATACAAGCTGAACCGGCTTCCAGTCGCCTTTTGTGGTTTCTGCCTTTGACCAGTCCGGAATCTCAAGGGCTGCATCATAAGTCTCACCATCATAGATTTCTGCAAATACCACCGGTGAATCGCAGCCTTTCCATGATGGATCCGTATAAACAGATTCTGTTGTTCCATCGGTGTAGCGAATCAGAAGTTCCATAGTAAAAGCCGTCTGATCACCATAGTTGTTGCGGGCCTTTGTCAGTCCCATAACTCCTTTATACCAGCCTGGAGCCAGCATTGCTCCGGCATCGTTAATGCCCTTCTGCAGATATTCCGTTACATCATAGGTCTGATAGAGGAGATGTTTTCTATAGGATGTCCAGCCCGGTGTCATCTCGTCCTCACCAACTTTTTTGCCATTCAGGTAAAACTGATACAGGCCAAGGGCTGTGGTAAAGGCATAGGCTTCTTTTATATCTTTTTTGATTTCAAAGGTTCCTCTTACATAGGTTCCTTTGGAAACGTTCTTATAGGAATCGTCAGTTTCGGCGGATACAAAAGAAGCTTTCCATGCTGGTGCGCCTTCCTCCCACTCACCATTTTTTCCTGCAAGGGCAGTTACAAAGGATGCGGTTTCGCTCCAGTCCGTTTCTTCCTGACCATCACTGGCTTTTGCACGGACAAAATAGCGCTTGCCGCTCTCCAGAGAAGCACCTTCTGCATAAACATGTGCAGATTCCTCAGACTCTGTTTTTCCGCTGTTATAGATCAGATCTGTAAAATCAGCGTCTTTTGCAATCTGAAGTTCGTAGGATTTCTGTTTTACATTTTTCTTATCGCTTACAAGTTCCCAGGCAAACTGGGGCATATGGGAAACACCAACCGGGGCTGTTTCATAATCCATATATATTTTCTTGATTGCCAACATTTGTTTTAACCCATCCTTTCTGACATATATTTCTTTGGTATATCGTAACTGTTCAGTACCTTCATGGTCACACACTTCGCAGAATAACATCTACTGAATAATTACGATCCAACACTTTATATTTTTAAATCGTATTTTAGCGTTTTCTCAGATTCAACATCTGTCTTGCCTCATCCGGAGTCGCTGGCTCCAGACCCATGGCGCGGATCAGATTTACCAGTTTCTCAACCACCTGCCAGTTGTACTCGGCATCTACACCTTCTGCCAGATAGTGGCTGTCTTCAAAACCAACTCGTACTACCGTTGCTCCCATAGCAATTGCAGCGGCCAGGAATGTCCAGTTATCACGTCCAAAGTGGGTAACGCCCCAAAGTGCATCAGATGGAACAAAGGAACGGAAAGCTGCCAGCATCTCCGGAGTAGGCTGCATGCCGCCTTTGTGACCAAATACCAGGTTAAACAGCATTGGATCCGCAAATGGCTGCTCAGATTTTACCACTGCCATGTTATGTAACATTCCAATATCAAAAACTTCTGTTTCCGGAAGGATTCCTCTCTTATAAACAGCGTCTGCGCAGTAGCGGATATCATCAAAAGAATTAACATAGACTGCTTCGCCAAGGTTTGTACTTCCGCCATTGAGAGATGCGCTCTCTACCTTGGGATAATCAAGCGGATTGCAGCGTTCCTGGATATTCATATCCGAAACACCGCCTGTAGACGCCTGAACTACCACATCTGTCCGTTTCAGAATCTCATCAAAACACTCAGACATATAAGAAATGTCAGGTGTAAGGCTTCCGTCTGGTTTACGGCAGTGAAGGTGACACATAGCAGCACCAAGTTTTACGCTTTTCTCTACATCCTCTGCAAGCTTTACTGCATCCACACTGGTTCCTGCCTGTACAGGTGCCAGGGATATAATTACTTTTCTCATTATGTAAACCTCCTATTTAAGCGAACCTCTTTCTAATAGACATCTTCCTAACATACAGAGTCTCCGTAAGCTGTTCAAAACAGACTAAAAATTTACTTGTTATGTCATTAAAACTCTTACGTAATTGAAATTTGCCACTCGCGTAAACGAAGACCTGCAATCATGCTATTTTTCAGATCAATTCCTCTACAATTTCCTTCAACGTACTTACTTCACCCACATTTCCCGGGAAAATAATGTATGGCATTCCAGGGAATTTGCTTTCTTCGCCGGTCATCCATACCGGGATTCCCTTCTTCACCTGTCCCATAACACGGGCTTTCTTTACCCGAAGTGCTTTCGTTCCTACGTCAGATGAAGTGATTCCGCCTTTTGCAATGATAAATTTCGGCTTCACAGAAAGCTTTCCGATAATACTGGTCACTGCGTTGGAAATCTTTACAGAAATCTGCAGTTTCTCCTCCGGAGTCATATTCTCCGGCGCAAGAAGCTGTCTGCTTGTATAAATTACAACGGTTCTTCCAGACAGGATTTTCTCCTCTGCTGCTTTCACCGTTCTCTCTACCTCTTTCTCCAGACCATTTTCTTCGAATACGGTATTTACCTGAAATTCCATAAAATCAGCCTGTCCGTCCAGTTCTTTCAGACAGTTCAGCTGGTCTGTGGTCTTCTTTACATGGGAACCGATCAGAACGATTCCTCCGTTCTTCGTGTCACCCTCCAACTGCTCTCTTCCAAGAAGAGGCTGGTCAGAAATCCTTCCCATTACTTTGGTGAAAGCTGCTGCTGTTCTTGCCATGTAATGCTTTCCTTCTTTCATTGCAAGCACCAGTGCTGCGCAGAAAACTTTCAAATCTGCATAAGATACTGCATTGACGATAATTTTCGCCATATTCTGTGCGGACATCAGCTTCTCCTTGATTCCCTGCACATCCAGAGCATTCAGTTCGTCCAGAGAAATGGTGATACAGTCCTCTTTATGGTACTTTCCTTCTGTTTTTTCCTCTACGTATTCCGTAAGATCCGAGGATTTGTAGCCGAAGGTTTTGTCCCTGGCAAATTCCGTCATACCGGCTGGAACCAGGTTGTCCTGCTCTTTTACATAATGGATATTGTCCATTGTGTAGCGGCCACCTTCGGGAAAAAACGGGCAGATGATCTCACCGTCAACAGCTGTGCTCCCTGCAGAAGCTCCATTGTCTGCTGCCGTCTTCTCTGGTCCGGCTGTATTCCCGTCAGCCAGGCCTTCCGCCAGAAGCTGTGTTTCCAACGGATAATGACCTCTTAAAGTGGAATCTCCACGGGAAATGATCATGAAATCCTGTCCCAGTTCCCCTGCCACCTTTGCAACACGTGCGGCAATATCCTGGTGTACCTTTGTGGTCTCTTCCACAGAAAAGCTGCGGGAATTGGTGAGGATAAAAAACATGGATTCTTTTTCCTCAAAGCCCTTGCGGATGGATTCTTCCTCCCAGTCCGTATAAACAGACACATCATGAACCGTCTGCACACCAGTAGGATCATCATCCAGCACTACCAGTTTTTTATGAAAACCTTCCATTGCCTGGGAAAGAAGGGCTTCTGCTTTGTCAGCATCTGTTTTGCTTCTCTCCTCGACGGTATGGAAAGGAATTACTTTACATTCCATAATTTCTATAGCTCTCCATTCTGTTCGTTCAAAGTATAATAAGAAATTGAGTGACATTTGCTATTCCACCGCCATCGGATTCTGCACGGCAGGATTTTTTACATTCATATCCCAGGTTGTGATAACTCAATTGTTACTGTTCACTCCGTTCACAGTAACACGCTTCGCGATGCACAGAAGGACGAACCTTCTTGTGACAAGCACAAGAAGTAGCGTTTGCTGCGCAAACTTAACTCTCGGGTTTTCTGTGAACTTTGTTCACAAAAAACACCTCGCGGAATGTTACCAGTGAACAGTAACACTCAATTTGTTATACGGTATATGCGACAGGGAACCAGATCCTCATTTCTCCATAATCACGGTTATCCCATGCATAATACGGAATCAGACGTACATGCTTTCTGCTCATGCCATGATATTTCAACGGCTGATAAAGCGCATTTCTGTCAAATTCAGAGCGGTCAATGGCATATTCCTCAGTTTCAAGAGCCATCATTCTTCTTCCCTGGATTTCAAACTCCACAGGAGTAAATTCTGCGTTCAGATCCAGGTAAACATCATCCAGATCTGCTGCATGGGTATCTACACTCTCACAGCAGTATACCAATGGTCCCCGCTCAATTGCAGCCTGTCCCACAGTTTCTTCCACCATATTGTTTGCAACAGTATAGCGAACCTTCATATCCAGACTCAGCTGCACATCCATATTCTGAGGATCTTCCACCAGAATATCAAGGTAAGTTCCAGCATCCTCTTTCGTCAGTTCACGGTCTGCACCAGCGCCCTTAATGGAACCGCCCGCTGACCATCCCGGAACACGAAGTCTTAAATGGACCGGGGCATTTATTTTCACATCTTTTGCTGTAAAGCGGATTGTTCCGTCAAATGGATAATCCGTAGACTGCACAAGTGTAAATTCTCCACCATTTTCCAGCTTCACCTGCGCCTCACTTGCACCGTACATACCAGTCCATACACTGTTATCCGATGTCAGATATGCATATTCACTGGACTGTGCAATGGTTCTTGCCAGGTTTGGCGGACAGCAGTAGCTGAGAATATATTCGCTTCTGGTAAGAGGCCAGATCAGCTTATAATCAAGCTCTTTGGCACGTCTTAACATATTTTCATAGAAGAATCTCTTACCATCCAGACTCAGTGCAGCCAGGTTGGTATTTAACATCATTCGTTCCAGAATATCAAAGTACTCTGCCTTTGGCTCCAGCTGGAACATGCGGTACGCCCAAAAAACACCGCCCAAAGATGCACAGGTCTCATTATATGCCGTGATATTCGGAAGCTGATATTCATAACCATAAGCCTGATGCACAAGCTGATGGTCAAAAAAGTAACCATATGGAGAAGCACCATTATATAACGCTCCACATCCGCCTGTGATATAAAGCTTTTTATCCACAAGACTTCTCCATACCTTGTGGAGAACCTCCATATAATCCGGATCTTCCTCTTCCAGGCAAAGGTCAGCCACACCTGCATAGAGATAGTTTGCACGTACAGCATGTCCCAGAATCTTTTCATGCTGCTTCAGCGGAATCTTATCCTGGTTATCATCCATACCATTTTTTACACTGTCGCGAAGAACGATTGCCTGCTTCGCCAGCTTCAGATATCGTTTATCACCAGTAGTACGGTACATTTCCACAAGTCCCATATAATGAGACGGGCAGACGGCAGTCTGAACTTCTCCGGTGCGCTCTGCTTCTTCGTAAAGATGCTCCAGATAATCTGCGGTTTTTGCCGCTATTGTAAGGAAATTATTCTTTCCGGTAATTCTCTTGTGCACACACGCTGCTGTAAACATATGACCGAAGTTATAAACCTCAAAATCATTGATATCGCCCATTCTTGAGACGCCGTTCCCGGTTCTCTCACCGATAATCTGCTTTGTGGAAAGATAACCGTCAGGCTGCTGTGCTCTGCCGATCAGGTCTATATAATTCTCAATTTCTTCCTTCAGCAGCTGATTGTCTGTCTGGTAAGCAGTATAGATGGCAGACTCCATCCATTTATAGAAATCTCCGTCTCCAAAAACGGTTCCATCAAAATCTCCCTCTGCATCGCCAGCACAGATCTTAAAATTCTCTACTACATGACTGATATCTTTACTGTCAAACATATGTTTTAGCTGAGGCACCGTGCTATTGGCACAGGTGTCAAAGCGTTCCTTCCAAAGACCGCCTGTCCATTTTACTTTCATTCCATCCAGGGCATGGACCTTCGCGTATGGGGATCCGGTTGTATCTGTCAGCATGATTATTCTCCTTCTGTAATTTCATATTCTGTTTTAACGGACATGTCGCCCATCAGTGACATCACCATATAGGAAAGTCAGCTGTTCCGCAATATTCCATATAGTATTCTTTATAAGCCTTTCGCTTTCAATGCTGCAGCAAGTGCCTGCGCTCCAAAGCGCGGGCTGGAAAGTACCGGTTTGCCGATTTTCTCGTGGATTGCGTCCTCTGCATAAGCCATAGAGCCCTGTGCCAGAAGAATTACGTCTACCTGGTCTGCGATCTCAGCAGCTTTTCCGCAAAGAAGTGCCTTAAACTTATCTTGGTCTGCACCAAAAGCATCTACCAGGCCATCCACCAGTTCTACATGGCGATTCATCTCTCTTGCCACACGGGAAACTGTATTCTTAGTTGGTTCCAGGGTGGTAGGCAATGTAGCCAGAACGCCCACTCTCTTGCCAAGGCGGGCTGCCTCGCGGCACATCTCCTCATCAATACGGACAATCGGAATACCTGTATAACGGCCAATATCCTGAGCCGCATCTGCAACCTCGCCAACAGAAGAGCAGCAGTTCAAAACCGCATCTGCGCCGTCAGAAACAGCCTGCATATACATTCCTACAAGACGGGCTGCTGCGCCTGCTGTTACATATCCATGCTCTCTTACTTCTGCCAGAATAGACGGATCCTGATAATTCAGGATCTCCGGTGCATCGCCAAGATTTTTTTTGATTTCTTCATTTACACACTCAATCAGCTCTGGTGTGGTACTTGTATAAACAATTCCTAATTTCATTTCCTTGTTCTCCTTCTCTTAACCAATATAGAGCCTTTTCAAATACGCTCTGCGTTTTCACAAAGCTCCGGAAGCTTTCTCCCTGGCTCTGTATTTTCACTTGTGAATTTTGCCCTATTAAAGTATCAAAACCCACTCCATCCTTTTATAGTTTATACAAAAATTTTACGATTACAGGGCCTCCACCGTCAAGTCCAATTTCTTTATTTAGTGTCACATTTATTTAGCGATGCAGCCACCATACAGACAAAAAGGGACGGCGTAGTTTCTAACCGCGCTGTCCCTCCTGCTTGTACCCTTAAATAAATTTATTTGTTTGTGATCACAGAAGCAACTGCTTTCTTCCATCCTGCATACTTCTGCTCACGTTTTTCCACTTCCATGTCCGGTTTATAGGACACGCGGTTTAATTTTCCAAAAATACTTTCATCCCAGACACCAAGCTGCAATCCTGCCGCATAGGCCGGTCCAATAGCGGAAAGTTCCTCGGAATCCGGAACCAGAACTCCGGCATCTGCAATATTGCTCTGGAACTGCATCAGATAGTCGTTTCGGGTCGGACCGCCATCTACGCGAAGCTCCTTCACCGGAACACCAGCATCCTCAGACATAGCCTGTACAACATCTGTAATCTGATAAGCAATACATTCAAGTGCCGCTCTTACAAACTCAGCCTTGCGGGTAGTACGGCTCATGCCTACAACAGAAGCTCTCGCCTCGCTATCCCAGTAAGGAGCACCAAGACCGCTGAATGCAGGAACCAGATACAGGCTGTCCTCCTGAATGGCTTCTTTCGCCAGTTTACCGGTCTCTCCAGGAGAAGAAATGATCTGAAGATCGTCCTTCAGCCAGGTAATAACAGCGCCTGTATAGTTCAGGTTGCCTTCAAGCACATAGTTAACCTTGCCGCCGATTTTCCACGCAAGAGAAGTCACAACCCCATGGGTACTGAGAATTGGCTTCTCACCAATATTCATCATAATAGAAGAGCCGGTTCCATAAGTGGATTTGATCATGCCTGGCTGCAGGCATCCCTGACCAAAAAGAGAGCCGTGGGAGTCTCCCAATACGCCATGGATCGGGATTTTATGAGGAAGAAGTCCCTCGAAATCCGTTTCGCCGAAGCAGGCGTCGGAATCTGTAACCTCTGCCATATTTGCCGGATCAATGCCAAATAATCCGCAGATTTCCTCATCCCATTTCAGGTCAAAAATATTGAAAAGCTGTGTTCTGGAAGCATTGGAATAATCGGTTCTGTATTCTTTGCCCCCTGTCAGCTTGTAAACCAGCCAGCTGTCAATCGTTCCATGGCAGATTTCGTGACGTTCTGCCGCCTCTTTTGCGCCCTCTTCATTTTCCAGAAGCCATGCGATCTTGGAAGCCGGGAAATATGGGGAAAGATTCATTCCGGTTTTCTGGCGGATCAGCTCTGCTGCGCCAGCCTTTTCCACACGGGCACAGATATCCACGGCACGGGCGCACTGCCATACAACTGCATTTCCGTAAGGCTTACCGGTGACGCGGTTCCATGCAAGAGAAGTTTCACGCTGGTTACTGATTCCCAGCCCAACTACATATTCCTTCTCTACCCCCTCCAGAAGTTCTTTCACAACCTCCAGAACATTGCTGTAAATTTCCTCTGGATCATGGGAAACCCAGCCCTTTTCATTGATGATCTGCCTGTGAGGGCGGTCAGTACGGCGCATAATGCTTCCAGTCTCATCGAAAAGGAGCGCCTTGGTACCCTGGGTACTCTGATCAATACTAATAATATATTTTGCCATGTTTACTATCCTCTTAAAACTTTTATATTCTCTAAAATCAACATCTCTGTACCTTAAGTCTGTTTTGTAACTAAATAATAAGCGTGCCTGACCAGACTGCTCAGAAGCACGCCCAATCGGGCAGCACTTCTAAGCAGCATCCTGGTTCTGCATCCACGCAGTCTGTCAGTCACGCTTAAATTTGTTTCTTATTTAATTATTATTTCAGAGCCTCCACAGCCTTCTTCGCAATACCCTCAGCATTTAATCCATAGTAATCAAATACTTCCTGGGAGTTACCTGTGATAACCGGAGCATCCGGAAGAGCCATGTTCAGCACTTTCTTCGGGCAGTTAGCACCAACAACCTGTGCAACCATAGAACCCAGTCCACCAAATGGAGCGTGCTCTTCTACCGTGATCACTGCCTTTGCATTCTGGGCAGCTTTGATAACACCTTCTGCGTCAAGCGGTTTCACGCAGTACATATCCAGTACAGTTGCGGAAATTCCCTGCTCCTCCAATAACTTGGCTGCTGCAAATGCCGGGCGCACCATCTCGCCGCAGGCAATAATTGCCACATCTGTTCCCTCTTTCAGAACAGTTGCCTTGTCCATTTCAAATGGGCAGTTATCTTCTGTATAAATATCCTCAACCGGATTTCTTCCAACACGGATATAAGATGGTTTCTCATCCTTCAACAGTGCCTCGATCAGATGCTTTGTCTGATGACGGTCGCTTGGAAGGTAAACTCTCATATTCGGGATTGCAGACATAGCTGCGATATCCTGTGCAGAATGATGGCTCATTCCAAGTGCGCCGTAACTGATGCCACCGCTGATACCGATAAGAGTAACATTTGTATTGGAGTATGCCACATCAACCTTGGCCTGCTCGTAGCTTCTTGTGGATAAGAAGCAGGCTGGTGAGCATGCAAATGGTTTCTTTCCACATTTTGCAAGACCTGCGGAAATACTTACCAGATTCTGCTCTGCAATACCGGTCTCAATAAACTGATTCGGGAAATTATCTGCAAATGGTGTCATGGAAGCGGATCCTCTGGAATCGCTGCAAAGCACCATAATATCTTTATCGTCTTTTGCCTTGTCCATCAGTACTTCACAGATGGCCTGTCTGTTTGGAATTTTATTCATGAAGAGCGGCCTCCTTTCTTGCTGCAAAATCCGCGATGATCTGATCATATTCTTCCTGAGTCGGAACCTTGTGATGCCAGTTTGCCTTGTTCTCCATTACGGAAGAGCCGCAGCCTTTTACAGTGTTGGCAATTACAGCTGTTGGTTTGCCTTTTACAGTTTTTGCTTCTTCAAAAGCAGCATTTAACTGGTCAATATCGTTTCCGTCTTTTACATCGATCACATGCCATCCAAAAGAACGGATACGCTCATGGAGATCGTCATGTCCCATAACGTCCTCTGTGTTTCCGGAAATCTGAAGACGGTTACGGTCGATTACTGCACAAAGGTTGTCCAATTTATACTGATGACCTGCCATGAAGCCCTCCCATACAGAACCCTCTGCCAGCTCACCGTCACCCATTACGGTGTAAACACGGTAATCTCTGTTGTCTTTTTTGCCTGCAAGAGCCATACCTACACATACCGGAAGTCCATGTCCCAGAGAACCGGAGTTCATCTCGATTCCAGGAAGCTTATTGTTCGGGTGTCCAATATATTTGGAGCCAAATTTTGAAAAATGTGCTTTAATATCTTCCAGATCCAGAAAGCCCTTTGCTGCAAGTACAGCGTAGTAAGCCTCTACAGAATGACCTTTGCTGAGTACGAAACGGTCGCGATCCGGATCATTCATGTTTTCCGGAGAAATGTTCATCTGGCAGAAATACAGGCTCATCAGAGTATCAATCACACTCATGTCGCCACCGATATGGCCGCCCTTTCCGGCAACGATAATATCTACAGTATCTTTTCGCAAGTCAAAAGATTTTGCCTTTAAATTTTCCATTCTCATTCACCTCTTAAATATGCTTTCACATCTTCTTCAATAGGATCATATAAATCAGGAGTGATTCCCATGTATTTGCATGCCTCGTAAAGTACCGGAACTACATCTTTATGGATACCTACACAGTGATGGATGTATGGTCCTTCTACAATCTTGGCTTCCAGACGTTTGATGTTCTCAACCTCAACCCAGAGGTAAGTTCCCATACCTTTCGGTCCATCAACGCCTTTGGCCTTTCCAAGAAGCATAGAGTATTCTCCGTTATCACCATCGAAACGTGCCAGTGTCACTTCACCATGTTTTGCCTCAGCTGTAATGCTTCCCGGATGGCTGAATGCCAGCGGATAAGTAAGCTTCGGAGTCTCTCTTGCAACAGAGATTGGCCATGGTCCACAGTGCTGAAGGAGCTCGCCGTTCTCAATGTCAGGATGACGGATGGTCCAGTCAGCGAAGAAACTTCTGGTATCGTCAAGTGCTGCTGCCTCAACAAGAAGAGCGGTAATAGCACCGTGGATATCTGTCTCGCAGACAACCGGGATTCCTTCTTCGTTCAGAAGGGCATTTGCTGCACATGGCATAATTCCGATTTCACTCTGTAACTGGTTCCAGCACTGGATTGCAGCTGCCTGGCAGCCATATTTTGTAATCAGGTTTTTCATAGCAACCTTAAGAGCTGCTACATTTTCAAGCTCGTTGTCTTTGATGCAGATTTCCATATGCTCGCGGCAGTATTCTACAACCTTTGCAACCTCTGTTCCTTCTGCTTTTGCTTTCTTCATCTCATCTGTCAGCTCTGGCATTGGGATTGGGGTCAGCTGGATGTTGAATTTCTCAAGAAGTTCACCCTCGTTGCACATGGTGGACCAGAACTCGTATGGTCTTGTGGAAATCTGAAGAATTCTCATGTTGCGGAAGGTTTTTACTACATTACAGACAGCCATGAAATCACGAAGACCACGCTCGAATACCGGATCATTCAGTCTGCAGTTTGTCATATATGTAAATGGAACGCGAAATCTTCTGAGGACTTTACCTGTTGCAAAAAGTCCGCACTGCGTATCACGAAGACGGACACCGTTCTCGTCTGGTCTCTCATCAAGAGGTCCCCACAGGAGAACCGGTACATTTAACTCTTTTGCAAGTCTTGCGCATTCAAACTCAGTTCCGAAGTTGCAGTGCGGAAGGAAAAGTCCGTCGATTTTCTCTTTTTTGAATTTCTCTGCAATCTTGATGCGGCCTGCCTCGTCATAAAGAAGACCCTCGTCATTTACATCTGTGATGTCTACAAAATCGATTCCTAATTCTTTTAATCTGTCTGCAGTAAGTCCACGATACTTAACTGCATCCGGTGCACTGAAAATACTTCGTCTGGTTGGCGCATAGCCGATTTTGATCTTTGCCATTCTGGTATTCCTCCTTGTTTATATTTATTATTTTCTTTTGGTTTTTCTTAGCTGTAAAATCTTTTTCTTTATTACTTACCCAGATATTCTGTTTGCTTTTCTTTATAGCTTTAGTATAGGTCTCCTCCAGCTTTATTCCAATAAAAAATAAAGTATTTTTAACTTTATTTTCGCTTTATTTTTCACAAATATATTGTTTATTTTTCAATTAAGAAGTACAATATATACAACAGAAAAAACTTCTGCCAAAGAAATATGAACAGTTTCCACAGGAAATCCTTTTACATCTAAAAACTGGTGAAACTTTATCTTTTTGCTTTGCAATTATTACTCTGGGAGGTGCCGCAAATGTCCATTACCGCAAAAGAACTGGCTGAAAAACTGAATCTTTCACAGACTGCCGTCTCCATGGCGCTGAACAATAAGCCCGGAGTCAGCACGGAAACCCGCCGGATGGTGATAGAAGCTGCTGAAAAATACGGCTATGACTTTACCAGACTTTCTCTAAAGAAAAATAAAGCTGGAAGCATTTACGCGGTAAGCTATCGTTCCCATAATGCCATCATGTCCTATTCTCCTATTTTTGATGCTATGGTGGAGGGTATGGAATCCGTAGTGCAGAAAGATAATTATAAACTGAAAGTAATCACATTTTATGAAAAGAGGGATAACCTGGAGCATTATCTGGGGGATTTAAGAACTACTGACTGTGTGGGAATTATTTTGTTTGGTACTGAAATGCGGGAGGAAATGGTCCGTCCTTTCCTGAAGCTTCCTTTTCCGGTGGTGATCCTGGACGCCTATTTTGAAAACCTTGACTGCAATTATGTCGTTCCCAATAATCGTCAGGGAGCTTATCTTGCTACCGATTATCTGATCAGCCGGAGAATGAAACAGCCTGGATACCTGCAGTCTGCTTACCCTCTCCGCAACTTTTCAGAGCGTCTGGAGGGATTTTATCATGCTGTCCATGATAACGGAATGTCCCGTTCCCGCTGTATCATCCACCAGCTTTCTCCAACCATTGATGGTGCAATGGCAGATATGCTTGCAATTATTGACAGAGGGGATGCTCTGGCAGACTGCTATTTTGCGGACAATGACCTGATTGCAATCGGAACTATCAAGGCCTTGCGGCTCAGAGGCTACAAGGTGCCGGAACAGGTGGCAATTGTAGGCTTCGACAATATCTCTGAGGGACGCATTATCGACCCCTCCCTTACCAGTATCAGCATCCCCCGTCATTATATGGGACAGGTTGCCGCCAGAGAGCTTCTCTCTCAAATAAACGAACCCCGGCAGCATACCTGTAAAATTGAAGTTTCGGCAAATCTGGTAAAACGATTTTCAGTTTGACGCAAAAAAAGGTATCGCAACCTTTCACTTCCGGTTGTGATACCTTTTTAATTACTTATTGCAAAGACGCTTAATTCCAAACCCCCTGTCTTTTTACAGTATTTATGATATATTTATTTGTTTCATTTTTTCGAAAATATCGTCTTTTATTGTGAAATTATCACAAAATTTACTTTTCAATTATAACATCCGTGCATTTTTTCATCTGAAAAAACCGGATTTTCTGCGCTCTTTTCACCCAAAACAAATCACGATGCATACAGATCATGCAGCCTTATATTTTACCCAATTACACTGGTAAAATCTTTACGTTTATGGTATACTTATTTCATTATCTGCAGATAGCAATGTCAGAAATATAGTAACCTGACATTTTCTACCTTACACTAATAACCGGAGGGATATTTATATGGATGAAAAAATCATGAAATTTTTAAGGAAAAACAATATCCATATCAGTAATATCAAATATCTGCTCAGACAGGAGAATAAGACCTGCATTTATATGACCGATGGACGAGTTGTGAAAACTTTTATCACAGTCAAAGATTTATATGAAATTCTTATACCTTATGATTATATTTCCATAAATAAAGGCACCGTGGTTTCCAGAGGACAGATTGATCATATTGAGAACTGCACCTATCATATGAAGGATGGCGTACGTCTGGAAGGACGTAAGCGTGGCGCAGCCACTCACAAATTTCTGAACAAATCTTTGCATCAGGATCCTGCCAAGACTTTATCTCCAAATATTCGTACGCGTTTTTCTGTATTAGATGATATGCCCCTTGCTTTTTGTGTAATCGAACTGATTTTTAATAAAAACGGAACTGGAATTGACTTCGTTTTCCGCTATTGCAATAAAGAAATGCTTCTTCTGGAAGGCATGGATGTGCAGGAAATACTTGACCAGTCTTTTTATCAGGTATTTCCCAACGGAGATAAGAAGCTCCTTGCCGCATATACAGATGTTGCCGTGAATGGCGGAAGCTGTCGTCTCAAGACTTACAGTGCCAGGATTCATCGTGAACTTATTATCAAATGTTTCCAGCCATTGGAAAACTTCTGCGCATGTATATTGATTGCTGCCTATGAAATAGAGAAATAAACATTTTCCAGATTTCCATATATACATGATATGAGAGTCAAAAGGTCTTTTGCCACTCATATTCTTATATTTATTGATAAAATATTGGGAGGGAATCGACTATGCAAAATCCAGTTCCTGACGAAAGATATTCTGTGGCGGATGAAGCCATCCTGGGTGCTTTTTTTAAACTTCTAAAGAAAAAAACTCCTGATCAGATCACAGTATCCGATATCACTAAGACAGCTGGTATCGCGAGAAGCACTTTTTATAATCATTATCAAGACATTCCTTCTCTTGTATCCGCTGTTGAGGAAAAGACGATCCAGGATGTTTTTTCTATAATGGAAAAATTTCATCCTGAAAATGACCGCGATATCTGTCAGTCCTATTTTCTGACTATTTGCCGCTATACAATGGAAAATCCTTTCCTGTCCAGTCTTCTGAGCACACCCCATGGGAATGATCTCTTTGAAAAAATGCTGACTATGCTTCATCACTATGTCACCGCTACTACCTCCAGTGCCAGACCCGGCAGACACACAAAAGAGGAAATATCTTATGTGATCACCTGTGCGATCGGCAGCACGATCGGTGTTCTTCACAAATGGACCCGGGATCATTTTGATCTTGAACCAGAAGTCATTGCAGAAATTCTGACTCAGGTTTTTCTGACTGGCATGCTGCCACTTTTATCCTGACGTGTTTGTAAAAGCATTCCCACAAAGTGGGGCGTGCAGATTGCGGGAATGCTCTTTCAAACAGGCATAAGAAAAACCCGTCTAAGCAATTCACTCAGACGGGTTTTTCTTATGCCTGTGGCTCATCAATCAGGACATCCTGTCTCCTGATTTTCTTTGTTGTACTGCGTATAAACGGATTTTTCCGGATCACCAGACCTGTAATACGACGGTAGGTCGGCTGATTTTTATTGTATTCATCCAGAAATGCCTGAAGCTGTAAACGAATCATCTCAGTATCCAGTGCCTTTGCCTCCACAACTGCCTGTTCCGGATAGATGCGCGCTGTCAGACCATTCTCTTCACCTGTTACGATTACTTCCGCAACAAGCGGGTTCAGTGCAAGCTTGTTCTCAAGTTCTTCCGGTGATACATTTTCCCCATTGGAGAGAATGATCAGATTTTTCACACGACCATTAATAAAGAGGTATCCATCTTCATCCATATAGCCCTTGTCGCCTGTATGCAGCCAGCCATCCTTCAGTGTTTCCGCTGTCTCATCCGGCATCTGATAGTACCCTTTCATAACACTTGTACCCTTTACCAGAATCTCCCCGTTTTCAAACTTTATCTCCACATTCTCAAGTGGTCTTCCGATAGAACCCGGCTTATGATTTTCCGGTGTATTATTACTGATAACAGGAGAACATTCCGACATGCCATATCCTTCCAGTATCTGAACGCCATATTCTGCAAAACGGTCAATATAGTACGGATCCAGATGTGCCCCGCCGGTAAAAATCGTCTGCAGTTTTCCGCCGAAGACTTTTTCTGCAAGAACCGCCTCCGGGATTTCCGGATCAGCAGCCGCCAGTCTCTTATAAATTGTCTCAATCATCATCGGAACCATGAGCATGATATCTGGTTTAAAAATGCTCATATTTCTGACCATATGAAGCAGGGAGTCATTGATGCAGATAGTTGCCCCCTGGGAAAATCCTTTCAGCCAGTCCATGACAAGGCAGAATGCATGATGAATTGGGAGTACACTGAGCATGGCAGTTCCAGGTTCTGCTGAAATCTTAACTGCCTCAACGTTGGATGCCAGATTATTCTGTGTCAGCATAACCCCTTTGCTCTTTCCTGTGGTTCCGGAAGTAAAGATAATAGTCGCAATATCTTCTGCCTTCGGACAGGAAGCATCTTCTGCTGCGCTCTTTCCCATATCTCTCAGCTCATTGATACTGTACACGCCTGAAGGCAGATCCTCCACCTCTTCCTGGAGCATCCATACTTTCTGAAGCTTGGGACAGTTTGCAAGAAATGCTTCCAGATATGGTCTGTGTTTCGGACTTAAGAAGAGTGCTTCGGAATCGGAGCGATTTATCAGGTCGATCAGTTCTTCACACGGGAGTGCAGCATCCAGCGGCACCGCTGTCGCGCATCCTGTAATAATCCCCAGATAGCTTTCGATCCATTCTACAGAACTGGTTCCGATTAATGCAATATGTTTTCCCTCAAACCCTTCTGCAAGAAGTCCTTTTCTGGTAGAAATCACGTTTTTCATCATTTCGCTGTAGCTTTTCTCCAGAACTTCTTTTCTGTTAAGCCATTTTACTGCTTTGACTTCGCCAAATTTCTGTACACTTTCTTCTAATATATTCCTGATCAGCATATTTTTCCTCCTTCACTGTTCAGTGAACTGACACTCTGTTAAGTCTTACTGTTCACTCCGGGAACAGTAACATTAAGTCCTACTGAAGCTCCTCAAGAAGCTTGAGTGCCTCCTCAAGAGTTGTAATTTTTGTCACTTCGTTTTCATCCAGTTCAATATCAAAGGTATCCTCGAGCTCACCCAGAAAAGACATAAAATCCAGGGAAGTAAATCCCAGATCTTCACGGAATCTCATCTCACCTGTCATCTCTTCCGGTTTCACTTTACTGTACTGTGCTACGATATTTTTAAATTCTATTTCCTGACTCATTCCATTTCCTCCTGATTTTTGATTTCGTAACTGTTCAGTACCCTCACAGTTACGAGTCAAAATGCATTCCAAATCACCTTCGGTGATGGCATTTTGCCTTGTATGGCTCGGGATTTTGGCAAAAAACATGCCAAAACGCCTCGCGGGATACTACCTTCTGAATAGTTACTTGATTTCTATAAAAACAATGCCGACAAGTTCTCTTTAACCGTTCTTACTCCTTCAAGCTTTTTGGAACCTGTTACGCTTTATACCTGTTCCATAATCTCTCCAATGCTCATATCCGGCTCTGTAATTCCTTTAAAAAGAATACGCATCATATAATAATACAACAATTCCATGTCATGCTCCTCCAGATGCGCAGTCTGATAATGATAGGAAAAGTTCATTCCCCCATCCTCGGTATGAGATACGGTCAGATACATTTTCTTGGTTGCAGCGCCGTTTGCAAACCATTTGGCATGCTGGCGGATAGTTCCAAGCATTTCATTCTCCACCCTCACCGGCATTGGCTGATAGGTCAGATAGCAGCTTTCATAGCTGGTATGCTCCGGTATATGATATCTTTTTCTCATCTCATCCACAATAAATGCCGGGTCATAATTGCTGTGCATATAAATTCGATTCTGCATATTCTGGATTTCATAAGCTGCCGAAAGAAAATCTGTCTCTGGTGAGATCACTGTTCTGCATGGAAACATAATGGTTCGGCTTCCTCCGGAAGTCCATTCGTCATGGGTAGAACGTCTGGATATAAAATTCTGAATTGTAATATCTTCCTGTCCATTATTTACTTTTGACAAATAAGTACGGATACCAAGCAGAAGCAAATTTGTCATAGAGAGCTGATGATTCATACAGAAATCCATCAGGTTCTGTGTCGCATACGGTTCCAGATGATAATCCTTTACTGCAACAAACAGCTCGTTCATCTCAATGTCAGAAGCACGAAGCTTCGGATTTCCATGGCGCTTTCTTGCTTCCTCCAATACGGATGGTCCCTGAATATCAGAATATAACGGCTCACCCAGTGCATCCAGCTGGTCATCCCAGAATTTTTTATCTTTTGCAAAACGCTTTTCATTGCCCGCCTTTGCCAGGTCTTTTTTCAGAACCGTTTCAAAATCTACCAGTTCCTGAGGACAGGCTGTTCCATATCTGTAATGCGTATATAATTGGAACAAATCTTCGATCATAACTACAAGTCCACAGGAATCGATCAGTCTGTGATCCATATGTAAAAAGAAACCATTGTATCCTTCTGGAAGCTTCAGCATGGTAAATTCACACATCGGAATATTATTTCCGTCAAATGTTTCATATGCCCACTGCTGCATCAGCTCATCTGCCTTTGCCAGACTTTCCATTCCTGACAGATCCTTCAGCTCAATATCACGCGGGTCCTGTTTTTCGATATACTGTTTTACATTTCCCTCTTTATCCGGCTTTGTAAAACGGACTCTGGTACAACCGGAACGCTCTGTTTCCATCTGAATACATTTTTTTAATAATCCAAAATCCAGTTCTGCCTGTACAGAAGCCACAACGCTTACGCCAGATACCTGCTGTGTACCATAATCCAGTATCCAGTTGTGATGCATTTTCTGAGCTGCTGTCAAAGGATAATAATTTCTCATATAATAGATAACCTCCATTGTCCCGGTTTTCCTCTTTATCCGGAACAGAAAACATTGTATGTATGCTTCAGGTGAAAAAATATCATACCTTCTCAGGAAATACCAGTACCCTGAAGACTTAATGAACACTTTATAAAAAATTGACCGGGACTTATCATACATTTAACATAGTACATCGAATATTAAGTAACTGCCATATTGACTTGTCTGATTTTTCATCTGCTGCGTTGTCGTCAGTCGCCGTAGCCACCGCTACGCCTCCTTCCTCCGCCTTGCATATGAAGAAATCATCCTACGTCAATATGGCAGAAACTTAATTTTCGATGTACTAGCAGTTCAAAGGTATATTTCCTGCTATATACTATGTCTGATAAATCCCGGTCAGGATTTTTTCATTTAATCGTATTTTTCAAAAAATTCCATCATCTTATGCTGATACAGTTCCGGATCTGCATAGGCACTGCACAGATGCCGAGCTCCTGGTATGATCACCAGTTCCTTCTCTGCCCTGCAGAGCATATAATTCTGAAAAGAGTTATTGGGATATACATAGGTGTCCTTCTCTCCATGGAAAAAGAGAACCGGTCTTTTATTTTTTTTCATGGCTTCTGTAGTGTCTGCATCTTTCATATGAAATCCAGCCAGAAGAGAACAGAACCAGTCCAGTTCCATCAGAAGCAACGGAATATGATGCAGATGGAACCAGTTAGCGGCCATATCACGCATCTGCCGTTCCATAGACTGAAAACCACAGTCCGCAATCAGGCCTTTCACCTCCGGTGGAAGTGTATGTCCTGATGCCATCAGCACAGAAGCTGCACCCATGGACTGTCCGTACAGGTAAATCGGAAGCTTCTCTTTGTTTCGTTCAGCCATATATACTGCCCATTGCTGCACATCCCATTGTTCCTTTGCTCCAAAAGTAATATAGTTTCCCTCGCTGTCACCGCAGCAGCGATGCTCTATAAACAGGACATCACACTGATGCTCATGCAGATATTTCGCCATAAACGACAACGTGCCAAACCGGCTGCCACGATATCCATGACTTAATATGACGATCCGCTTCGCAGCTTCTGCAGGAAGATATAATGCATGCAGTTTTAATCCGTCAATACTTTTGATATAACAGTCCTGCATATTCTGTTCAAAGCACCATGCCTTACTCTCATTATATTCTCTGGCATAACCATTCTGTGGATGATTTTCCCTGATATGAGACAGTTCAAACCATTTCTTTCTTTCCTTTTTCTGCTCTCCTCTTTTGCAGCGGACCACCATGTTAAAAAAGCGCCATCCCATCTCCAGTGATCCCAGAAAAACAGCCGCCAGTATTGCGAACGGCTTAATAAATTTTTTCTTCGTCATGATTTCCTCCACAGTTCACATTTTGAATAAGAATCCTGCCCGTAAAACTTCAGTTATATCAGATAGCTTTAAGGTCTTTCACCATAGACTCAGGTGGCAGATAAGGTATCCACTTTTCAAGCTGATAGCTCTCCGATGAAGATACTATTTTACCGGACCATCCCACGATGCAAATTGATCTGCATATGTATCCAGATCTGCCACACTTACCGTCAGTTTTCCGTCTGTATTCTTATAATCTATATACATAGGATTGCACCCGCCAGTAGTTTCACCTACACTGTCTGTCGTGAATACATTTCCACAATTCTGGCATACCAGTCTTCCGTTCTGTTCCTTAAAATACGCCCTTGGCGATGGATTGCATACCTGACATGTATTAAGTGATAAGCGCGGAGTTCCATCCGAGCCTTTTACAGCAATAAGCTGGATATTGGTTCCATTGGAATCGTAATTGATATACATTGGATTCGAAGTCAATGTATCTGCATTAATTGAAATTTCACCATTCTCTACGGCAGGAGTTTCATATACCACTGTTTCCTCTTTCTCCGCATCTGATTCCGTATTTTCAGCTTCTGACGTATCCAGACTTCCAAAACCAAGCATCAGAGGAACCGTTCCCAGACTGAACATCAGCATCGCAGCCGCACCTGAGACAGGATTTCCCGATCCAAGTGCTATAATCTGCATGGACTGCATGGGGCCACACGGCATCAGCCCATTCAACAGTCCGACAAAAAACGGTCTGTTCTCTCTTCTTCTTTTCTTGTTTATTTTATCAGTCAGCCTTTGTGGAAATCTGATTTGGAACTTTCTTAATAATGTAATCCAGCCCAACATGTTTATTCCCATGATCACCATGAACAAACCCGCTATTATTTTCAATATCCCCTGCAGAAGCAGTGGAATTCCCATTCCGCCGCCTCCTGTTAACAGCATTCCCATTCCGCCCAGCAAAAAACCGATTACCGAATATGAAATCACACGTCCCGTATTATATAACAAGGATGGAAAGATTATCTTATTTTTCGGAGTTTTCCCATTGTCATCGTCTGCCACAGGAATGCACTGCGACAGATTAATCCCTCCACACATCGCTATACAATGAACAGATGTAAGAAGCCCTACTTCTTGAATTTATATCTTCCTTTTCCGTGACCGGATACCGGTTCAATAATGTCTGCCTTTACCAAATTGGAAAGAAGTTTTGAAGCACCTGAACCTTTTAGCTCAAGAAGCTCCATAACTGCACTTCTTCCAAACACCTCATCAAAACCAAATCTTTCAAAAAGTCTATGAATATGAATCGTCGTTTTTACTGAGAAATCACTACCTTTTCCGGAAAGCACACTTTCAATATCCACTTTTTTGTCTTGAATGTCCACTTTTTCATTCTCAATATCCACTTTCGAATCCCCAATGTCCACTTTTTCTTCGTTCAAAAGTCCACTTATATGAAGATTTCTATTATGAAGCTCATTTTTCTCGTTCAAAAGAAGATTTCTGAGAAATACTTCCAGATACTCTGTTGTTTCGTGAATACCTTTTTGCAGGTTCGTATAATTTGCACGGACAAGTGCATTTCTAAAATACCACGCATTTTCCGCAAAAATATCATTGGTTGCAGAAAAGCCCAGTGTCCTTAAATATTTGATAAAGAACACTGCCGTTGTTCTCGTATTGCCTTCTCCGAAGATATGGATTTGCCATAACCTTGAAACAAACACCGCAAGATGATGGATAATCTCGTCCATTGAAAGTCCTTTATAACTAAAATCTTTCTCCTGCGAAAAATCATATTCCAGTGTGGCTCTCAGTTCTGAAGCACTACCGTACATTACAGTTGCTCCATCAAGCACCCATTCTTTCTTTGTGATGTTGTAATCTCGAATCTTTCCGGCGTGTTTATAAATACCCCGAAAGAGTTTGCGGTGGATAGAGATATACTCATTTGGAGAAAATGAGAACGCTGTTTCAGAAAGAATTTCAGCAATACGGGACGAAACCTTATCAGCTTCTTCGGTACGCTCATCATCGGACAAATGCACAGGTCTTTCCTCATAGTAACTATCAATAAGGCTCTGTACTTCTTTCATTGTGATTTTGCCTTCAATATTCTGAATGGCAGTATCAATCAAATATTTAGATGGTTTGAGTCCGTCCACTGCCTGAAGTCCGATTGCCGTACTCCAAGCATATCCCTTATGAGCTTTATCCGGTTCAGACTCCCTCAAATATTCCTTAAACGGGTCTTTTTCCATATCCACTACCTCGCTTCATAGTCTTATAATTCAATCTAATTTGTGCAGACTGTCTGCGCAAATTCAAATCTGCACTATTCGCTTTTCTGCATATCCTCATCAGCTTTTGCAATCATCTGTCTGTACTGTTCTTTCACACTTTCCGGTGCAAGTACCTGTACCTTGCCATTAATCCCCCAAGGGATACTGTTTCATTCTTATTTGATATTATACTATGAATAATCTATTTTTTTCAAGATATGAGGATTCGTTCGCAACTTCTATTCGTCAAGGTGTTACTGTTCACTCCGTTCACAGTAACGCGCTTCGCGATGCACAGAAATCATGCATTCGCATGATTTCGCGCCGCAATTCTCGGGTTTTCTGTGAACTTTGTTCACAAAAAACGCCTCGCGGAACGTTACCAGTGAACAGTAACGTCAAGGTGTCACTTTTTGATAACACCTGATACTACATTTTTGAGGATAAGAAAAAGAGATGCCGAAGCACCTCAATTATGAATTGCAGACACAGCATGATAGATTCCGTAATATGCACGATTATTGGCACCACGAAACTCTTTCGCACCTAGAAGGATCTCTGCGGCTTTAATGTCACTTTGTGCCGTTTCAATTCTATACAGAACCAGATCCTTCTGTGTTCCTTTTTCATTAGGCTGCTTCAAATAGCTTTACCCCCTCTTTTTCCACGTTTGCATAAAATGGGTACGCATCAACCCAATTTTGAAAATGCTGTTGACTTTTAGCTATGGGCTTTATATCAAGATCGTGATCCATATTAAAATCAAAGGTTTCACCAGATAATTCATGCCGATACTGTTTTATATCCATATCAGATAAATCCAGAAGAACCATAATATCTATATCTGAATCATCCCTGTAATCACCTCTTGCATAAGAACCATACAAAATCACCTTTTTTAAATGCTTTCCATATATTTTCTGCAAAATTTCTGTGTACTGGTCCAATAAATTTCGTGTTGTTATCGGCATAGTCCCACCTCCTGCTGCTCATTACCAGTTTCAATGCCTCTCACGGCACCTTCTGTTCAAATATAGTAGATATCTTACTTTATTATAAGCGTACCACACTCGGTTATGCAATAAGTATTTTTCTCCAAATTTAGACAAACATCTCCCACTTAATAAGGAATAAAAGCAGCCACCCTATTATTTATAGAATAGCTGCTCAGTTAAAATTCCATATTCAGTTTTATTCTACAAATCTGACAGTGAAATTCGGTCGTATGCACCATTTTCTTATCTTCTGAGTGTGGCTCCAAACCGATAATTGTAATATCTTTCTGATCTGGACCGTAAACCCAGTACATTCTCATTGCGCCACTGGTTTTATTTTCCAGATATGATTGCCACACTTTCATTCCTGTACCTGCTTTCTAATTCTGCAAAAAACTCTTTGTAATCTCTTCCTTTTCCTTTTTCAATATCATGGTAACTGTCCATTACCATCTTACGGACATCCTTCTGGTTCTCTTCCATTGCATCTATAAAATCTGATTTTCTCACTGTTGCTGTTGCTCCCATCGACAATTCCTCCTTTCAAATTATCCAATGTTTCATTCACTTGTTATAGTCTATAGCTCCATAGCTTATCTTTTGTTCCCTTTACATTTACTATAATCTTACTACCACTGCTTATGCAATAAGATTTTTTCGACAACGCCAGAAGAGAATCTCGCATCCTTTTCCTGTCTGTTTTTCCATTCCTGCTTCTTTTCTTTCAGTTTTTTCTGGAAATCATCAAACTCTGCCTGTTTTAATTCTTTTGTTACTGTCGTATATATATCAAGTGTCACATCACTTCTGCTATGACCACACAGGTTCTGTATCACTTTAATATCTACTCCTACTTCTACCAAGCGTGTTGTAAACGTATGTCTGAGTGAGTGGCAGGAGAAGTTTGGAAGTAACACGGGATTATTTTTTTCTTTCAGGAGCTGTTTGTCATTACAGTCTCTTATAATACGCCGTAAAGCCCTATTTAGGGTTCCCTGGTTCTGCACATTACCAAAGCGGTTTACAAAAATAAAGTTGTGGTACCCGTCAATAGTTACTTTGGACTGTATTCCTGCCAGCTCCTGCATTTTTTTCTCTAACAGGAACGCATTCTTTACTTCCTCCGTCATAGGGATCTGACGCACTCCAGCTTTGGTCTTCGGAGAATGAATATCGAAATAACAGCCGTTCTCATCCCGATGTTTATAATAAACCAGCGTATGGTTCACGTCTATTATTCCAGACTTTAAGTCGATATCATTCCAACGTAACCCGGTAATTTCACCTACACGCATTCCAGTTCCCAGCATAACTGTAAAAATAGGAAGCCAATGATAATACTGTGAGTTCTCTTTGGACAAAAATTCCATAAACAGCTCCTGCTCTGGTAATGTCAAAGCGCGTCTATGTGAATCCTCATAATGATGAGAACTTTTTAATTCTTTCAGCAAATTATCTGAAATATTTCTTCTTATGTAATTGTCTTCAACAGCAAGCTGCAGAATCTGATGTATCACTGTATGAATATTATCTATTGTCGCAATCTTTAGGCCCCTTGCATTACTCTGGAGAGGGTTACGTACAAGAAAGCTGATTACTAAAGGCCTATGGATTTTTATAGATGAGTTCCAGAATCTTTCTTTGAAAGAGGATTCCGTTCTGTTAGAAATGCTGTGTGAAGCAAGAAAGTATCATGTGAATATTGTGCTGGCTACTCAGTCAATCGCTGGATACAGAAACGATATCAAAGCAGCACTGGATAAAACGGCAGTCCATTCGTGACCGCAAGCACCTTTCCACCATACTTTCTTATTCGAGCCGAAAGTTATACTGTCCGGTGTCAGTGGTAAATTCTTTTCTGACCACTCTGCAATCAATTCTGGATGTACTGCCGCTAAGCTGTTACTCATATCAAAACCTCCACTTCCTCTGTGATTAAAGTATATGAGGTTTCGGCTTTTTCTTGTAGTTTGCGAATATCCGTAAAATAGAAAAAGCCCTTTGAGAAAAGATTTCTCCTCTCTCAAAGGGCTTGATAAATGGGAATTTTCAAATTAGTCTTTGCAAATAACCTTTGAACCTTCACCATCAATTACAATTCCCTGACGGTTGTTAATCGGGCATAGATTCAAATCCGAAAACTCAGTCTTTATTTTCTCGGTAACTTTCTTAAATGGTGCTGTAAGATAATGCGGAAGAACATAGAAATCAATCAAATCAAGCCCTGCATCATCTTCTTGTGAGTAGTCCTCTGGCTTTTCATCCATTTGCTCGATATATTGGATGCTTGGAGCGCATATAATTGCGCCTGCCGACTCGCCGATCATCAATTTTCCATTTGCCAATTCCTTTTTCAGTAGCCCATCAGTTCCCGTTTTACGGAGCTGGTCCATAAGAAAGAAAGAATTTCCGCCGGTAAAATATATCACATCTGCTTCTTCAAAAACAGACTGTATCGTTGAATAAGCCTCCGTTGAAATATCAATTTCAGTTACGATTGCTCCCAACTTTTTGAATAATTTTCGAGCCGAGCCGACATAACCGGTGTAGCCTTCACGCAGTGAAGCTGTTGGAATAAATGCGACTTTCTTATTTTCAATTTCTTCCTTTATCAGACTTCCCACACTTGAAAAGTGCGAACATAAAAATAGTTTCATCAATATTCTCCTTTATAAATACCAATTTATCTTTTTCTTTCTGAAAATGGGCAATTCCGCAATGGAACTGCCCATATATCTTTAAAATATGCGATTTTTAAGGCTCTGCACCGTTTCAAGCACCATTTGGTGTAAATTTGGTGTATTTGTGTATTTTCAGAGCTTTTTCACAAATGAAGTACATCCCGTTTTGTAAGGTAAAACGGTACTTCTTAATAGAGCTTTGCACCTGCCGGAATATGGTCATCTACCATAAGGAGATGAAGCTTCTCTTCGCCTTCTTCTTCGTGTACTGCACTGAGAAGCATACCACAAGAGTCAATGCCCATCATTGCTCTTGGAGGAAGATTTGTGATTGCGATAAGTGTCTTACCAACAAGTTCTTCCGGCTCGTAATATGCGTGAATACCGCTTAAAATGGTTCTATCTGTGCCTGTTCCGTCATCAAGAGTGAACTGAAGGAGTTTCTTTGACTTCGGTACAGCAACGCATTCTTTAACCTTAACTGCTCTGAAATCTGACTTTGAGAATGTATCAAAATCAACATCTTCTTCAAACAAAGGCTCAACCTTTACCTTAGAAAAATCAATTTTTTCCGGCTCTGAATTTGGTGTAGAAACCTCTTTAGAACTTACACCATTTTCGGATTTTACACCACCGAGGGTCTTCATTGTCGGGATTTCTAACTGCATACATCTTATACAATTTAATTCCCTTTATTAAAACACTTTACAGCCTTTCATCATTTATTCTCTAAACCTTTAGAACTGATTAAGGCTCTTTAATTTGTCGTACTCTTGTCGTACTATACAAATTTTGTCGTACCTCCTCAGCAAAACTAAATCAGACTCTTTCCTAAAATACATCTAATTTTTTTGCTAATTCCTGCATCGACTCATGCTTTTTTGTTTCTGTAACTTCTGCATAAATGTCCATCGTAGTTTCAATATTTGCATGTCCCATGATAGACTGAATTACCTTTAAATTTGTCTCATTTTCACAAAACCTCGAACAAAAAGTATGTCTCAAATGATGACATGAAAAATGCGGTATAAGAATCGGCTCTCTCTTTTCTTTGGCAGCTTTTAGCACCTCTTCTACATTATATGCTTCGTATATACGCTTAATTGCTCTATTGATAGCCTGTGGATTATGTACATTTCCAAAACGATTAGAAAAAACAAATCCAGACATTCCATCAATTTCTGTTTCATTGAACCCGTTTTCTTCTTGAAATGCATACTCTCTTTTAAGAGCTTCATAAACTGTATCAAGCATAGGAATCATTCTTATGCCCGCCTCTGTTTTAGGTAATGATACGGCAAATGAACAAATACCATGTCCCTTATATTCCCTGCTATAATAAACCAAACTATGATTGATACTAATTATCCGCTTCTCAAAATCAATGTCATCCCACCGGATTCCAATCGCCTCACCTATTCTGCAGCCAGTGCCAAGTAAAAACTTGAATAATGTCACCCAGCTTTCAAACCTTTCATTATTCTCTATGTATCTTATGAAAGCTCTCTGTTGCTCCAAGGTTAGTGCATGTCTCACACCATGATTTCGCCCCGGTAGCTTTTTTACTTGTGCCATTACCCCATCACTCGGATTAGTTCTGATAATATTATCCCTTACTGCTAACTGAAAGGTTGGATGTAACACCGTATGAATAGTCTCTAGCGTATTCACTTGCATTTTCTTATCTTTCAATAAGTATTGATAAAATTGTAGGACATCTGAAAACTTAATCACAGCAATCTTCTTTTTGCCAAACCCATCTTTCACGAAACGATCATACATATATTTATAATTCGTTCTTGTTGTTTCTCTCAATTCTGATTTTGTAGAAATATATCTATCAAAAACAAAATTAACTGTTGCACTGCCTGCAACATAGGTGTCCAGACCGTCTAGCTGATCTTTAACTAACTGTTCTTCACGTTCTCTTAATGTCTTAATATCTTTTGAATAAATGCTGCGTCTTCTGCCTAATGTATCCATATATGTATACACATACTTTCCATCGCATTTACGTTGTGTTTCGCCTTTTCTTAATACCCTCCCTTTTCTATCCTTCCTTGAATATGCCATTTTTCTCCTTTCTCAAGGAAAGAATTTTCACACTTAGCTTCTTTGGGAATCTTCCATTGCATACTGCAAATCAATTCCTTTTTGTAGCACTTCTGTTACGGTCATGTCATGTTTGGACGCATATTCTCTAAGTTTTGTGGCTTCTTCCTCTGTCAGTTTCAATCCAATCAACGTATTTTTCGGATTCGCTGACTTTGGTCTTCCCATTTTAGCCACATCGTACACCTCCATCCATTTCTCCTTTATTATACTTTTGGTTTAACCGTAAGTCAAGTGTATTTTCCTTTTCTCTGAAAATCTTTCCTTATCAAAAATAATTCTTTTACTGCACCCGGAATGTTTCAAGATATTGATCAAAAATATCTAAGTCAACCAATACCATTCTGTCTATCTTCAAGATGGCTCCCGCATCCTTTGCTAATGTCTGAAATTTATTCATTCCCATACTGTACATTTCTGCACCCTCTTTATATCTGACTAACCTTTTCTTTTCCACTTTTTTTGTTGCTCTTTGCATATTCTTTTATTCCTTTTCTCTCTATATTAATATAAAAATTCTGCAGGCGGCTGTCGGGAAACAGCCTCATTGGAATCACACCATCTTTTCAGACCGGGCAGCCATGCCAGCTTATCTGCCAGGTAAAAAACAATTACATAGGGAATATTCATCATAAGCAGACGTTTCTTATCCACCGCAGGCATCTGTCCGGCAATGTCCTGTCCTATTTTTTTCAAAACTGTCATAACTTCTGACTCCGGCTTCTTTTTATGCTTCCTGCTCAATGTTCCTGCCCCCGATTCTTCTGTTTCATCTTTTCCCTCTGCCTGTGCTTTGCCACACGTTCCATTGCCAAATACAGTTTCTTCCGGACAGATACTTTTTTGCTTTTCTTTAACTGCCATCCGGTATATTCCTTAAAAGCGGCAGTTATGGAATCCACTTCTTTCGCCTTAAAAAAGACATAATATTTCGGAGGTTCTGCCGACCTGTCTTTCTTCAGGCAGTAGTCTATATCATATTTTCTGGCATATTTTTCAAAAGACCGGATATTCCCATCTGTAACCTCAATATTAGAAAGCTCCTGATTGTGTGCTTTCAGTTTTTCCATGCTCTGTTTCCCATGATATACGGTTTCTTTTTTCTGCCCCTTTCCAGAAATTTTTTGCCGCTTTTGGGACTGTTCCATCTCCCTGAGCAGCTTCTGCAGCGATGCTTTTAAAATCTGTGCAGAAATTTTCCCTCCCCGTATACACAAAGACACCACCTTTTCATTTACTTCATCCTGCAAGACAATCACCTTCCTTCTCCCTGACTGCTTTCTTCTGTTTTATTTCCAGCAGAATCTTCTGCAGGCAGTACCCGATGCAAGGAGAATATCTTCCATAAGGGCATCCCTCACAGCACCAAGTCTCCTCTTTCTCTTCAAAAGGTTCCTCCGGCAAAAGCCGATAATAGCATTCTTCTTTGGAACATCCATTCTTCCGGCTATTCCAAAAATAACAGTAAGAGCAGTCCTTTGGCTTATCCTCTGCATATTTCTGATTATCCGCTTTCTTCTGCATCCTGTTTTGCTCTCCTGTCCAATTCTTCCAATCTCCTGTCCTCCTCTGCCCCTACACGAATACAGCAATATAGGCTAACTGCTATGACCACTGCAGCTCCGCCGATAATAATTCCAATCATCTCCATACACCTCTTTCGTCCATCAACAAAAAAACAGGGTGTTTCCAAAATGACCAGCACTTCGGAAACACCCAATATTTCTTTTTTATTTTTTCTTTTTTAACAGGAACAGTGAACCCCCTGTTCCGCACAATGCAAGACCAGCAAGAAGCAGCCACAGCCGTATATTGCTATCATCACCTGTTTTCGGTGTGTCTGTCGGCTTTGAAGGTTCCTGCGGTGTCTGCGGCGTTTCCGAAGGTTTCTTTTCATCCTTCATGGATACCTTCTGAATCTCTCCGGTATCTTTTACAGAAAACTCCACATCCTCCGCTATCAGATATCCTTCCGGTGCTGTTTCCTCTCGCAGTATATAATCTCCAATCGGAAGTTTTTCCATATAATGCGGCTTGTCTGTAGAAGTCCAGCTTTCCACCGCATTTCCATCTTTATCAAGCACCGTCATTTTTGCCCCCGGCAATTCTTTCCCCGAAATATCCGTTTTGGAAATCTCAACCTTTGTCACATCGTCTTTCATTTCCACTTTCTGAACTTCTGCAGTATTTTCAACAGTGAACGTAATACTTTCCGCTGTCACATAACCATCTGCCGGAAGTGTTTCTGTCAGAGTATATTCTTTGCCGACTTCCAGTTCTTTGATAATGTGCGGCTCCGTACCGGATGTCCACTCATCTACCACAGTTCCGTCCTGATCGGTTACTTCCAGTTTTGCACCCGGTAACTCTTCTCCTGTGGTAAGGTCAGATTTTGTGATTTCAAAGATAGTTGCCTCATTTTCAAAGGTGTGCTCAAAAGTAACTTCCGGCACATCCGCTCCAGCATACTCGAAAGTAAATTCTTTTACTTCTTCTGTCGTAACAAAACCTGCAGGTGCTTTTACTTCCTTCACATAGAAGCTGCCACCTACCGGAAGATCTGCAGTAAAGAAGATTTTTCCATCCTTGTCAGTCGCTTTCTGCTCCATAATGGTATCTGCTTTTACAAGCACATCACCGTCAGTATTCTTAATATCTTCTTTGGCACAAAGGGCAAATACGCCGCCCTCCAGCACACGGTCAGAATCTTTCTCTTTTTTGGTTACGATCACTTTTGCTTTCTGACGGCTGTTCTGCCATTCAGAATCGAAAGTTACCACCGGAGTATCCTGATCACGATAAGTCAGATCAATGTCTCTCGGCTCTCCGTCCAACACAAAACCATCGGCTGTTTCTTTTTCTACCACATAGTATTTTCCAAGCGGCAGGTCATCGGTTCTTGCAATGCCAAGTTCATCGGTTTTGATGGTTGCTACCAGTTCATCCTTTTTGTAATAATCATCACTTTCTCCGTCAGCGGCTTTAATATCTTCTCTGGCATAAATTTCAAAGGTAACGTCTTTCAAAGAGCCTGTCACATAACCCCAGATGGAATCCATTGCTCCTGCAACCATGTCATTCCAGCTCACTTCACTTAAGAATTCACCTTTTTTGTTGATGATGATACGTCCAATCGGAACGTCATCCTTCATTTCCACTTTCTGAATCTCTGCAGTATCCGTGATTGTAAATTCCACTTCTTCTGCTTTTAAGTAGCCATATGGCGCAAATTCTTCACGCAGGATATAGGTTTCCCCGACATGCAGACGTTTGATGATATGCGGTTCCCCTTTTACGGAAGTCCATTTATCAATTTCATTTCCATCTTTATCAAGAACCGTTAGAGTTGCACCATCCAGTTCCACGCCTGTGGTAAGGTCAGATTTTCTAAACTCAACCGTTGTAGGCTGATTCTTAAAGATTTCTTTCAGGCGGACAACTTCTACATCCTGACCCTGATAAGAAACAGTCACTTCGATAATCTCATCAGAAGAAACAAATCCGTCCGGTGCCTGTAATTCTTTGATATAGTAGCTTCCAAATGGTAAATTCTGTTCAAAAATTGCTGTTCCATCTTCGCCTGTGACGGCTGTACAAAGCTGCTCATCTGCTTTCACAATCACTTTTCCCCCGGCTTTGATGTCTTCTTTTGCATATAAACCAAACTCTGCTCCGGCGATGGTGCTGCCATTTTCCGCATCCTGTTTTTCCACGGAAATTTCCACTTTCTGACGCTCATTGATGAACTCTACGCTTTCCACCACGGCAGGAGTATCCTGATCCACATAGACAAACTGCACATTCTGCTCTGCTTTGTTATGTACAAAACCATCCGGTGCTGTTTTTTCTACAACCCTGTAATTTCCAAGTGGAAGATTTTTGATTGTGGCACTTCCTGTTTCATCTGTTGTAAGCTCTGCCACCAAAGTATCTTTGGCATACTCTAAAATACGGTTTCCGGCATCGTCTTTCTGAAAATCTGCAGTATAAATATCTTCTGCAGCGTAGATTGCAAAGACTGCTCCGGCAAGGTTTTCCATCTCATATTTGAAGTCCTTTCCGTAGTCTTTCAGAACTTCACCTTTTTTCACTACTGTAAGTTCCCCTTTTACCGGATGATTTTCATAAACCACTTCGATAATGGCATCTCCTGAAACCGGTTCAATCTGATACAGAGTATCGCTATCTACTTTAATTTCCGCATAATTCTTGTTGATGGTATATCCATCGGGCGCTGTCACTTCTTCAATACGATAATGACCGATTTTCAAATTCTGCGGAAGGATTAAATATCCATCAGCATCGGTAAAATAGGATTTATGTACAATAGTAGTCGGATAGGTCGTTACCTGTTCTACATATTTCTCATTATCCATATCGTAAATCTTAAATTCTGTTCCAGCAGCCAGCACTGTTTTCTTTGTTTCATCGTCCTGTTTCGTGATTTTCAATTTGGCAGAAAACTCATCATCCAAAAGCACACGCCATACCTGCGGCTCTGTCGGCTTATGCTCTGTGATTCTTACAATAAAATCATCCACTGGTTTATAATTATGCGGTGTCGTTGTCTCTCTTACCACATAAGTTCCATATGGAAGTGGAATGGATACTGCATAGCCTTTTTTATCGGTAAAGATTTCAGTTGCCCCATTTTCTCCAAGTACCACCGGAGTAACGGAATCAAAGTCATAAGTTCCATCTTCTTTCACAGTTAAAGAAGATACCAGATAAGCAGTAAATCCTGCGCCTTCAAGAAGTGCTGCATCGGTATTCCCGTTATTTGCAGCCTTAATAATCTGGAACGGCTGCTTCTTGACCTGCTCTAAGGATGTACAGCTTCGTTCCACCACAGCCACTAAATCCCCTTCATAATCACAGACAAGATCATATTCATTTTTATCTGTCAGATAACCTGTCGGCGGTGTAATTTCTTTCACAAAATATTTACCGAGATACAGGTTTTCTGCAACTGCTTCCCCTTTTTCATTGGTTGTCAGTGATGCCACCTTATCCCCGGCTTTATAAATCACACCTGTTGCCCCATCCGGATGTACGATATCTTCACGTGCATACAAACCATATACTGCTTTTTCCAATGTGGCATCGCCCTGCGGTTCTGCTTTGTTTGTTTCTGCATCTTTTTTCTTCAGGAAAATCTTTGCTGTCACACGTTCATTTACAAATGTATGGGAGAAAGAAACGTCAGCTTCGCTGTCATTGGTATATGAAAATTTAAAAGAATATATATCTTCTTTATTTCTCTGATACCCGGACGGAGCCTGTTCTTCTTTTACATAGTAAGAATTTCCAATCGGAAGATCCGCTGTAAATATCGCTGTCCCATCCTCACCTGTGACTGCCTTTTCAATCAGAGAACCTTTCTTCACAACCACAATGCCGTCTGCGTTTACAATATCATTTCCGGCATACAAACCGAAAATACCGCCATCCAAAGGTTTTTCTGTATCCTTATCTTTCTTTACCACGGATACTTTTGCTTTCTGTCTGTCATTGATAAAAGTAGTCTCTGAAAATACCGCTTCTGCATTCTGCCCTGCATAAGATAACGTCACTGTCTTTTCTTCTTTTGCGTTATAAAAGTTTTCTGGTGCCTGCATTTCCTTCACAATATAAGTTCCGAGATGGAGATTTTTTAATACTGCCGCACCGTTATCTCCCGTTACCAGATGCTCTTTTACCAGCTCGCCTTTCTTATATACCTGTGCCCCATAAGCGGTCATTATATCCTCTCCTGCATATACAGAATAAACAGCACCTTTTTGTCGGCGTTTCTCATAGCGGAACACAATGCCTTTCTCGCTTAAATCTGCACCCGTCAATACCTGTCCCTCTTTATATACAGTGAGCTCTCCAAGCTGTTCTTTATCCGGAACAGTTACAGAAGTAGACTGATTTGCTACAAGTTTCACATTATATGCGGATGTATTGATACGATACCCGGTTGGTGCCGTAATCTCTTTTAAATATACCGTATCTTGTGTTTTCACAATTTCCACAGAGGCCGTACCGTTCTTATCTGTCTTTGGCATCTCCTTGATAAGCTGTGTACAGTTTTTATCTTTATAAATGCCGAACACTGCACCGGACAGTTTCGCATCCTCTTTTTCAGAATCTACTTTTACAACCTGAACTTTTGCAAGTTCCAGCCATGTAACCTGAAAAGAAGCCGTAGTTTCTTCCTCTATTCCCTCTCCAAAAACCAGTGCCAGATTTTGCGTATCGGAACCTGTGGTAATTTTATAAGCAGAATAATCCTTTGTTATGCTTCCTTTCATCTTTGCAGACCAGTTTTGTCCCACATCTTCCGTCTGGGTCAACGGCGCTGAAAGAAAAAACGTTGTACCTCCTTTTACTACAACATCTGCCCCTGCATTGCTGATTTTTCCTGTGGATACGTTATGAAACTTTACGCCCTTTGGCAGTTTCATGGTAATGGACTGTCTGCTGTCTGCCTGAAACGTTACTTCTTTTGTTCTCTGGATATTTCCATCTACATAAGCAGTTACTTTGTCATCTGAAAATGCCATAGCCGCATCCGGGATTTCCGGCTGGCTGACCGCATAACTATATAATTCTTTTGCCAATGCGATTCCGGTATCATTCGCCCCATAAAAAGCATCTTCACTTCCCTCTGCATAGGATGCCGCAAGATGTGTCACGACAAATCTTTTTCCGGCTGAAAAATCGGGATATTTCTTATCAAAAAAACAATCCTCTCCGCTTGCATTTGTCCCATAATAACACACTTTGGACAATTCTTTGCCGTCTCCCAGTTTTGTAATTTCATATACTCCGCTGCCCGGTCCCGGCTTTGACGGCTGGATGCAGTATGCGGTTGCCGTCACGCTTCCAAACTTTACGGTAAACGGACAAGTCAGGTAGGAACCCAGACCATAGTCTGCATAATAATACCAGCCGCCGGAACTTACCTCTACCTGTGATGAACGCAGCATTTTAGGATTGTATGCAGTAAAAGTAACCGTTTCTCCTTCCTCCAATGCCAAAAGGTCCACATTCCCTGCAATCATATGGTTTTTAAACTGTTCCATAACATCTAAAAGTTTCAGGCCACTTTCCTCATCATAAGTGTCCTGCCCTTTTAATGCTTCTAATGCCTGATTCAGTTCTGTTTCCGAAAGTTTTTTCTTATGCGAGTCCGTCTCGCCTTCCTCTGCATCCTCTCCCCCGGTCTGATCATTTCCGTCAGAATCCTGTGCATTTTTCTCTTTATGGATTTCCGCTGACGGCTCTCTTACCACAATATTTCTTTGCACATGATAAGACGGATGACCACTGACAGGCTCTACAAAATACACTGCATGATACGTATCTGCTTTATTTCCATCAAATGCCTGTCCATTCTGGTTCTTTGCCTCGTGGTACGTGACCTTTACTTTTTCCGGATGAATCTTCATTCCTGAGAAATCACTTTTCACGTCAAAACCCGTTCCTGCTTCTACTTCATAATCTTCCGCCGTTACAATCTCATCTTCAGCAAGGGCACCCTTTACTTTTTCCATGTCAGGATATTCTGCTTCGTAAGCCGCTGGCTCCGCTTCTGCCGCATAAGTGGTAACTGGCTGCATAATAGAAGAAATGATTGTCAATGCCGAGAGAAATCCCGATACGATTCTCTTTGATTTCCCTTTCATTCGCTAAGTACCTCTCTTTCTTTGTTTTTTGCCATTCTAATACTGTCCTGTTTCAAAAATTTTTCCTAAGTTCCCATATCTCTTTACCTCCTTTTTTACTTGTACTGCCCATAACAGTACATGAATACAGGGAACTTCCCTAAGCGGAACTTCCCTGCATGGTATCTACTGTTATACAGCCCGTAACCGGACTGTTTTTTTATTGAGCGTTTTTCCTGTTCTCATCCTGAACCCGTTCCCTGCTCCGGTTTTCTTTCCGCAGCGTTTTCTCCGAAAGGGTGGGCAGAATGCCCACTCCATGCCGGGTATCTATTCAGGCAGGCTATGAAATTATCAAGGTACATATAAAGGGATTTTTGAAATAAGAAAATACCCTCTCACTAATCGCAGGCTGGAGAGGGTAAAAATTGACCGTTTATAGAAATTTTTTGTTATATGGATTTCAAAGAATTGTCAGTGTGTTTTCTATCGCAACAAACACCAGCATTATTAAAGAGAATTGTTAAAACAACACTAGCGTATTTGATACAAAAAACGGGAGAGAACTGCATAAAAAACAATTCTCTCCCGTAATCATTATTCACATTAATTTTTAATTAGCCCAATCAAGATATGTAGAATCAACCAATATACCTCTACTTTCCTTAAATGTGTCTACCAATGTACATTCTTTAGTATTCAGTCTCTTTTTTACATTCATTATATGAATATAACGTATTAAGATAATTATGGTATTTTATAGAATCAGTTTCTATTTCACCAACATCTATTCCATGAAGAATCGTAATATACATTTCAAGCATGGCACAATTACTATATAGTCTATCCGTATCATTATCATACACAACACAAAGAAAAGGTTCTAATGCATATCTGCTATGAAAATACAAATAGAAACTATGGCTTATTTCATTGTCTTTAACTATATAAATATCTGACACATTTAAATTTTTAATTGGTAAAGTTTCCAACGTGGCACGTGTTATAGCGTCCATCTTTTGTATGGATACTTTTTGATATAAAACAAATTTTTTCATAAGAATTTCAAGAACATCTCTTGTTTTCTTATACGGTTTTACAATGCTGTTATTATATTCTCGTTTTAAGTCATTTATAAACGATTCTGTCTCTGGATTTATTAAAACTTTTTTACACATCAACCCATCCACCTATTTCATTAAATTTAATCCAATAATCTTCGTTGTAAAAATAGCATCGGAGATTATTTGTTGAAATATATACACTTTCTTCAGTGTCAGGAATCACGCAAGTACCTATTGAACGATATCCTTGTGTTGCAGATAATCCATCAATAAGAAAACCTTTACTATAATATTGTGAATCACCTACAATATATAGGTTATCAGCCCTTAACGCTTGAACCGCATTAGAACCTTGCCAACGAATATAAATCGTATATAAGGTAGGAATTCCACCAGTTCTTCCACTCAGGACACATGTTACCGTTGTAAAGCCACTACGAAGTTGCCCTGAATAGTTACCGTTTTCATCCAAAAACAGACGTCCATCAAATGTCGTAGAAGGTCCATCGAGAGACATTATATCAGCATTCGTATTTGTCTCTATGTCGGAAGCAAATACTGTTTCAAAATTTATCGACAACAACAAACAACAAGCCAAAAATATGCTCATTACTTTTCTAATTTTTTTCATATCCATCTTTATATGGTTTTTATTAAATCTGAACATTATCGCTACCTCCAATCGTAGAATTATCAGTTGTTATTCTTTACATTAAGCATACGTATATTTATCTTTTTCAAAGAAAATAACCTACTGAACAAATTTTAATGTATCAAAGTCAATCTCTGGTACCGTAACTGCTCTTCCTGCACTTTGGGCAGCACTTAAATAGATATAGTCATTCACGATCCATCCCGGATAACCGATTGAGCTGTCAGACACCTGCCACCAAATATAGTTTTCATTCAAAGAATAATTATCATTTAACAAAACCCAATCTTTTCTGGTTTCATACAATAACCCATTAATTACTCCGGAAGTGCTCGGTGTGCTTCTTAAACGAACACCATTTCCTTTTACATATGCGAGATAGTAATATTCTTTTGACTTCATCAGTGTCTTCACATCTGGATTTTCTTCCCAGATTTTTTCAATCTCATTCTGATCTGTGATAATTTCAAGATCGGCAAATACTTCGTTTTGGTCTAAATACTTTTGAATTCTGGGATTCTCTGAAACAATTTCATTAATGGTTTCTTTGTCAGTCACAACTTCTAAATTTGCAAAGGGCTCTTTAACTTTCTCTGCCGCAAATGCAGTCACAGAACTGGTTACTACAACACAACAACAAATGAATAAACCACATAAACGCTTAATTTTTCTCATATTTCTTCCTCCTAATGTGGTGCATGTGAATATGCAAACTGCCAATCAGAAAGACTCTTTAGAGCAGCGCCACAGCATTTGCACATAATAACTCTTTTGGTATAGACCCAGCATTCAGTAGGACTTACTTTCGCATGACCATAAAGAGTTGTCTTAACCTGATTGCATGGAATATGCGTACAGGAAGCTCTTAAATTTTTATCTGAGACAATGTTTACCTCTTTATCAACATCCAACTGTTCCATAAAAGAATCTGCTATTTCCTCTGATACGCTAACTTCCTCGCCATTTTCATTAAAAAATGAAACTTCAACCTTTTCCGGCTCCTGTTCTGCTGCTGAAACACTAATCGTCGGCACCAAAATCAGTCCACATACTAATAATATGCTCCATATTTTTTTGATTGTTTTCATATTCTTCCTCCGTTTTATTATTTTTTTAACATTTCAACACTACACTGTCCATCTCTCCTTTCCAATATCAATGTAATTCTTTCGACCATTTTTCCGTCATAATTACATACTTCAATATTTAGTGTTGAACTGTCAGTTTCTGGTATTTTAATAACATTCCCGTCCTGATCTCTGAAATTTATACTATTCATTCCATCTGGCATCCAAAAAATCTTATTTCCATTTCTGAAAATATTATCAGCATTCAAGTTTTGTTCATTTTCTATCGTATAATATCTGCTTCCTTCTTCCACACTCATTTCCAGAACATACCCATATCCCAATGGAGTTCTTTGTTTTTCCAAGTTTACTCTCTCATTTAGTCTTAATTGCACCATTTTATCCCCAGTTGCCGCATAAACTACTAAATCAGGAGATTGCAGGTAATAATTTACAGAAAACATTATCATCATAGCTAATGCAACTACTGCTACACGATAATATCCTCTCATAAGAACTTTTTTTCTTCTTTGGGATTCAATTCTCTTTTTGTATGCTATAAAGAGTTTTCTCTCATTCTGCTCTGTCAGCACAATATCATCTGCTAATTTTGATATATTCTCTAATTTTTTTTCCAATTTTATCTGCCCTCACTTTCATATTTTTCTTTTAATCTTTTTCTTGCCCGTTCTAGTTTTTTCTTCACTGCACTCTCTGAAACCTTCAACATATCAGCAATCTCCTTGCAAGAATAGCCTTCTATATAATAAAGAATTAGTACTTCTTTATCCTTTGCATTTAATGTCATCAATGTATCCATAATTCCTGTTTCTTCAGGTTTATGGTAATGTAGTGCAAGAGTTTCGTAATCTACCGTTGGATGCATCCTTCTGAAACGGAGTATGTTTTTACAAATATTAATATTAACTCTTGTCAGCCATGCTCTTTCATGGCTTTCGTCATTAAAGTCCTTTTTTGTATTTAAATATTTCAAAAATGATTCCTGCACTGCATCATAAGCATCCTCTTCGCTACACAGCATAATAATTGATATTTTATACAACAGTTTACAATATTTATTAAAAATCTGATCAGCATTTCTTTTCATCTTTTTTTCTCCTCATATATATCACACATATAATACATAATTGGTGACACCTAAACCAAAAAAGCAAAAAAATATTTAACCACCTGCTACTCACCAAAGATTTTTCCATTCTTCTGCTTGTATTCTATATCATAATTATAGAAGCTAACTTCGGATACATAAACAGCTTTGTAAACTGACAGCTCTTCCCACCAATTTACAAAGCTGTTTTCATTTCATATACGTTGTCTTATACTGATACTATAACTTTAAATTTATATGATTTTAGAACAATTTTCCACTATTTTAATTGAAATAAATACATCCTCCCTCAATTCCAAGTTCTTTCATTATATTTTTAAGTGTCTTCAAAATTCGTTTTTTTCTGTTCTGTATTGTTTTACGGCTACATCCACAAATTTGTGCCGCTTCTTTCACTGTAACCTCTTCAAAAAATAACAGATAAATCAGATATGCCTCCTGTTCCGGTAACTGTTCTAAACTCTCCTTCAATTTTTTCAGGCATTCACTGCGTACTGCCATCTCCTCCGGCTGTCCTTCCTGCGATATAGAAGTTTTTGCAAAACTGCCTTCCTGCACCACATCAAGACTGCAAACACCGTATTTCTGTTTCTGTTCCTGCTGGTATTTTTCCCTTCTCCGGGACTGATACCATTCCAGATAAACCTCCCTGGTTACTTCCACAAGTGTTTCGTTTTCTGTCCGCAAAATATAATTTTTTCGTTCTTTCGGCTTCTTTCCACGCATATCTTCTTTCCTCCCACTATCTTATCTCTTTTCGATTGCAGCCACCTGACCGTACATCTGCATAATATCTCCGCATCCTGTTCATCGCCCTTGACAGGGTTCTGGACACCGCAGACGGAGAAATTCCCAATTCTTTTGACAGTTCATTCTGTGTTTTTTGATGAAAGAAACATCCGTAAAATACCCTTTTCTGCAGTTCCGTCAAAACCTCAAATATTTCATTTACAGACTCTCTGCCAACCAGCATCTCCAATGGAGACTTTTCTTCTGTCTGAAGCATTCCCCATTCTTCCGAAACATCACTGTATGAGATTGTCCAGCCCTGTTCTTTCGATTCCTGATTACGACTCAAACGGTCTTCTCCTTCCAATACCAGACGGATATACCACTCCCTTTGATTAAAAAACTCTTCCGAAATACAGTCCGCCTGTTCCGCATTGTATTGATATTCCCCACAAAAACAAATCGGAAATACCGTAGTGAACCGACTAACCTGATACAACGCATAGCCATTTTGAAATGCCAAGATTTCTGTCTCACAACCCATGCTCTTTTTGGCAATGACCGTTCCATATTCTTTTAATTTTTTTGCAGTTGGAATTTTCATGCCCGGATATGGGACATCTACGATCTGTTTTAATTCCTGTAATGTCAGCATAACTACCACCTCTTCCGGGTGGCAGAAAATAAAAACATCACAGACGAAAAAACAGTAAAAGACAGCTCCCGGCACACCCGTTTTTTTTTAACGGGAGCCTGAAACTCCTTTTACTGCCACATAAATTTCTTATGCTTTATTTTGTTCTGATAATTCCGGCTGTGAAGCAGCCACTTCATTATCCCTGCTATCTTCCTTTTTCTCCGAAAAAACAGAGAAATCGCCCATTGCATCATATGGGCATCTTTGTCTGTATGCAAGGCACTCTTCCCTTGTCATATCCTGCCTCCTTTCTGTCCGCATCTGTTCTCTTTCCTGACTTAAAGTTTAACAACATTGGCTTTCCATTACCTCATCAGATATGGGGATATTTCTAAATATTCCCACCATATCTGTTGAATTTCTACAATTCCGTACCAAATCCCTCAATCAACACTTCCATTGTCTTTTCCAAAATTTTCTGTTCTTTCCGTTTCAGTTTTTTCGCACGACAAATCAAATCATACAGACGATGGTTTTCTTCTTCCTTACATTCCCCCAATAGTGTTCCTGCATCGGTTTTCAGAATCACCGCCAGCTTCCTGAATATCTCAATAGACATTGCTGTCTGTCCTCCCTCAATCCTGCTGATCGTGTTGGGGCTGATACCTGTTTTTTCTGCTAATACTTCCTGTGATAAGTGAATTTCCTGCCGCCTTTTGCGAATACGGTTTCCTAAGTCAATCAAATCCTGCGATTCCGCACGATTACCCAACACACATCCTCCTTTACTTTGCGACACCGTGTCGCAAGGTTTTTCTTAAAAAGGGCAAAAAAGCAGCCAATATTTTTTACGCATTGGCTGCTTTTCACACTCTATATTCTATTTTTTATACTTTGTTTTTTCTCTTTGAAATCATGTTCTAAATGCTTTTCTCACTATCCACAAACCACCATATCCAATACTCTTTAACAGATATGTTCCCACCATAAGCAAACGCCATGTCAAAACCACGCTGCCTATCATTCCTCCTATCAGCAGATTAAAAGCAAACATTCCAACAGTACCGCCTATATCAAACCCTTTTGGAATCATCCAGAAATACATTTTTTGTATGCCAAAGGGAATCCCTGAAACTATCCACAATTTCCGGTAATCACACACACCGTTTTCCACACAAAACAGATAAACAATAAACATTACCACAGCTATCCCTAAAAGCGGAACTGCCACATTCTCCAAAAATTCTTTTCTTCTCATCCGTTTTATCCTCCTCCATACATATCGTGATTCACTTCTGCTCTGTAATAATTTTCTATGGTCATGGTTGAATTGTAGAGTGTTGTCAGAAGATACGCCCGGATATTTCCTACCTTGCTGGTATTCTTCTCAAGGCAGCCAACGACATATTCAATATGCCCATGTTCCACCTTCATAAAGCGGTTCTTCACAATCACCACAGGCTTGTCCACTCCGCCAATGCGAACAGTGCTGTTATCCGGCATGACCATAACCTCTACCATCAGTTCCACAAGTTCATCCACTTCCTCCTGTTGTCGATACCTGCTGTCCTCAAAACACTCATACGAAATATTTTCCCTGATAATTTTCCGATAGGCTTCCATCTCTTCCACCATATCTATCATTCCTGCTGTTTTCCTCACTGATAGATGAGAAAGATTAGATAAGATATTATCTGTCTCGTTAAAATCAGTTTCACTACTCTCAGTGTCACTATACTCATTTTCACTAAAATCAGTATTGTTAATATCAGTATTATTAGATTGTGATTTTGGACATTCAGGAGTTGTGATTTTCACTATTCCAGAATTGTGATTTTCATCATTCTTGAATTGTGATTCTGCACATTCTTGAATTGTGGTTTTCATCATTCCAGAATTGTGATTTTCATCATTCTTGAATTGTGATTTTGGACATTCCTGAATTGTGGTTTTCACAACTCTTGAATTGTGATTTTCACAATTCTGTGTATTTACAGGCTTTTCCGGCTCTTTTTCTTCCTTTTCAGGCTGTTTGACCATAAAATTCTTCACATAAATCACGTTGGGTTTCCCCAATCCAAGCCGCCTTTTTTCCACCAGGCCAATGCCCTTTTCACTATCCAGTTCCTTTAATAACCGCACTGCCTTCTGTGTGCCACAGTTCATAAGCTCCGCAATTTCTTCCACAGTAAAAATAATGTATACCCTGTCCTCTTCATCGAACCAGCGATTTTTAATACTCAGGCTCATACGGTCCAGCAACAGACCGTATAAAACCTTTGCTTCGCAGGAAATAGTTTTGAAGCATTCTGCGGTAAATAAAATTTTCGGAATCCGGTAAAAGGTATACTGTTCCGCTTCCATTCCATGAAAATAATCAAACTGTATCTCCTGCATCTTCCTGTTCCTCCTTCCCTTTCTTCTTTCTCCACTGTTCCAACAGCGTATAAATTACTTCCTCAACCTGCTCTTTTGTATAGGCTGGCGGAAAATACGAGCGTACCTTCTTTGCCGAAAGAGTTACCTTTGTTTCTGCTTCCTTTTTCTGCAATAAAACAGAATAGATAATTCCCTGATTCAACGTCTTTTCCCTGCTATGATTCTTGAATAACTCCGCCTGTTTATCTGTTACCGTCAAAACTGCATTATCTATTGCCTCTAACACCCATTCCTGTTCTTCTACCGTCAGAAAAGAAAGTTTCTCTCCCGCTTTCATGGAAAGTCTTTTATTGTCTACATAGTCTAATAATCTGGAAATAAGGAATGATAGACGGATATACCGCTGAACCGTCCTTCCGCTTTCGCCAGCAGCTTCTCCTACCAGATCAGCCGTATGCTTCTCTCCCTTGCTTCCCTGATGTTTCATGGCTTCATATTTCATTTTATAAGCATGGGCTTTCTCACTGGGCAGAATATCTTCCCTCTGGATGTTCGTATCCACCATTATCACCGTAGCAGTATCATCATCCATTTCCCGGATAATTACTGGCATCTCTTCCATTCCTGCCAGTTCACACGCCCGCCATCTGCGGTGCCCTGCCACCATCTCATACTCACCATCACCATACGGACGTACAATTCCCGGCATCAGTATTCCATATCGTTTTACACTTTCCACAGTCTCCTGCATTTTTTCATCATCCAATACCCGGAATGGATGGTCTTTGAAGGTGTGAAAAAGACGAATCGGAACGGATACAATCTTCTCTTCTGCCGTTACTTCACTACTGCCAAATAAATCATCATAAGAAGTCAGCTTTATCTTTTCTGCGCTCTTACTCTTCATCATCCAACACCTCCCCTGTCAGATAGTGATAGCCCTCTGCCACAATTCCTTTCGGGTCATGGAGATAGATGCTTTTTCCCTCTGCGGTAGTTTCAGCCGCCCTTACAGACATCGGTATGCAATTTGCAAAAATATGTATTTTGTTTCCGTACACCTCTCGAATCTGAGCCGCAATATCCTTTGCGAAATTTGTCCTGCGGTCTACTTTTGTGAACAAAATCCCCATGATAGAAAGCTCCGGATTCAGTTTTCTGTGTACCCGCCCTATTGTCTTAATAAGCTGCTGTAACCCTTTAACCGGAAGATAAGCCGCTTCTACCGGAATCAATACCCTGTCAGCCGCCACCAATGCGTTAATGGTAATCATACCAAGTGAGGGCATACAGTCAATCAGGATATAATCATACTGTTTTTTTATCCCACATATATACTGCCGCAATACCATTTCCCGACTCATGACATTCACAAGGGAAGTCTCCAATCCTGCAAGTTCAATATTGGCAGGGATAAAATCCACCCCTTCTTCATGATGGATAATTCCTTCTCCCGGCTCCGGTTCCTTGTCATTGATAAGTTTTTCCATAATATTGACCAGTGTCTCATCCAGCTCGTCCGGTTCCTGAATCCCAAGACTGACCGCCATGCTTCCCTGTGCATCTGCTTCAATCAGAAGCACTTTTTTCCCTTCCCTTGCAAGACCGATTCCTAAATTCACACAGGTAGTTGTCTTTCCGACACCACCTTTTTGGTTTGCGACTGCGATTACTCTACACATACTTTCTTCCTGCCTTTCTCCTGTCATGCTTTACTGCATGGTATTTTCTCTTTTCTCTATTTCTGCGTATACACGAAAATATTTGTTTGTTCCTTTATTTGCAAACGGTTTCGATACTCCAAGCACCCGGATTTTCGGGTGCTGTTCCAAAAGTTTCCCAAACCACTGTATATCCTTAACTGTTCCCTGTAATCTAACCTTCAGCATATGAATCCTCCCAATCCCGATAAAAACAATACTCCGGATAACGGATTTTGACTGCCTCCCAAAAGTACCTTGCATAGCCACAGCAGAATAAATCACTGACCGAATATTCCCTGCATTCATCTACCTGTCTGTCACTGTCTCCTTCATAATCATAAACACTGGGAGTACCGTCACAATATAGGTTAAATGCCAGCCGTATAATCCTTACGCTGCCGCTTGTCTGCCAGCCTTCATGCAGGCATTCCGTTTTCACGTATCCTGTCTTAAAATCGTATATCTGTTCTGCGTTTTCTCTTGTATCCCGGTCAATTCCAAGACAATACACCAATGCCTTGTGGTATACATCCTGATATCTGCACTTTGGCAGATAGGTGTAATAAAATTTTTCGTGCTCCTTATTTTTGAAAGTAATTGTGCGAGTAGTATCTTTACCTGCTCTTAACGCTGTGTTATTTGCCATTTTAATTTCCTCCTGTTTTTTTGTACATGACCGTAACAAAAAAGACACTCTTCTAAAATTTCTCTTAGAAAAGTGTCCTCATAATGTAAAAATATTGATTTCATTTTGCATGGACTATTTAAAATCATTTATTATAGCCCATTAAGGAGGTTTTATTTGTCGTACCTTTGTCGTACTCTACATCAAAAAGCCTACATTTTTTAATCCTTTATCGGATTTTTAATACAGCTTTGCACCAGCCGGAATATGTTCATCTACCATCAGTAAATGTAATCCCTCTCTTCCGTCTTCCTCGTGTACTGCTGAAATCAGCATACCTTCGGAATCAATGCCCATCATCTTTCTCGGCGGAAGGTTTACGATTGCAATCGCTGTTTTTCCTACCAGTTCTTCCGGTTCATAATACTCGTGAATACCGCTTAAAATCGTGCGTTTACGGTCTGTTCCGTCATTCAGAGTGAACTTTAAAAGCTTCTTACTCTTCGGAACTGCCTCACACGCTTCAATCTTTACGGCTCGAAAATCTGACTTGCTGAAAGTGTCAAAGTCAACGTTTTCTTCAAAAAGCGGTTCGATTTTTACATTGGAAAAATCAATCTTCTCAGCAGGTTTTTCCTCTGCTTTTACAGCCGGTGCTGCCTGTGCCGCATTGTTTGCTTCGTTCTTGGAAGCGCCCTGTGACTTCATTGTCGGGAACAGCAACACATCACGAATAGCCTGGCTGTCTGTCAGAAGCATAACAAGACGGTCGATTCCGTATCCGATACCACCTGTCGGCGGCATACCGATTTCCAGCGCATTCAGGAAATCTTCATCTGTATGGTTTGCTTCTTCATCACCAGCATCTGCAAGTGCATCCTGCGCCTTGAAACGTTCGCGCTGATCAATCGGATCATTCAGCTCGGAATATGCGTTACACATTTCCCATGTATTAATGAAAAGCTCAAAACGCTCTACCTTGTTTGGATCAGAAGGTTTCTTCTTAGTCAACGGAGAAATCTCGATTGGGTGATCCATAATAAATGTAGGCTGAATCAGCTCTTTCTCACAATATTCTTCGAAGAAGAGATTGATAATATCGCCTTTCTTGTGACGCTCCTCATACTCGATATGATGTTCGGCAGCAAGCTTCTTGGCAGCTTCATCATCTGCAACCTGGTCAAAGTCAATTCCTGCATATTTCTTGATCGCATCATTCATGGTCAGACGCTCAAATGGCTTTCCAAGATCAATCTCGATACCATTGTAAGAAATCTTGGTGGAACCGCAGACCTTCTCTGCCAGATAGCGGAACATGGATTCCGTAAGTTCCATCATTCCTTCATAATCTGTATATGCCTGGTAAAGCTCCATCAGTGTAAATTCCGGATTATGACGGGTATCAACACCCTCATTACGGAATACACGGCCAATCTCGTAGACTCTTTCAAGTCCGCCAACGATCAGTCGTTTCAGATAAAGTTCCAGTGAAATACGAAGCTTAACATCTTCGTTCAGTGCATTGTAATGTGTCTCAAATGGTCTGGCAGCTGCACCACCAGCATTGGAAACCAGCATTGGAGTCTCTACTTCCATGAAGTCACGGCCAGCAAGGAAGTTTCGGATCTCTTTAATGACCTGAGAGCGCTTGATAAATACGTTCTTGCTCTCCTGGTTCATGATCAGGTCTACATATCTCTGACGATAACGCATATCTGTATCTGTCAGTCCGTGGAATTTCTCCGGAAGGATCTGCAGGCTCTTTGATAAAAGAGTCATTTTCTCTGCATGAATAGAAATCTCACCGGTTCTGGTTCTGAATGCAAAACCTTCCAGACCGAAGATATCGCCGATATCAGATTTCTTAAAGTCTGCATAAGAATCTGCTCCGATAGCGTCTCTTGCAACATATACCTGAATGTTTCCCTGTAAGTCCTGGATATTGCAGAAAGAAGCTTTTCCCATGACTCTCTTGAACATCATACGTCCAGCGATTGCCACATGGAGCGGGCTGGCATCCATAATACTTCTTCTCTCTTCGTAGTCGTTCTTCTGAACTTCCTTCGCCTGCTCTTCATCAAGACCTGTTACATCCGGCTCTGTACGATCCTTCAGCAGCTCTGCTTCGTGTGCCTCATAAAGGTTCTTTACTTCCAATGAATGATGGGTCTGATTAAATTTTGTTATCTGAAATGGATCCTTGCCATTCGCCTGAAGCTCTGCCAGTTTATCACGGCGGATTTTCAGAAGCTGATTCAGATCCTGATTCTTCTGTTCTGCCACTTTTGTGCCTCCTTAAATATTACGCTGGATTTCCAGCACTTTGTACTTCATGATACCGGATGGCAGCTCTACTTCTACAATATCACCTGTGTGTGCGCCCATAAGAGCCTTTCCTACAGGAGATTCGTTAGAAATCTTGCCTTCCAGGCTGTTTGCCTCTGTGGAGCCAACCAGCTTCAGTTCTATATCTTCGTCAAACTCGAAGTCATGTACTCTTACTTTACATCCTACGCTGATCTTGTCAAGATCGACTTCGTCCTCAACTACAACCTCAGCGTTCTTCAGGATTTTCTCAATTTCTTCAATACGCGCTTCGATATCTCTCTGCTCATCTTTAGCTGCATCGTACTCTGCATTCTCGGACAGGTCTCCCTGCTCTCTTGCCTCTTTGATCTTACCTGCTACTTCTTTTCTTTTTACTACCTTTAAATCATGCAGCTCTTCTTCCAGTTTTTTAAGTCCTGCATAGGTTAGTAAGTTCTTCTTTTCTTCCATTATAGCCTTACTCCCTTTCATTCCGGCGGCTTGTCGCCCCGTATCATACATTTCTTATATGCTGTTTCTCCCGGAAAATTCCATTACTATAAAAGTCCTGAACAAAAAGCTGCAGAAATATACCAACCACAGATAACATTCATTCGCCAAACAGTCCACTTTTATAATTGGTAATGCCTGCAGAAGCAGACATTTCATTACCCAAAAGGGTACAAATTCACTAGGATATTCACAGTTTCACCATTATAGCTAAATCAACAGGCATTGTCAAGACAGAAAAATAGCGAACAAATGTAAAAAAAGATGCCGCAGAACCACCATTTTCCGTGATTCTGCGGCATCTTACTTCTTAATTATGCTATTCTCTCAGAATATGCTTCTGAAGGGGGAAAAGTTATCCTTCGATGGCAATGTGTTTCTTCTCTTCCACTGCTGGTTTCGCTTCTTTCTTCGGAACAAACAGTTTCAGAATGCCATGTTTAAACTCAGCCTTAATATCCTCCTGCTGTACGTCCTCGCCTACATAAAAGCTTCTGCTGCAGGCTCCTGCGTAACGCTCCCTGCGGATATAATGACCGGATTCTTTCTCCTGCTCATCTTTGTCCAGACCTTTCTCAGCGCTGATGGTCAGATAGCCATTCTCCAGGGAAGCCTTAATCTCATCTTTGGTAAATCCTGGAAGATCAACTACCAGCTGATAACCGTTATCCATTTCCTTAATATCAGTCTTCATAACGTGGCTGGCTCTCTTGCCATAAAGCTTCTTCTCGGTATCTTTCATTGCTTTATCATCATAATAGAATGGAAAATCATTAAAGAAATCATCAAATAAGTTCTCTCCAAAAATACTAGGCATTAACATAAGTCATCTCTCCTTTTTATATATGCTGTTTACCTTGTTTCTTGGAACTCGGGTGGTAGGGAATTCATAAAGCCTTTCGCTTTTGCTTTCTTTTTATCCCCTTCCTTTGTTCTAGTTGTAATATAGCACCTATTATTAGCACTGTCAAGTGGTGAGTGCTAATTTTTTGAGATTTTTTTTGCAAACCCTTTAAAATCAATGGTTTGCAGTATCTTATTTCTTTTGAAATTGTGATTTTTTCTGTTTTGACACCAATTTGACACCAATTTCTCTTTTTGTGGTGTCAAGCATTTAACACCATACTATCTAGTCTTGCAATCTCATTTTCAATCCTTGTCAGCTCTCCAATATGGTTATACACTTCCATTGTTACATCTATATGAGCGTGTCCCATAATATATTGAAGAACTTTTACGTCCATACGGCACTCTGCCATTCTGGTACAAGCTGTGTGACGCATTACATGAGCTGAAAACTTTGGTAACAGCTCTGCTTTCCTATGCTCTTTTTTTGCTCTCTCTACTTCGGTTTTGTTATATGCGTCTACAATGTTGTATAAAACACTATTTACGCCATTCGGCATAAGCGGTCTGCCCGATTTTGCTGTAAAGACAAACCCCGAACACCCGTCCACCTCAATGCTCTTATCCTTTGCAAGCATAAAATTGATTTTTCTTTGTTCCTCAAAGGCTTTTGCAACTTCTTGTGTCATAGGTATAATACGAATACCCGACGACGTTTTTGGTGTTGAGATATGGAACTTGCAACCGTCGCCTAAATTCTTATAAATGAGCTGGTGGTCTACATTAACCGTTTTTGCCTTGATGTTTATATCTTTCCATGTAAGACCAATAAGCTCCCCACATCTTAACCCCGTACCAATCATTATGGTAAACATAGGATAATATGTGTTATAGACATTGCTCTGTTTTACAAACTCCATAAACTTTTCTTGTTGAGAAACTGTTAAGGCTTCTTTTTCCTCTGCTGGTTTTCCATAATCACTAATGGAACTTTTTGCAGGGTTCTTTCGGATAATATCATCATCAACAGCCATTTCTAATGCAGGATAAAGCAGGTTGTGAATATACTTGATTGTAGAATAAGCATATCCAGCTTTGGAAAGTTTCGCATAATACGCTTTAATATGTGAGGGTAAAAGCTGAACAACTTTAATATTTCCAATCTCGTCTTTTACTCTGTTTTCCCAAGCACGAACATAACTAACTCTTGTAGTATCAGCCAGCTCACGAGTTGCCATATAACGCTCAAACAACGTGTTAAGCGTCATTTTTTTGATTGCTCCGTCTGTCAATATATTATCTTCCATATCTTTTGCAATCTGCTTCTCTTTTTCTCGAAGCTCTGGTAAATCTTGTGCATAGACTGTCAATCTCTTGCCTGTTCTTACATCTGTATAACGATAACTGTATCTTCCATCATTACGCCAGTTTTCGCCCTCTCTTAATTTTCTTCCTTTTGGGTCTTTTCTACTAATTGCCATGAGAACCATTCCTTTCTGAAAAAGCCTCTTTTCTTGTTCTCACAGCGTGCTTTGTCCTTTCTTATTATACTACACACGCCAGAGAACATAAATAGAAAATCGCTCTATTCTTCCAAATATAACAAGTATTTCTTGACTTTTTCTATGGAATAAAGAACCCTGCGACCTATCACAATTTTTGCTCCTGCCTGCTCGCCAATCTTTCTTGCAGTAGCACGACCACAAGATAACCTAGCAGACAGTCCCTCTATATCAACAGCAATCGGCTGTTCCGTTGCTCTTATCTTCGTTTTATTCATATTCCAACACCTTACCTCGCTGGAACATCACATCATTTAACACATCAGTATTTAACATAATGTAACACCCCCTTTACTGTGTGTCTATTTATAAGTTACATAAGCAGACAGACGGCTTTGGAAAGCTCCATTAGTATCTCAACTATTCCCATTCTTGTGGGCAGAACCGCACCATGCGGACGTATCATTATTCTGTGAGGATAGGTCATGGCAAAACGACTTTTCCAACAGTCGCTCTCGGATCACTGCGTGAGTCGCTCGCTTTCTTTTGGAAAGGTCGTGGCGTACAGTCCCCGTGGCTCGCTATCTCACAAACGTATCTGTCTGCTTTATTCAGTTGTCAAAGAGCTGTGGCGAAAGCGTGTTGCTTTCATGTAAAAGCAGGGCAGAGCAGGAAAGAGGGGGACATTAAACCATGCTCTGCAAAAAACTGCTTATTCTTCTTCGATTTCTAAGGCAATATCAAACCCTAAAATCATTTTGATAAGTGCTTCTCGGATAAGTCCCTTTAACTCCATATCTACAACAATATAGACATTGCCGTATTCATCATAGAGTGGGCGCAAACAGCACTTTGATATGTACGGGTCATAAAATGCCAGTATTTTTTCAATCGCTTTTTCGTCCCCGTCCATTGCTTGCGAAAGCAAATAGTAGGACGGCTTCTTAAATGTTTGCTTCATTTTACTGCTTCTCCTTTAGTATTTTTTTCATAGTTTCCAAAGCATGATGTCGGTTTCTAAATACACCGCTTTGCGTAATCTTTTGTAAGTTGGCAATTTCACTTTCTGTCATTTCCAAGAAGTAATACATTAACAGAGTATTTCTCTTTCTTTCTGGAAGTTTTTTCAAGGCTTCTGCCAGCTCATCATCAAGGACACGAATATCAATGCCACATACTGAAAAGATTGTATAATCTGTTTCGTAGTCATCCCACACAGCAAAATTTTCAACGAAAATTTCTGGAAGTTCACAGAATGGAATTTCTTTATCTTTTCGTCGTTTCAATCCTTGTTGGTAGTCCTTTACAATATGACGGACAACTTTCTTCAAACAACTTTCAAATCGACATTGAACTGTTTTCTGGAAGTCAGACGGTTTCATCAATCTCACCCCCTTTCCACTATGATTTGAAAAGTGTTTATCCCTCTTTCCGCACCATATAGGGAATGAAAGGTGTGATTTAATGACCTCTTTTGAAAAATTTTTAAATTTTTTTCGGGTATGAAAAAAGCCCGCACAAAACATATAGTCTGTACGAGCCTTTAAAGCTAAAACATATTCAATTTTTAATAGTGTGCTATTAGGTGGAATTTGATTGCAAAGAATTGTACTTAAAGCTTTCCATAATGCAAGCCCCCTTAAAGCACCGTATCAATGTTGGCATGGTTTTCAAATTACTCTGAAAAATTATGAACTGTTCCTTTTGGAAATGTAATGGTCAGTCTTGTATATTCTTTTTCCGTAGAAGCAATATCCAATTTCAAGCCCAACCTATCGCATAATTTTTTCGATAGATACAGTCCCATACCCGTTGCATTTGCCTTGTTTCTATTTGAACCCGTAAAACCTTTTTCAAATACACGGGATAAATCAGACGCTTTTATTCCACAACCATTATCTTCAATCACAAGCAATATATTTGTACCATTGTCTTGACTGTATATCGTCAGCTTATTTTCTTGCTTATCAAAATACTTAATCGCATTTTGCACGATTTGAGATAGAATGAATGTCAGCCATTTTTCATCAGTATAAATGACATTTTCTATGTCATGGATATTGATAATTGCTTTTCTTTCCATAAGCGAATGACGGAATTTCAGAATGACATTATGTATCACTTCGTCTAACTGCAACTGTTTTACAAAATAGTCCTTTTCCGTATTTTCGCTTCTTGCATAGTAGAGCATTTGTTCCACTAACTGAAATATTTTGTCTGTTTCTTTTTTTAATGTGTAATTTTTTGTATTGTCAAACGTCAAAGACAATGCTCCTATCGGTATTTTAATTTCATGGACGAAACTTTCCACATATTCTTGATAGTCCTGTTTTTCCTCTGTGATTTTGCCGATTTCATCATTCATAGATTTGCAGGCTTTTTTTAGTGCGTAGCAATAGGCTTTATTTTGAAATTCTTTTGGCTTTGGTAAAACGTCTGCAATATAATAGGTTTCTTCCAGTCCGTCTAAAGGTATAATCACTTTCCACACGCTTTCCATTGATAAGAAGTTCTGCATTTTCTTCTTTCAACATCTGCCAGCCC